>JBATUY010000289.1:0-7443 GCA_049671465.1 Pricia sp. | reverse complement strand
GTTAAGGATGTAGAGGATGACCATGTGCTGAATTTTGGAAATTCACGAAAAATTGTCTTTGACCCTAAAAAGGATATTCTCTTCCACAAAAAATTTCTTGAATTCCATGCCAACGGAATTCAATTTGAGGCCACGTTGGCATCGGGAAAGAAAAAATCGAACACCTACTACTCCATCGGCGGCGGTTTCGTAGTGGTCAAAGAGCGTAAGAACGCCAAGCGCAAACAGGCGACCTTCGACACCTTTCCCTTTCCCGTTCAAAATGGAAAGGAACTGCTGGCGTACTGTGCCTCAAAAGATATTTCCATTTCTGAACTGGTACTGGAAAACGAGCGTTCGTTGAGAAGTGATTCCGAAATCGACGCGAACATTCAAAAGGTTTGGGATACGATGCTGGAATGCATGTATATAGGATGTCATACCGAGGGTAAACTTCCAGGCGGACTCAATGTGCAGCGCAGGGCCTACCAGCTAAATAAAGGGATGCTTGAGGACACCGAGGTGTACACGACCCCGGAGGATTGGCTGGCGACCATCAGAAACACCGAGGTGAAATTCCGGCAAATCTTAAAATGGGTAAGTTGTTTTGCCCTCGCTGTCAACGAGGTCAATGCTTCTTTGGGCCGTGTCGTAACGGCACCTACCAACGGCAGTGCCGGCGTGATTCCCTCCGTTCTGATGTATTACCTCGTCATCGAAAACCACGAGGCGGATTTCAAGCATATCAAACAGTTCTTATTGGTCGCCGGCGAAATTGGAAGCATCTTTAAGAAGGGGGCGACCATCTCCGCGGCCATGGGCGGTTGCCAAGCCGAAATCGGCGTGTCTTCCGCCATGGCGGCAGGCGCCCTTACCGAGCTTTTGGGCGGTTCGCCCGAACAGGTGCTTATGGCCGCTGAAATCGCCATGGAACATCACTTGGGATTGACCTGCGACCCCATTGGCGGGTTGGTGCAGATACCTTGTATCGAACGCAATTCCATGGGGGCCATCAAAGCGATCAACGCTGCTGAACTGGCATTCGGCTCCGACCCGAAAGATGCCAAAGTACCTTTGGACAAGGTCGTAGAGACCATGTGGGCCACGGCAAAGGATATGAGCTCAAAATACAAGGAGACCTCAGAGGGCGGATTGGCCGTTGGTATTAATATGAGCGATTGTTAAGAGATTTTTTAAATCGCACAAATATAATTGGCGCGGCCTCTTGGTAATGATACCTTTATTGGCCATTGGATAGCAATTTGCATCCTACATACGAATTGACCGAAAAAAATCAGCTCCACTATTTTACCCGCGGTGTAACCGTAAACTTCCGAAAAGAAATGGGGCCATGATCGCCCTGAATCATAAATGGCCCGGGCTCCCCCTCTTTGCTGTCGATGGCACCGCCCGTAATCCCGGGAATATTCTGTTCATTGATGATTGTTTTGCCATTGGCTATTATCGTCACTCGGCGACCTATTAAAGTAATATCATACGTCTGCCATTCACTGGCCGGGTTGGCGGCCATTTCATTGGGCGTTAAAAATCCGTAGACGCCGCCAAAAAGCACGTTACTGGGTTCGCTACCGTAGTCGTCGGTAATCTGCACCTCGTAACGGCCCCTTAGATAGATACCACTATTGCTTCCTTCGGGTACTTTGAACTCCACATGCAACTTAAAATCCTCGAATTCTTGTTCTGAAATTAGGTTGGAACCGGACTCCGGACTTTTCAAAATACCGTCTTCGACCATCCACTGGTTTTTCTCGCCGCTGGTGGTCCATCCTTTTAAATCTTTTCCGTTGAAAAGTGGAATGGGTTTGCCCCACTTGGGATTTTCGGTATAGGCCAGTTTCGGGGCGGGAATGGCCGTCCAGTCATACGTTTTTCCATCCGTATACAATAACGTACCGTCCAGATTTTCACCGTTCAAGCGGCCCGTGAACTGCAGGTCGGTATCGGCATCTTCCCACTGCGGCGGAATGGTAAAACTGAATTCATCACCATCCATGTTTACTTTGGATATTGGGCGTGCGCTACCATTGGCGTAGACAAAACGGCCGACCAAGGTCTTTATGCCCGAGTGCTTGATTTCTAGCCAAGAGGGGAGGTCCTTGCCGTCTTTTTGAATCACCATATCCCATTTGCCTTCAATAGCCTTGGCCTTTTGTGCTTGCAAAGAAGCTAATCCTGCAAAAGCGGTAGTAATTATTATGACGAGCGATTTCAAGGGAATTTTCATTTTTTTTTGCGTTTTTTCTAGAGTCCATAAATATAGGAAATCGGTTCGGAGACTGTTTTAAAATTCAATGGTTATTTTAAATGTATTGAGAATTGGCTTTCAATATTAAGTTTATGGACATCCATCCTTTCGACCGGTATCCAAAATATAAATGATTTTCCAATTTTCCCCATCTTTGAACAGTTGAAAGGAATTTACACCGCAATGACTGAACTCCCCATTGCGTATAAATTCATAGGGCGTCCAGGCATGGGCCATCGGGCCATCGATTTGAATCGAGTACGACTTTATGATTTCCTTAAACTGTGTGCTTTTGGGAATACTAACGATAGCTTGCAGAAAATCGGCAAAACCCTGTTTGCGAATGGAAGCCGTACCCGAGGAGTCAATGGATATCCGCCGCATCACCAAATCGTCGGAGACCACCTCTTTGATCCGCATGGAATCTTGCCTATGGAATCCTTCAAAGAAACTCTCTATTGTTTTTTGCACGGCCGTTTCTTCCGATTCCTGAGCGTAGGCACCCACAAAAAGGAGACATAAGACATATTTTATGAGATTTTTCATATTGTTCAATTTTGTTTAAGGTACAAACCTATCAGGGTTAAACGGAGGATGCCATTTTTGGGTTACTTACACCAAAAATAGACTACGAACCTGAGAACATCCTAACCTAAAACAATTTCCTTACATTTATCCCAATTAAAGCCAAAATAAATGTCCACTGCAAAAAAAGAATACAAACGGGTCACGGTCAAATCGCTCGTTGAAATGAAAAAAAATAACGAGAAAATCTCCATGCTGACCGCTTATGATTATTCCATGTCCAAAATCGTAGATTCGGCCAACGTTGATGTCATTCTCGTGGGGGACTCTGCCAGTAACGTGATGGCGGGTCACGAAACAACGCTACCGATAACCTTGGATCAGATGATCTACCATGCCACCTCGGTCATTCGCGCCGTGGAACGGGCCTTGGTCGTGGTCGATATTCCCTTTGGGAGTTATCAAAGCGACCCAAAGGAAGCCCTGCGTTCGGCCATTCGCATCATGAAGGAAAGTGGGGCGCATGCCGTGAAATTGGAGGGCGGCATCGAAATCAAAGAGTCCGTAAAACGCATCCTCAATGCCGGAATTCCCGTGATGGGCCATTTGGGGTTGACGCCGCAAAGCATCTACAAGTTCGGAACCTATACGGTGCGCGCCAAAGAAAACCAGGAGGCGGATAAATTAATGGAAGATGCTCACCTATTGGAAAAATTAGGCTGTTTCGGTATCGTTTTGGAAAAAATACCGGCGACCCTGACCAAGAAAGTATCCGAAAGCCTTAGCATTCCCACCATCGGAATCGGCGGCGGCAAACACGCGGACGGGCAAGTGCTGGTCATTCATGATCTTTTGGGAATGACCCACGAATTCAATCCCCGTTTCTTACGGCGCTACATGAACCTGTATGAAGAAATGGGCCAAGCAATCTCAAAATATGTGACGGATGTGAAAAGTCGCGATTTCCCCAGTGATGAGGAACAATATTAAATACGGAGACTTTGGCCGACAAGATACGTTCAAATCCGCAAAATCTTCAAGTACTATACGAAGACAATCATTTAATCGCGATAAACAAAAGACCGGGTGATATCGTCCAGGGCGATAAGACCGGAGATATGCCGTTGAGCGAAGTCGTCAAATTGTACCTGAAGGAAAAATATAATAAGCCGGGCAATGTATATCTCGGTGTGGCGCATCGATTGGATCGGCCTACATCCGGCATCGTCGTGTTCGCCAAAACATCGAAGGCCCTGCCGCGCCTTAACAAACTATTTGCCGAGAAAAAAACGACCAAGACCTATTGGGCGGTCGTAAAAAATCCTCCTAAAAAACAAAGCGACACATTGGTACATTGGCTTAAACGCAACCCGAAACTGAACAAATCGTACGCAAACAACAAAGAGGTCGCCGACAGTAAAAAAGCCATACTGGACTATCAGACGGTCAAGAAACTCGACAGTTATTTTCTGTTGGAAATCGACCTAAAGACAGGCCGGCACCACCAAATACGCACGCAACTATGCGCCATAGGTTGCCCCATCAAGGGAGATCTCAAATACGGATTCGACCGGAGCAATAAAGACGCCAGCATCCATCTGCATGCCCGCAGCCTCAGTTTCGTTCATCCCGTCAAAAAAGAAATGCTGGCCTTGACCGCTCCCCCACCCCTAGACCCGGTTTGGGATGCCTGCTTGTAACATCAAAATCGAATTACCTAATCAAGCCCGCTCGCCGGCAATCAGGCGTAAGCGAGGTAAAATAGCAGGCTCTTAAGAAATTAACGTAAATTAGTATCCCATTTTAAGGTACATCAAAACATAGTATCCCATGAAAAAAATAGTGTTCCTTCTATCTATCGTTCTATTTTCCGCCTGCGGCACCTATAACTCCATCGACCGCTTTTACGATGCCCACAAAGAAGACGACCAAGTGACCGCCATACGCGTGCCGCGCTTTATGCTTTCGATGCTCGGCAATATTTCGCCGGAGATGCAATCGGTGATCGGCAATACCAAAGACCTTCGCTATATGCAGTTCCCCAGTGCCACGCCCGAACGCAGTAGGTTTTTGAACCAGCAAATGAACGGTATTACCGGTAGTTCATTTATCGAAGTATTTCGAAAGAACGATGAACTGAATCGCAATGTGGTATCCATCCGTGAAAAACGGGATGCCGTCAAGGAAATATTGATCTATAACAACAACAATATAAACGGATCCTTTCTTTATTTTAATGGAGATTTTGACCCTGCCAAAGTCCGTCAAATGGCCCAAAACGAGGATTTCCAGAAAATGGGCGAAGGCCTGATCGACCAATACAATATACGGCCCACCCCAGGTATCGATCAAAAAGAAGACAATTAGGATAGAAAAGGATACAATTTTCATGTTAAACCTCAATATAAAGGACATATTCAACAAAAAACTGCCCGCCGATCCGATTACGGAAAACACTAGACGGCAGGTGCATGAGGCCTGTTTTTCTTTTGTAAGCCCCAAGAAGACGGCAAGCCCAAAGATGCTTCACGTTTCCCCTGAAATGCTAAATGCCCTGGGGTTGACAAAAAAAGAGGCGGAGAGTGACGCATTTCTAAAAATCTTTACGGGAAATGCCACTATCCCGAATTCCAAGCCCTACGCCATGTGTTACGGTGGACATCAGTTCGGAAACTGGGCGGGACAGTTGGGCGACGGCCGGGCCATCAATTTGGCCGAGGTCGAGCACGAGGGCAAACACTGGGCACTTCAGTTGAAAGGTGCGGGCGAAACTCCCTACTCCAGAACGGCGGATGGCCTGGCGGTCTTGCGGTCGTCGATTCGCGAATATCTGTGCAGTGAGGCCATGTACCATCTGGGGGTGCCCACAACAAGAGCCTTGTCCCTAGCGCTTTCGGGCGACCAAGTGCTGCGGGATGTCATGTACAACGGCAATCCCGAATTTGAAAAAGGGGCCATCGTGTGCCGGGTCTCTCCTTCATTCCTGCGTTTCGGAAGCTATGAAATTTTTGCGGCCAGACAGGAAACCGAAACCTTGCGTACCCTTGTCGATTATACCATCGCGCAGCATTACCCGCACTTGGGCAGACCCTCGAAAGCAACCTATCTCCAATTTTTTAAGGAAGTAGGCGAGAAAAGTTTGGAGATGGTGATGCATTGGCAACGGGTGGGCTTTGTGCATGGGGTCATGAACACCGACAACATGTCTATTTTAGGCCTGACGATCGACTACGGTCCGTACGGTTGGCTAGAAGGCTATGACCATGGATGGACCCCGAATACGACGGACAGCGCACAAAAGCGATACCGCTATGGCACCCAGCCCCAAGTGGTCTTATGGAACCTTTTTCAATTGGCGAACGCCCTGTATCCGTTGGTCGGGGAGACCGGGCCTTTGGAATCGATCCTAAAGCATTTCAAGAAGGGGATGGAAAAAGCCCATTTGACCATGATGAAGTCTAAACTGGGTCTGGTTGAAGAGGATGAAAACGATGGGCAATTAAGCGAAGGGCTCGAAGCCCTTTTGCAGCGTTCGGAAACGGACATGACCCTCTTTTTTAGGAATCTTGCCAATTTTAAAAAGGATGAAATTACCGATGGCCTATCCCTTATTTCAGATGCTTTTTATAGTCCCACTGAAATTACGGGCAATCTTGAAGCCGAATGGAAAAGTTGGTTCTCTAAATACGGGGAACGCCTCAAAAAAGAGCCGCGCACAGACCGTGAGCGGCAAATGGCAATGAACAAGATTAACCCTAAATATGTACTGCGAAACTATATGGCACAATTGGCCATAGATGCCGCTGACAACGGGGACTATTCAGTCATAGAAGAATTGTTCATCCTCTTAAAATATCCGTACGACGAGCAAAAGGATGCTGAAAAATGGTTTGCGAAACGCCCCGAATGGGCGCGGAACAAAGTAGGTTGTTCCATGCTATCCTGTAGCTCTTGATGAACTTCCCGATGGTAGTTTGAATAGTTTTATAATACTTTCTTTTAGTAAATTAGTCAATAATTACTCCTATTCTTTCGCGGTTTACTTTATCCGAAAACTGCTGTAGCAACAGCGTTAATTTTGGATGTATGTAGTTTTCGCAAAAGGGTTTTTTCGGATTCTTTATATAATAATTTTTAAACTGTTCGTCTGAAGATTTAAATCTCTTGAAGGGGTAAACTTTGGTAATCAACGGTTTATCGAATTGAGATTGTAGTCCCGCCAATATTGCTTCCGCTTCGCCTGCCTGTTCCTTCGAAAAGGTATAGACCGCCGAACGGTATTTCAGGCGCATAGAATGGTTGGAATCACTTTTATGCGTATGTAAATGGATTTCGATCAAATCTTTTAGCGAAATCAGTTCCGGATTAAAATGGACGATTACAGCTTCCGAAAAGGCGTCGTCTTTTCCTTCTGAAGCTACGAAACCTTGTTCCACGTTCCTCACCCCTTCCAAGGATTGGAAAACCGCTTCCGTACACCAGTGGCAACCTCCGCCCAATGCTATTTTATCCATTGGTTTTTTCCAATAAATTTTCCATGTGCTTCGTTTACGTGTTCAAGGTTCTAAAATTAGCAGCTAAGCTTGTTTCTCTTCCCTCAGAAACGTGCCGAAGCGTTCAAAATGGCAGGTATATCCATTAGGATGTTTTATAAGATAATCTTGATGCTCGGG
>JBATUY010000288.1:0-10880 GCA_049671465.1 Pricia sp. | reverse complement strand
CACTTGAACTGACCACTACGACCTTGGCACCTTCTTTCTCGACTGCTTGTGCGATCGCTTTGGCAAAAGCCTCTGCATTAAAGGTGTTCAGGGAATCGTTGGTCACATTTAAAATCTTATCGACCCCGTAAGTACCCAAATCTGAATTCTCAGGGGCGTTTACCGCAATTGCCGTTACCGAAGTCCCCATCTGGTCGGCCACGGCCTTCGCGTACGAAGCCACCTCAAAAGCGTTCTTCTTGAATTTTCCGTTTTCGGATTCTGTGTATACTAATATGGACATACTATTTCTTGTTTAAATTTTTAGTTGCAGTGTATCACTACTTATATGACCTTCGCCTCATTGTGCAAAAGGTCGACCAATTCATCTACTGAATCGACCAATTTGACCTGCCCCTTAGGCGCCGGTTTGTCGAAGCTGACATCGTTTGTAGCCTTGGTGGCATCTACGGGCTCGATAACATTGAGCGCTTTCTTTCGCGCCATCATAATACCGCGCATGTTGGGTATTTTCAGGTCGCTTTCTTCCACTAAACCTTTCTGGCCGCCAATAACTAATGGCAAAGCGGTTTCCACAGTTTCCTTTCCACCGTCAATTTCCCGAACGGCGGTCGCTTTATTGCCATCGATTTCTAAACTGATACAGGTATTCACAAAATTCATACCTAGCAGTGTAGCCAAAATACCGGGCACCATCCCGCCATTGTAATCGATAGATTCCCTTCCGGCGATGACCAGGTCGTACGCACCATTTTTAACCACGGCGGCCAGTTGCTCGGCCACGAAATAGCCATCGGTCGGAGCTGCATTTACGCGAATGCCTTCATCGGCACCGATTGCCAAAGCTTTGCGCATGGTCGGTTCGACGTTAGCCTCGCCAACGGTGGCGATGTGTACCGTAGCCCCTTGTTTTTCCTTAAACCACATGGCGCGGGTCAGTCCGAATTCATCGTTGGGGTTAATAACAAATTGCACCCCATTGGTATCGAATTTCGTGTCACCATCGGTGAAATTGATTTTCGAGGTCGTGTCGGGTACATTACTTATGCAAACTAATATTTTCATGTCTGAATACGCTTTTAATTTTATACGAACGAAGATAGCTATAAATTCCGAAAAATACTATGCATGCATAATAAATTTTATCCCTTTTTTTGGTAGGATGGGTCAATGTGTTGCCATATAATTTCCTATTTTTGCTTGCGTTTTTAGAGGAATGAATCGTGAGACCGTTCCTAAAACAACATTATATATGAAAACACTACAATTTAGGGAAGCCATTGTCGAAGCGATGTCCGAAGAGATGCGGAAGGATGAGTCCATTTATCTGATGGGCGAGGAAGTGGCGGAATATAACGGGGCTTATAAGGCGTCTAAAGGGATGCTCGACGAGTTCGGGGCCAAGCGCGTAATCGATACACCGATCGCAGAACTTGGTTTTGCGGGTGTGGGAGTTGGCTCTACCATGACCGGATGCCGACCTATCATTGAATTTATGACCTTCAATTTTGCCTTGGTCGGTATCGATCAGATTATAAACAATGCGGCCAAGATCCGTCAGATGTCCGGCGGACAATTTCCCTGTCCCATTGTGTTTCGCGGTCCGACAGGGTCTGCGGGCCAATTGGGCGCCACGCATTCCCAGGCTTTCGAGAGCTGGTATGCGAACTGTCCCGGGTTGAAAGTAATCGTTCCTTCTAATCCTGCGGATGCCAAGGGACTATTGAAATCTGCCATTCGCGATGATGATCCCGTTATTTTTATGGAATCGGAGCAGATGTACGGTGATAAAGGAGATGTGCCCGAGGATGAGGATTTTACCATCCCGATCGGTGTTGCGGATATCAAAAGGGAAGGCTCCGACGTCACTATCGTTTCTTTTGGTAAAATTATAAAGGAAGCGTACAAAGCTGCCGAAGAACTTGAAAAAGAGGATGTTAGCTGCGAAATCATAGACTTGCGCACCGTAAAACCTATGGATTACGAAGCCATTCTAAAGTCCGTCAAGAAAACAAATCGATTGGTTATTTTGGAGGAAGCTTGGCCTTTCGGAAACGTAGCTTCCGAAATCGTATTCCACGTACAATCACACGCCTTCGATTATTTGGATGCGCCCATCGAAAAAATCAACACGGCCGATACGCCCGCGCCCTATTCCCCTGTGTTGTTGGAGGAATGGTTGCCCAATCACCAAGACGTGATCAAGGCTGTTAACAAAGTGTTATATAGATAAGGATACAGAATACTAAAGGTACATTTGCTTCGTTGACCTATGTTGGCGAAGCATTTTTTATGGAAATCATTTCACGGCCCAGGGGTCAAGTCAAATCTGATGTGGACATTGCAGCTCAATGCGTTGGCCTAACTTTGCCCCGACCCCCACCGCTGAAAGTTCGTGGTACGTTATTTGTACCGTCAGTATCCTTAACGAAATCATTTAAATGAAAAGAATTCTCATACCGATTTTCCTGTTCATGGCAGCATTCGCCTATGCCCAAACCAAAGTCGGTGGTGTCGTTATCGACGAAGACGGTGTGACCGTACCCTTCGCCAATGTGCTTTTCAAAGGTTCGCAAGAAGGAACCATAACCAACGACGATGGTAAGTTTTATCTTGAATCCGATGCTTCTTACCCAACGCTTGTGGTATCCTTTATCGGTTACGAGACCCAAGAAATCACATTGGCCGAAAAGGTGAACTACAACATGAAAATCACCATGATCGAGTCTAGCGAACAGCTGAAAGAAGTGGTATTGATCGCCGGTAAGCAATCTAAAAAGAATAATCCCGCCATCGACATCCTCAGAAAAATTTGGGAAAAGAAACGCCGCAACGGACTTAGCATGTTCGATCAATACAAATATGACAAATATGAAAAGGTGGAGTTCGACCTGAACACCATCGACAGTTCGGTCATTAAAAGCCGGGTTTTTAAAGGCCTTGAATTTATGTTCGAAGACCTTGATACCTCCCGAATCACAGGAAAAACGTATCTGCCCATATTTCTGAACGAAAAATTTTCGAAGGTCTACGGAGATAATGTCATGCAGACGGAAAAGGAAGACGTATTGGGCAGCAAGAATTCCGGTTTTGAGAACAACCAGTCCATTACCGCCTTTGTACAAGACATGTACGCCGAGTACAACGTGTACGATAATTATATTAAATTTTTCGATAAGAGTTTTACCAGTCCCCTTTCAAAAACGGGCATAGACGTGTATAATTATGCGCTGCGCGATAGTGCCTTTATCGATAATAAATGGTGTTACAACATTGTATATTACCCGAGGCGTAAGAACGAACTGACCTTTAAGGGCGATTTTTGGGTAAACGATAGTACCTACGCCATCAAGAATATCAATATGCAGGTGGTCAAAAGCGCCAACCTGAACTGGGTCAAGGACATTTATATCGAGCAAGATTTCGAGGTGCGCAACGACAGCGTTTTTCTGTTAAAACGCGATTATATGCTGACGGATTTCAGTTACAGTAAAAAGGAAAAATCACGGGGCATCTATGGAAAACGGACGACCGTGTATGATCGCCACCAGTTCGATCAGGAGCGGCCGAGGGAGTTCTACAAAACCAAAAGCAATCCGTTCGACCCCATCGTGATGACCCGGGATAGTACATTTTGGACCAACAACCGTCTTGAATCGCTGAACAAAGACGAGAAAGGGATCTACCAATTGTTAGATACCCTGAAGACCGTTCCCAAATTCAAATCATACTACAATATCGTCAGTATTTTGGGTTCCGGCTATATAGAGGTCGATAAATTGAATATTGATATTGGCGACGTTTACAGCGTTTTCGGTTATAACGATGCCGAGGGCATCCGTCTGCGTGGCGGTGCGCGCACCTATTTCGGGCAGAACGACCTCTGGCGGCTCGAAGGTTATCTGGCCTACGGTTTTATGGATAAAAAAGGCAAGTACGGTATTTCCGGAAAATGGCTGGTCGATAAAAAGACCCGACTGATATTTTCCGGTGGAAATCGCCGTGATATTGAACAGCTGGGCCTAAACCTTACCGCGACCAATGACGTATTGGGGCGCAGTATTGCCTCTTCTTCCATATTGACCGTTGGGGCGAACGACCGTCTGACCAACATCAACCTGAGTACGTTCAACGTAGAGATGGAACCTATACCTAATTTTAGGGTACGTATCGGCAATTCGTTCCGCACCCTGAGTTCCGCACTGCCCGATGCCTTTAGTTTGGATTATGTGGATGCCGATACCCCATCGGGCATATCTTCCGAGATACATCAGTTCGACGTGAATACTACGCTGATCTATACGCCCGGCAAGCGCACTATAGGTTATGGGGTCGAACGTAGCGATATCAATGATGACTACAGCACCTTGTTACTGAATTACACGAGGGGGCTGGAAGGCTTTTTGGAAAGTGATTTCAATTACAGTAAGCTCCAGTTTTCGTACAGCCAGCCTTGGCAATTGGGCGGTTTCGGACGGCTTTTAAGTACGGTAGAAGTCGGCAAGACGTTCGGGGAAGTACCGCTCGGTCTGTTGAACGTGATTCCCGGAAACCAGACCCTTTTCTCATTGTACAACACCTTTCCCAATCTCGATTTCTACGAGTTCGTGACCGACACCTATGCCGCGGTGCATCTTGAGCATAATTTCAACGGACGCCTATTTTCAAGGATACCCTTTCTGCGAAAGCTCGATTTACGTGAAATTGTCGGTTTACGTGGGGTATGGGGCGAACTATCCGACGAAAACATTGCCCTGAACGCGCCTACGAACATTCCGTTACAGGCACCTGACGATAGAATTTATTACGAATATTCCGTCGGGGTAGGAAACATTTTCAAGGTGTTCCGAATCGACTTTAACTTTAGGGGAAATTATTTGGAAGCTCCCGAAGCGCGGCCCTTTAGCGTTACCGGATCCTTCGGATTTAATTTTTAGCGGTCAGACCGGTGAGCTTTTTAATTCAGGAATGGATGCAATAATTTAAAATCCATCCTTTTCGGGTATCAGCCCAACTTTCCGATGAGATTTCCGTTTCAAATATGATTTTCCGTAAAAAGGAAACACGACGGGTCTTTACGGCTCATCTCATTTTCGTACCTTCGCGACACTTAAAAAATCAATTAAATGTCCAAAAAAGCAAATATAACCTTCGACGTACTTATAGAAATCCCAAAGGGAAGCAGAAACAAATACGAGTACGATTTTACATTGAACAAAATCCGTTTTGACCGGATGCTTTTTTCCTCGATGATGTATCCCGGCGATTACGGATTTATTCCGGAGACCTTGGCATTGGACCAAGATCCGCTCGATGTGCTGGTGTTGGGTGCAGAACCTACCTACCCTATGGTGGTGATGGAAGTCAGACCGATCGGTGTCTTTCATATGACCGATGAAAAAGGACCGGATGAAAAAATAATCTGTGTACCCGTTTCCGATCCGATCTGGAGCAATAATAATGATATCAGCGACCTGAATCCGCACCGTCTGAAAGAAATAGAGCACTTTTTTAAGGTTTATAAAGATCTTGAAAAGAAAAAAGTCGATACCGGAGGATGGGGCAATGCCGAAGAGGCCGTCGAAATATATCACCAATGTGTAAAGCGATATATCGAGAGCGACCATAAAGACCGGCGTACTTTTATGATCTAAATTTCAGCATTTGCGTATTAAACATATCGGGCGTCCCGATTTATGGATAACTAAAATACCACGTGCAATACTTGCCATTCTTATAAAAACGAATGGCTTTTTTTATTCTACCCATTTCACTACTTTAGCCCCCGTTAAAAAATAAACAACTGATCACTATGGAATTACTAGTTCAATTTTTACCCGCATTCGGTGTTTTGGCACTTCTTTTTGTAGCTTGGAAGAATGCGTGGGTGGGCAAACAAGAAGTCGGAGACGCCAAAATGGCCCGAATCGCAAAGAACATCGCCGATGGCGCTATGTCTTTTTTGAAAGCGGAATATAAAGTGCTTTCAATATTCGTAGTAGCGGTCGCCGTTTTGCTGTTCTTCAAAGGAAATAATGAAGTTGGTTCGAACGGTATGGTAGCCGTTTCTTTTATTGTTGGTGCCATTTGTTCGGCATTGGCCGGTTTTATTGGGATGAAAGTAGCTACGAAAGCCAATGTCAGAACGACCCAGGCTGCCCGTACTTCATTGGGTAAAGCGCTTGAGGTCGCCTTCGCCGGTGGTGCCGTGATGGGCCTAGGTGTGGTCGGACTCGGGGTTTTAGGACTTAGCGGCCTATTCATGATTTATAGTGGCCAAGGTTGGGCCATCGGAGAAGTACTGAACGTATTATCCGGATTTTCTTTGGGTGCTTCCTCAATTGCGCTTTTCGCCCGTGTAGGGGGCGGTATTTATACGAAAGCTGCCGATGTTGGGGCTGATTTGGTAGGGAAGGTCGAAGCGGGTATTCCCGAAGACCACCCTTTGAATCCCGCTACGATTGCCGACAACGTTGGTGATAACGTAGGTGATGTCGCGGGTATGGGGGCTGACCTTTTTGAGTCGTATGTCGGTTCTATAATAGGTACCATGGTCTTAGGGGCCGCGTTTACCCAAATTCCTGCTTTTGCGGTTGCCTTTGATGGTCTGGGTGCGGTCTATCTTCCCTTGGTACTGGCCGCTATCGGCATTATCATGTCTATCATCGGAACTTTCTTTGTCAAGGTAAAAGACGGCGGTAACCCCCAAACCGCTTTGAATATAGGCGAGTTCGGCTCTGCCGGATTGATGTTGGTCGCCTCGTATTTCATTATTGTGAATATGCTGCCCGAAACTTGGACTTTCGGCGAAACGGAATATACCGCCATAGGCGTGTTTTATGCTGTCATTGCTGGTCTGGTTGCCGGTCTAGGGGTTGGAAAAGTGACCGAGTATTATACGGGTACCGGTACAAAGCCGGTGACCTCGATAGTGCGTCAGTCCGAAACGGGTGCGGCCACGAATATCATCGCCGGTCTAGGTGTAGGTATGATGTCGACGATGTTTCCGATATTGATTATCGCTGCTGCGATTATCATATCACATATGTTTGCCGGCCTGTACGGTATCGCGATCGCTGCCGTAGGGATGCTCGCAAATACGGGAATTCAATTGGCCGTAGATGCCTACGGACCCATATCCGATAATGCGGGCGGAATTGCCGAAATGGCGGAATTGCCCAGCGAAGTACGTGAACGCACCGATACCTTGGATGCCGTAGGCAACACAACTGCTGCTATTGGTAAAGGTTTTGCCATTGCTTCCGCGGCCCTGACCGCCTTGGCCTTGTTCGCTGCCTTTATGCAAACGGCCAATGTCGTCGCTATCGACGTTTCCAAACCGAACATTATGGCGGGATTGTTAGTGGGCGGAATGCTTCCTTTTGTATTTTCTGCCCTGTCAATGAACGCCGTGGGTCGAGCCGCTATGGCCATGATCGAGGAGGTACGTCGCCAGTTTCGGGATATTCCCCAGTTGAAAGCAGCTTTGGAGGTGATGCGGGCAGTCGATTCCGACATGTCAAAAGCTACCCCGGAGCAACGTGCTACCTTTGACGCAGCAGACGGTGTTGCCGAATATGAAAAATGTGTCGCTATTTCGACACAGGCCTCCATTCGTGAAATGGTTCTGCCCGGTTTATTGGCCATTGCCGTACCGGTAGCCGTCGGTTTTATAGGGGGTGCCGAAATGTTGGGCGGACTCTTGGCCGGTGTGACCACTTGTGGTGTTTTGATGGCCATCTTTCAGTCCAATGCCGGAGGTGCCTGGGACAATGCCAAGAAAACTATCGAATCCGATGGTCGTAAGGGTACCGATGCCCATAAGGCGGCCGTTGTCGGCGATACGGTAGGTGATCCGTTCAAGGATACTTCCGGGCCATCGTTGAACATTCTTTTGAAATTGATGTCCGTCGTAGCCTTGGTCATTGCGCCAAGTATCGCCTTGACCGCAACAGGGGTCGCGACCATCGACGACGCCAAAGAGATTCAAATCG
Source organism: Pricia sp. (assembly GCA_049671465.1). Taxonomy (GTDB): domain Bacteria; phylum Bacteroidota; class Bacteroidia; order Flavobacteriales; family Flavobacteriaceae; genus Pricia. The sequence continues at coordinate 2,886 of JBATUY010000288.1, read as the reverse complement.
AAATGACGGCCAATACTGACGATTTGGCCGAAGCGACCATTGCTTACTCATCTATAGTAAACGGTGAAAAAGTCACTGAGGAAAAAACCTTTACAGGTACACAGGCCGAAGTAAAAAGCCAGCTGGAAGCTTTCGAGAACACTACGGTGGAGTCTAAAGGTTCGAAGACCGAGATTACTATTGAAAGTGTCGATATTCGAAAATAAGACCGAATTCAAGATTGAAAAAATAAAGGAGACCTTCATAAGTTGGGGTCTCCTTTTTTGTTCTATTCCTCCCTGGATTACAATGAAGACGGCCACGCCGCCCAGTGGCAATTACCTTTCGTTAAGATGAACCACAATACTAGCTACCCCGCGGCAATAAGGTTTTTTTGGTAAGAACCTCAACGCTGTCCGCCGGTACGTACGTTCTTTTTGTAAGCACTTCATCCTTGTTGTTTTCGGCGTTGTTTACTGCAGCTTAAAATGGATAGGCAAACTAAATGGAACCCTGACCGGTTGCCCACGCTGCTTACCAGGTTCCATCTTCGGTAGCTTGTCAATAATACGTCGAGCTTCGGCCTCCAGAATTTTGTGGGGGCCATGTAGTTGTACATTTCCGATACTACCATCTTTCTGGATGACGAACATGATGTTGACCCGCCCCTGTATGTCCATTTCTTGCGCCGGTTCGGGGTATCGAAAGTTTTTGACGATATGTTTGTTTATCATTTCCTGAAAACAGGCGCGTTTATTTTTGGCATTTTCGCATCCGGGAAACACGGGCACATCTTCTATGGCGATAAAGGGAATTTCTAGATCAGGGTCTTCCTCGCCATCTACCTCAATATCCTCAATTTTTAAAATTTCATCCTCTTGATTGGTTTCCTCAGATTTAATTACATCCTCGATAACATCTTCATCGTCTTCTGCCACTTCGATGACCGGTGGGGCCTGAACCCGCTTTGGCGGCGGTAAGGTTTTGATGTGCATCGTTATGGGTACGTCTTCGACCAGCTCATCTTGTACGTTCATCGAGACATCGTATCCGCCAGCATTGTCGTACGTCTTCCACTCCAGTGCGGCAAACGCCATGAGCAAAACAAGCATCAATCCGATGGCGAAATAGAGTCCGCTTTTTCGGTTCAGGTCTTTACTAGGGTTTTTCTTGGGTTCCATATAGCTACGTTTTTTTGGGCCATCCTTTCGAAAGCCGCGGTTATACATGCTATAAACCTAAGCACAACATCCTATTTATAAAATGACCAATGGGTGAACACCCCTTTTCGCTGAGGGAACGGGTACTTAAGATACAGGCTGAAAAAGATGCTAGTGTATACGCAAACCCAAAAGTGAACGACATAAATGTTTATGGGCCGGTAGGTTTATTTTTTTTAATTCAGTGACCCTTGACCATGATTTGGTGCCTACGGTATTTAATATCAATTTGCTGTTTTTGACATCGCTGACCTCCATCCCTTTTCCCTATATTTGACCCTATGGTCTGGTTCGGTAAAAAAGACAAACTTCAGATTATCGCTTTTCAAAGCTACGGCACCGATATGCACTTTTACGCACGGGGAAGGACCTTGGAAGACGAAGAAATCGACCTCTCGAAAAAGGGTTTTTTAAACCTGCTTTGGAATTCCTTTAAACGCTTCGAGACCGACGAAATTCGAAATACCGATGTTACCGTAAAACTCAAAGACGGTCGAACCCTTTCCGGGGCTACCGATAATCGCGGCTATTATCGAATAGATGCAGGAGTGGAAAATCTGCGCGAGCTGGCCAATGATGAAGGTTGGGTGAACTATGAAATATCGTATTCCGACACATCCCTAAAGCGGGAAATTCTTCACCAAAACCGTTTTCCGGGGGAACTGTTGATTCCATCGAAGCATGCGGAATACGGGGTCATTAGCGATATCGACGATACCATACTCCACACCGGTGTGGTCTCTTCCTTAAAGTGGAAGGTGATTTTTAATACCTTTTTTAAAAAAGCGGGTCAACGTATTCCCTTAGAAGGTGCGGCTCAATTTTACGGACAGCTACATCGCGGAAAATCGGGTAAGGCCGCCAACCCTATTTTTTACGTGAGCCACAGCCCATGGAACCTGTATCGGTATCTAGAAATGTTCTTGACCACCAACACGTTTCCGAAAGGTCCCATTTTACTTCGCAATTTTCCACGATGGGGCGGACTCGGGGCGAAAGATGAAAAACCCCAAAAGCAGAAGGAAATCTTGAACATCCTAAAGACCTATCCCGACCTCAAATTTATTCTGATCGGTGATAGCGGGGAATATGATGCCGATATTTATAAGGAAATTGCGGAGCGGCATCCCGATAACATTTTGGCGATTTACTTGAGGAGTGTTGACCATAAAAGAAAAATGGAGCGGGTTAGAGGCCTGTTCTATAACTATAAGAAGACTCCCGTGCTATTGGTAGATAGCAGTGAGCAGGCTTCGAAACATGCCGCTGAAAACGGATTTATTTAGATTATCGAAAACGCCCGAAAGCTTTTGACCGAAACGAAATAAGGGCAAGTACTCTTAAATCGAATCAGCTTTAGAGAAATCGGAAAAAAATGAAGACCCTAAAATAATCCGTTGATTTCCGCATCGATTTTGTTGATGACCATGCCCAGATCTTCGGGCTTGTCAACGAAATTGATGTTGTCTACGTCTATAATCAATAAATTTCCCTTTTCGTAATTGTGTATCCAAGCTTCGTAGCGCTCGTTGAGACGGCTAAGGTAGTCGATGGAGATGCTGTTTTCATATTCCCGCCCGCGTTTGTGGATCTGTCCGACCAAATTGGGAATCGAACTCCTCAAATAGATCAAAAGATCTGGGGGCTGCACCAAGCTTTCCATAAGTTCGAACAGGCTTTTATAGTT
>JBATUY010000287.1:0-14534 GCA_049671465.1 Pricia sp. | reverse complement strand
CGTTCATCCATTCCCCGATATGATCGGCGACCCGAAGGCCGTAGTCTTTGGACGCATTGAACACTACCGGATTTCTTTCTTCATAGATGCGGTAGAGGCTGTCGCGATAGGCCTCCATTCTATCTTCCGAAAAAATTAGGCGCTTGCTGAGTTCCATATGCGCCACAAGGGCCGAAAGCTCATGGTTTATGCTTTGCGTACTATCAGGCCTTGGAATTGGCGTAAGTTCATGTACCTGCCCGGCCAAAGAGCTATAGCGGTCATCTTTCAATGCGATTATCTCATACGCGGCAACGTTCGGATAGGCAAAGATACGGCTGGCGACCGGAGGCGAAAAAATGTCGTGGATCATGATTTCGGTCACCTTGTCCACAGAACCGTGGAGGTCCTCGGGCGTCACGTTAATAGGCTCTGTCTTTTGCTCAGGGGCGCAAGAAACCATCATAGAAACCATTGTCAGAATAAAAAGTATCTTCTTCATCGTTCTATAGTTATTTTAATTCTTTCGCCTCGACGGGCGAATTCGGTATCAGTGGTCTGGCATTTATCGTATAAACCTGTGTGCTATCATTATTGAGGGTCACCAGTAGGTAAGCTTTTTTATTAAAGTCGATAATGTTCAAATGCCGTACCGATTTTTGGCTCAGGTCAAGCCCGATTCGGGACCCCAAAATTACGTTATTTTCAGCTTTTATCAAGGCACCGGGAAATGAATCGAAACGACCGTGATAGGGCTTTACCCCAAAATAGTTGCCCGCGGCGAGTACTTCCCGCTTCCCGTCCCCATCAAAGTCATAGGTGGCGAATGCCATAATCGGCGAGACTTGCAGCTCGTTTTGAAAAGGTACAAAGCTAAATTTACCGGCATCGTTTCGCAGAAAACCCGAACGTAGCTCGCCTACCTCGAGCACTTCTGAACTTTCCAAGGTCTTTTCATCAAAAATCTCGTTCATCGTCTTGCCGGCAAATGCGGCGTACGTATTGAACTTCTTTTTGAGGGAAACCAATTGCGATGCCAAACCGTCTAAGTTTTCCAGGGGATAATATTTCCCGTCATTTTGTATGGCCGTGATGGTCTCGGTCTGTCCGTTTTGATCGAAATCACCATAATATAGCTTCAACGGGAATTTTTCGGAAGCTACGAATTTGGAGTTCGCCCCCCAGTTGCCGAGTAGGTAGTCGGTATCGCCATCTCCATCGATGTCAAACGGAGCGATACTTTGCCAAAGTCCGTTCAGTTCGTTTCCGACCCCTGTCGTTTTAGTTAATTTTCCGTTTTGGTTCTTTAAGAAAACGGGTGCCATCCATTCGCCAACGACGATGAGGTCTTCTAGTCCGTCATTATCAAAATCGTTCCAGAGGGCATCAGTAACCATACCGAGTCCTTGTAGTGCCTGATTTTCAAGAATACCGAAACGTCCACCTTCGTTTTTCAATAGGAAGGAATTTGGCCGTTTACCAAAATCACCGGTGACCGTTTGATTGCCCACGAAAACATCGAGATCACCGTCGCCGTCAAAATCATGGGGTGCCAAAACGGATGCATTTTCGTAGGTTTCTGGAAGCTTTCCTGTCACGAACGTACTATCCTTTCGCACGTAATAGGAGTCTAGCAACGGCGGCATTTTTTTAGAAAAATCACCGCCTCCCGAACCTAAGATCAAGTCGTTGAGTCCATTCCCCGTAAAATCTGCAATAGTGGCGGCAACATCTTCTTTGATAGAATCTTTAACAATAGACGGAAACGATTGTTCTGTAAAGGTCGAGTCGTTTTGGACATATATTCTCGAAGGCTTGAATTTCGAACCGCCAAAGAAAACATCGGTCTTGCCATCACCATTCAAATCCCCTAAAGCTGTGGCAGGTCCTCGGTCCGATAGCTGGTACGGAATCAATTTCTGCCTGTTGAAATCGGTATAGTTATCCTCTTCATGTTTAAAATCGATTCCTAAATTGCCATTGACCTTCTTGAATATCGGAAGCGGTTCCGGTAGTAACGAGCGGTAGTCGAATGGTTTGGTGTCCTTTGGTGCGATGGTCAATGTTTGGTTCGTTGCAACATCCTTTAAAATTTGATAATTTCCATCGGGCCATAGTACTTTAAGGGAATCGATGTTTTTCGCTGTACCATAGCCGAAATGGACGATAGGCTCCGACGAAGCCTGAAAACCTTTTACCGGGTACAGTTCTTGATACTGTAAATTACCATTCACATATGAAAAAACCTTGGTGCCGATGCCGAATCGGTTGGCGCTCGGGTAGTTGAACCGTAATTTGAGATAGGTAGCCGTACCGTTCGTCTGGTTGATGTACAGTGATGCGGAACTGTTCAGATTGTTCGTCACAACGTCAAGATCACCGTCATTATCAAGATCTCCCAGTGCCGTTGCTCCTGAAATTAAGGTGTCTTTCACCATCCATGCTCCTGATTTGTCCTCAAAAATCAAGTTTTCAGTACCCTTGAAAATATAATTATGTGTTTTCCCTGAGGGCATTTTGGCCAGGGCCTGGCGATCCATCAATTTGGTTGTATTCATTTTACTACGAATCTGTTCACTGCTTACGAAATTGATGTAGTCAAGGTCGTTGGGCCGTTTGGGGATACCGTTCGATACAAAAATATCTTGCTCCCCGTCATGGTTATAATCACCAAAAAGCGCGCTCCAGCTCCAATCCGTTGCCGCAACGCCGCTGAGCAGTGCTGTTTCCATAAACCCGGCGGTCGGTTGATTGATGTTCAGCATATTGCGGGAAAATTGGTTGCGATATCCGAATTGATCGATACGCAGTTTCTGGGTCTGAATATCCTCGTCGCCCTGAGACGATTTTAAAACGGTTTCGTCTTGTGCGAGCATATCTAGCGAAATAAGGTCAGGCCACCCGTCATGGTTGATGTCGGCGACATCGTTGCCCATGGAAAAGCGCGAGGTATGCGGAAAATACTGCTCCGCACTTTCGGTAAAGGTGCCGTCTTGATTGTTGAGGTAATAATAGTCGTCTTCGTGAAAATCGTTGCCCACGTAAATGTCGGACCAGCCGTCTTGGTTGAAATCGGATACGGCGAGGCCCAGACCGTAACCGTTGATACCTCCGAAAATTCCCGCCTCTGCACTGACATCAACAAATTTTCCGCCGTCGTTGCGCAACAGTTTATCGCCGGTCTGATAGTTTCTAGTCTTGCGCAGCTCGGCCTTGCCGAACGACTCTTGGGTATGTACGGCGTGGTTGAGCAGGTACATGTCGAGATCCCCATCACGATCATAATCCAAAAAGGCGGCGTTCGAGCTGTACGAGTCAAAATCGAGCGCGTATTTGGCGGCACTTTCGGTAAAAGTAACCGACGCTCCGTCTTTTGAGGGGCCATTGTTGATATACAGTTCATTATACCCCCCAAAACCGTTAATGCCGACTACGGCACAGACGTAGATGTCGAGAAGACCATCGCCGTTTACATCGCCCATGACCGCGCCGGTGTTCCAAGAGCTATTGCCCGCTACGCCTGCCGCTTCGGTAACATCTTCAAATTTCAGGTCCCCTTTGTTGAGATAAAGCCGGTTCTTTACCTGATTCCCTGAAAAAAATATATCGGGAAGGCTATCATTATTGACGTCACCAATGGCTACCCCGCCACCGTTGTAAAAATACAGGTAATCAAGTATGTTGAGGTCGTCGGTCTCGGTAAGGGTGTTTTCAAAGGTGATACCTGTTTCCTCGGGAGACGGATTTTTGAAAAGCGAACCTTCATCCGAACAGGATGTTAGCAACAAGATTGCGATGATATGTATGAAAGTGGTTCTCAAAAAAAGGAAGTTATGGTTTGCTCTCCAGCGCGAACACCCTTGGCATTCCGTCGTTGATGGCTGCAATCAAAAAGGTTTTGCCGTCTTTGTCTTTGAATTGCTTCAGATGTTTAATTTCTTCTCGAACGAAAAAGCCACTGTTTTCATAGTCTTTCCATTCGAAGTTCAAGTTTCCGTCTCCTAACAGTACGTGGCCATAACTGGCGTCAAGCCGTGAATATTGGGGTTTGAACTCAAAGTTGTTGCCGCCCATGATCAAATCAAGATTTCCGTCTTGATCGACATCGGTACAACTTATGCCACATACACAGGATAATTGTACCCGAGCGGGTAACTTCTTAATGCTAAACTTGCCACCACCTTCGTTAATGGCAATGACAGATTCCATGGTGTTGCCCTGCTTTACGATGGTATTCTTAAATACAGATTTCGGAAAAAGTTCGCTGACCGTTTTTTTGGCGTATTCCGAAGCTTTTAGACTTTGTTTCTTTAAGGATACGATCTGTGCGGTCAGTTCTTTTTTCTGATGCAAGGGATAGTCTTTTCCCTCGAAATTCTGGGTGACGATTTGCTCAAGGGTACCGTTGTTATCGTAATCGTTGATCCATATTTTCATAGGATGCTCCACAGATGCTTTGTAGGGCACATTGCTTCCCTGATTGCCGATAACGAAATCGATATCCCCATCATTGTCCAAATCGGCGGCCTCGATGGTATTCCACCAGCCATACAGACTATCGAGGGAAGTGGACAGCCTCCCCAAGCGTCTTCCTGAGTTTTTGTAGATATTGGGCCGGCCCCATTCAGAAACTGTAATCAAGTCTTTTTTGTCGTCTCCGTCCACATCCGCCCATGTCGCATCGGTAATCATTCCGGCATCTTTGAGGTCATAAGCAAAACGTTCGGTGGCATCGGTAAAGGTGCCATCTCCCTTATTTTCTAAAAATAAATGATCGGGGTCGACTCCGTAGGTGCCTACCACGCTTCGCGACCCGACCAGCACGTCGATATCGCCGTCTTGATCAAAGTCGTAAGGGGCGATGACCGATATATTAGCGAATGTCGAGGGTAGACTTTGTGGAGCTTTCGTAAAATTGCCGCTGCCGTCGTTGAGGTAGAGACGGGCACGGTAGCTTTGGCTATCACTGATCTGATTGCCTCCGCTGCCGACCATCAGGTCATTGTCGCCATCACCATCGGCATCGAAGAAGGCGGCCGCGGTATCTTCCAGTTCGGCATCAAATTTCAACGAGCGTGCGTTCAGCTTTCCGTCACCTCCGTTGGTGTAGAGTACACCTTTATCTCCGGCGGCACCACCGATAAAAATATCTTCATTGCCATCTCCGTTGACATCACCGACAGCCAAGGCAGGGCCTTCTTGAGAAATCATTTTCGAAATTAATCCTTCATGATCGAAGTCTCGATAATTATTTTCGGTGTGCGCCACCAAATTGTTTCCGTCGACTTCCTGCAATAGGGTATTGGACTTCTTTTTAACGGGAACCCTATATTTTTCGGTGGCATTCGAACGCTGAAGCGTAAGCAACTGGTCGGCTTCTACGTCCGTTAGTTTCTCGGTGAAATCATCGGGCCAGATTACGCGCAGGGAATCGATTTTTTCGGCCTTGCCCAAACCAATACTCATGACATAATCCATTGAGGACTGAAACCCCCGCGAGGGAATGAGCTCTTGAAAGAAGACATTATCGTCATAGTATAATTTAACACTTGCCCCGACCGCGAAGGGATTCTCTCCGCTACCCTCGAACTTCAGTCTTAGGTAATGGTTATTGGTTTTTTCGTTGGTTCTGTTTTCATATACGAAAGCAGGCATGTTGACATTGTTGACCACCAGGTCGAGATCACCGTCGTTGTCGAGGTCCCCGTACGCGGCGCCGTTGGACAAGCTCGGGATGCCCAAGCCCCATTCCGTCGAGACATTTTCAAAAGTAATATCCCCATTATTCTTATAGGTATAATTGGGTTGCGGTCTTATCGGCATTTTGTTGATAATGGAATCGATGGATTCTTTTCTGCCGGTCAATGCCATTTTTTGAATGATTTCGTTGGCAAAGAAATCCACGAAATCAAGATCGGTAAGGTCGTGGTTGACCCCGTTGGTGACGTAAATGTCGCGAAGGCCATCGTTGTCCATATCAAAAAGGAGGCCTGCCCAGCTCCAATCGGTCTTGCCCACACCGCTGTAGTGGGCCACTTCCGAAAACGAACCGTTGCCGTTGTTGAGCTGTAAGGTATTTTGAATATACTGCTGGTAGAAATCCTTGCCCTGTTTGAGTTTGAAAACATTGTATCCTTCAAAAGTCATAACGGACTTCACGCGCTGATCACCTTCGGGCAGCATATCGGTAATGAAAATATCGGCATTTCCGTCGTTGTTGATATCGGCCATATCTATGCCCATGGCGGAGAGCGATAGGTGAGTGGTGTAGGTTTTAATTTCTTCCGCAAACGTTCCATCCTTTTGATTGATATACAGATAATCGCGTTCATAAAAATCGTTTGAAACGTAAATGTCGGGCCACAAATCGCCATTTACATCGCTGACCATCACGCCGAGGCCGAACCCGATAAGGCTACCGTAAATACCGGCCTCTTCACTGACATCGACATATTTGCCGTTGTCGTTGCGCAGAAGCATATCGCCCACACCCTTGAATATGTCGGGTACGCCCTCCCAGTCTTGTGCCCGCACCTCACGTTGCTCCGCATAGCCCAAACTACTTACGGGAATGTTGCTATTGTTGAGAATATAGGCATCTAGGTCGCCATCTTTGTCGTAATCGAAGAACGAGGCGTGGGTCGAGAAACCTGTTTTGGCCAAGTTGAAATCCGCCGCTTTTTCGGTAAAGGTTATGATTCCTGATTCTTCTGAGGGCCCATTGTTGATGAAAAGGTCGTTGTCGTGGTTATTGCCCTCCATATTACCGGCATTACTGACATAGATATCGAGCCAACCATCACCGTTGATGTCTGCCATGGCAACACCGGTCGACCAAGGTTTATTGCCGCTAATTCCGGCTTGCTCCGAAATATCCTCGAACTTAAGGTTGCCCTTGTTCAGAAAGAGTTTGTTCGGCCCCATGTTGGCGGACATGTAGATGTCGGCCAAGCCATCATTGTTGATGTCGCCTATGGCTACCCCGCCTCCATTATAGAAGTTGCGATATTTGAAAATGTTGAAGTTCTTTTGGTTTACGACCTTGTTGGTAAAGTCGATTCCGGTATCAGCGGCCGAAAGCATCGTAAAAAGGGTTTCTTTCTCATCTTCGCCTTCTACTGTCCCGGTATTTTCTGAGGTACAGGATGCCAAAAAAAACATCCCCAAAAAAAACATCCCAAATTTTCCCTTGCTTAAGAATGGCATATTACTCGCTCTCGTATTGTATTATTGATTTGCGGTTTCAAAGGCCGCCGTTTTATGTCAATGGGCAAATTTAGGCGAAGTAGTGTACTCATCCTATGCAATAGGGCGATAATTTGCCCTCGGCGTCTTCCATTTAACAAAATGATATGGATTTTGCACCGAAATCCATATGCATCCCCTATATTTATCAGTGCAAACCACAACAAACCAATACAACCCATGGTAGGAATACTATCTTTTATCGGCTTTACCGTTTTGGTTGCCGTGATTGCTTACATATCGACCCGCACCACTGACGAAAATTCTTCGGATGGTTATTTTTTGGGAGGAAGAAGTTTGACCGCCGGCGTAATTGCAGGTTCTTTACTATTGACCAACCTATCTACCGAACAGATTGTCGGGCTTAATGGAGATGCCTACCGAGATGGCATTTTGGTGATGGCTTGGGAGACGCTGGCCGCCATCGCTATGGTCATCTGCGCCATATACCTATTGCCGCGATATTTAAAGTTGGGTATCAGCACGATACCTACGTACCTGGAAAGAAGGTTTGATACCACGACAAAGGCCATGACCTCTGGACTTTTTCTTAGTGGTTACGCCATTGTGCTGTTACCGATCGTGCTGTATTCAGGTTCGCTCGCCATTAGCGGAATGTTCGACCTTCCCGGTAAATTGGGTATTTCTGAATGGGCCTCGATTTGGGTGTGCGTCTGGAGTATTGGTATTATCGGTGGAATCTATGCGATTTTCGGAGGTCTCAAGGCTGTGGCTGTGTCCGATAGTATCAATGCCATCGGTCTATTGCTCGGTGGACTTTTGATACCCATTTTCGGTTTATTGGCCATCAGTGATGACCAAAGTATCTTAGGGGGAATTTCAAAACTTACCGTTGAGCATCCCGAAAAGTTCGATGCCATTGGTTCTGAATCTTCGAGCATCCCTTTCATGACCATTTTTACGGGTATGGTATTGGTGCAGTTGTTTTATTGGGGTACGAACCAACAGATTATACAAAGGGCGTTGGGCGCCAAAAACTTGGTCGAGGGTCAAAAGGGTTTGATGCTGGCCGCATTTTTCAAAATATTGGGCCCGATTATCGTTGTTTTACCTGGCATCATCGCTTTCCACATGTTCGATGGGCAACTGGAACGACCCGATCAGGCCTACCCTAAATTGGTCGCTGAAGTACTGCCTCCGGCCTTTGTGGGTTTTTTCGCGGCAGTACTTTTCGGTGCAATCCTGAGCTCTTTCAACAGTGCGTTGAATAGTTGCGTTACCCTGTTTGGAATAGATATTTATAAACAGTATGTAAACCAAGATGCCCCTGAAAGTCTTGTAGTAAAAAAAGGGAAGCAATTCGGAATAGGTCTGGCACTGTTCGCCATGGGCTTGGCGCCCTTTCTCTACTATGCCTCAAGCGGACTTTTCGGATACCTGCAGCAAGTGAACGGAGCCTATAGCGTGCCGATATTGGCGGCCGTGGTCATAGGGTTTACCACTAAACGGGTGCCGGCCATTGCTGCTAAAACCGGTATTATATTTGCTTTTATCGTTTATGTAACTTACGTAATTTTATCCCGGGGATTTGGGGCGGAATGGTTGCCGCACATGCTTCATATGCAAGCCATAACCTTCGTGTTGACGATTGTACTGATGTTGGTCATCGGTAGGTTCCGGCCACGGGAAAATGATTATGTGCTGCAATATACCAATCAGGTCAATATCAACACTTGGAAGTATGTTAAACCAGTAGGTGTGCTTATAACCTTGATTGTCGTAAGTACTTATATTATCTTCAGTTGAGAATAAAAAAAATCCGAACTGGTGAGGTTCGGACTTTTTTGCATTATCTCAATGTGCGCGTTTATATGTATTGATTGATGATATTTTCAAAAAGTTCTTGCTTACCACTTTGAAGCTGTAACTCCCCATTTTCTTTAGCGATTTCATAGAGGTTTTTGAAGTCTAGTTTTCCGTTTTCGAAATCCTTGCCTTTACCGGCATCGAAAGAACTATAGCGCTTTTCACGTAGTTGGTTATAGCTAGAGGACGAGATGATTTTATCCGCGGTAATCAATGCCCGAGCAAAAGTATCCGCACCGCCGATATGCGCGTAGAAAACATCGTCCATATCCGTAGAATTCCTTCTGATTTTGGCGTCGAAATTGACACCGCCGCCTTGAAGCCCACCAGCTTTTAAAAACACTAACATAGCTTCGGTCACTTCCATTATGTTATTGGGAAACTGATCGGTATCCCAGCCGTTCTGGTAATCGCCGCGGTTGGCGTCTAAGCTGCCCAGCATTCCGTGAGCTGCGGCAACTTCCATTTCGTGCTGCATGGTATGGCTGGCCAAGGTGGCATGGTTAACCTCTATGTTCAATTTAAAATCGTCTTGAAGGCCGTACTCGTTCAGAAATCCGACTACAGTGGCGCAATCGAAGTCATATTGGTGTTTCATGGGCTCCATTGGTTTCGGCTCTATGAAGAACGTCCCCTTAAACCCTTGACTACGGGCGTAATCCCGTGCCATACCCAAAAAACGGCCCATATGATCAAGCTCACGCTTCATATCGGTATTCAAAAGGGACATATAACCTTCGCGGCCGCCCCAGAACACATAGTTCTCACCATCTAGCGCCATGGTGGCGTCCATAGCCAATTTGATCTGGCCACCAGCGCGTGCCAAGACATCAAAATCGGGATTGGTAGCGGCCCCGTTCATATATCTTGGGTTCGAAAAACAGTTGGCGGTACCCCATAATAGTTTTACCCCAGCTTCCTTTTTTTTCCCTTTGATGTAATCGACGATTGCGGCTAAACGCTTTTCGGATTCGGCAAAAGTTGCCCCTTCCTGAATCAGATCAAAATCATGGAAACAGAAATAATCGAAGCCCATTTTGGTAATGAACTCAAAAGCGGCATCTGCTTTGGCCTTTGCCGCCTCTACGGCATCTGTAGGTTCGTCCCATGGAAAATTTTGCGTTCCGGGCCCGAAGGGATCGGCACCTTGACCGCAGAAGGTATGCCAATAGGCGACGGCGAACTTAAAATGGTCGCGCATCGTTTTGCCCGCCACTGTTTGATCGGGATCGTACCATTTGAAGGCCAATGGATTGTCAGAATCCCTGCCTTCGTATTTGATGTCGCCTATGCCCTTAAAATATTCCTTGTCTCCTAGTGTTGCCATAGTATGTATTATTGTTAGGTTATTCTGTTATCTAAATTGCGAGTTTTACTGCCTCCGGCAGGTAAAGCCAAGCCTACCCGTACCGTTCAGGCGGGCTACCTGTTTAAGCTGGCCCAAAAATTAATCAAAAACCTAACTTAAACAGTTCGCTGCGCTTCGCTCGCGAATGCATTTTCATTTTTTGTTGAGCATTATTTCTAGCTCGCTTTTCCATTTCTGATAGGCCTTTTCGTACTTTTTTGTTTCTTTGCCGGGCTTGAACCCCATGACATAGTCGTTTTCCATTATCCGTTTTCCGAAGGTTTTGAAATCTCCCTTGTGCAGTTCACAAGCCCTCGCTGCACCGATTGCACCTGTGGTGTTGTAGATTTCTATTTCTTGGCCGATAAGCGTCGATATGGTATTCGAAAATATTTCAGATCTGAACAAATTATCGTTTCCTGCACGGATTACCCGAGGTGCAATACCGTCAGATCTCAAAATTTCCATACCGTAGACAAAGGCATAGGCGATGCCTTCTAGCGCTGCCCTGCAAAGATGGGCCTTGTCGTGTTTATTGAGATTGATGTTGCCCATTTGCGTGCCTAAAGTCCGGTTATCCAAGACACGTTCGGCACCGTTACCGAAAGGATGAATGGTGACCCCATCAGAACCTATAGGCACTGTGCTTGCCAGATCGTTCATTTCGTTGTAGTCCGACACGTCGAGATTGTTCATGAGCCATCTGTACATAATACCGGCCCCATTGATACAGGCCATTTTTCCGATGCTGGTATTATCGGAGGTATAGTTTACATGGGCGAAATTATTGACACGGGAACTTTCTTTTACCGAAAGGCTATCGGTAATGGCATAAATCACACCGGAAGTGCCACCCGTTGCGGCCACTTCGCCCGGTTTAAAAACGTTTAGGGAAAGCGCATTGTTAGGTTGATCGCCTGCTCTGTAATAAATAGGTATGCCTTCTGCCAAACCTGATTCCGACGCCCCTTTTTCCGATACTTCGGATTGGGTTGAGAATGTATCTACCACATCTGGAACCAAATTTTCTTCAAGCCCGTAATACTCCATTAGCCAGTTGGCGATAGAACCGGATTTAAAATCCCAGAAAACACCTTCGGAAAGGCCCGAAATAGTGGTGTTCATAGTGCCGCTCAGTTTATAGGCGATATAATCGCCGGGCAGCATGAATTTGTAAATACTGGCATAGGTATGGGGCTCGTTTTCTTTGACCCATTTTAATTTGGAGGCCGTAAAGTTGGCCGGTGAATTCAAAAGGTGCTCGGCGCATTTTTCGTTGCCCAAATGGTCAAATGCCTTTTGGCCGATTTCTACCGCTCGGCTATCGCACCAGATAATAGAATCCCGCAACGGGATACCGTTGGTATCGACGACGACCAAACCGTGCATCTGGTACGAAATACCGATACCGGTGATATCGGTCGCGTTGATGTCGTTATCTTTTATCAATGATTTGGTAGCCCTACAAACGTGGGTCCACCAAGTATCGGGATGCTGTTCGGCCCAGCCATTTTCTAGGGCCGTCATTTCCATTTCGACCTTAGGTTCGCTTACGACAGCAATACTTTTACCGGTGGCTGTCTCGACCAAAGCTGCTTTTATTGAAGAACTGCCGATGTCGTATCCGATGGAATACATAGTGTTTGGTTTAGGGTGGATGAATATATTGCTTTTATAAGGATGCTGCAAATAGTACCAAACAAAAAAAGACCATCTATATAGACGGTCTTT
Organism: Pricia sp.; assembly: GCA_049671465.1. GTDB lineage: Bacteria > Bacteroidota > Bacteroidia > Flavobacteriales > Flavobacteriaceae > Pricia. The sequence goes on along the minus strand of JBATUY010000287.1, from coordinate 2,404 downwards.
TTCAAACACTTAAAATTTGAAAATTTGTTAGTATCCGGGATTTTGCACCAAATTTGGATTGGATAACAAAGCGGTTTCTGGAATTGGGTAAAGATTTTTGGTGTCGTCACCATCCACTTGTTTCAATTCCCAAGGAGCCGTAAATTGTCCGAACCGAACCAAATCGTTTCTTCTCCAATATTCAGTAAACAGTTCCCTGCCTTTTTCGGCCAAAAGCTCCACCTCGGTCACTCTATCAAGGGCTGGTGTATCAGCTCGTAGTGAGCGTAATTCATTCACCATACCGGTAATATCGCTTCCCATCCGCAACATCGCTTCAGCCTTCATTAAGTGTGCATCAGCATATCTGAACATTATGAGATGCCTTCTGAATGAATTTTCCGAATTGTCATCATCGGTAGGGTCGAAGGGATGGTATTTGATTAAACGCATACCTTCTACTTCCGTATTACCAACTAGCGCGGGTATCTCTTTGGTAAAGCTTAACGGTCCCCCTTGTCTGTTGGTGAGGGCACGTCCGTTTTCATCGTATTGTTGATTGATTAAAAAGCCATAACCAATACCAAGATTATCACCATTCGCGGTTGTTGGATCCGGCACAAAACCTCTACGTTCTTCTTGACCGTCACCCACGTAGTTCGTATTTGGATTTCCTTCAAAGGTATCATAAAATTCAGCTAAGGTCGAAAAACCGTTCCAACCGCCACCCTCATTGCTAGGGGCATTTTGACTGTAATGAAGCGTACTCCAAATTCTTGGTGCAACTTCACTCGCTGTCCAAAAAATAGTTTCGGAATCATCAGTCGGTTCAAAAATGTCAAAATAGCCTTCTTGAATCGCAAAACCCGAAGCTTGTATTGCGTCTACGGCATCGATTACCTTCTGCATATCCGCGCTTTCAAAAGTGCCTGTGCCATTGTAAACACCTGCATTAAGATATAGTTTGGCCAATAAAAAGTTAACGGATTCCTTGGTCGCTTTGTTAGTGTTGGCGACCCCTGGAGCTACGGAAGAAAGCGTTGGAAGCGCTTCGAGCAAATCGGTTTCCACAAATGAATAGGCCTCTGTTCTTGAAAGTACCCTTGGGTTAACATCCGGGCCTTCGGTAACTTCCCTAAACGGAACGACTCCGAAAAGGTCCATGACAAAGAACATATTGTACGCTCTTAAAAATTTAGCTTCTGCCGAAACTTGTGCATCGGGATTGCTCTCAATGATTTCAGAAGCCCTAAAGATATTTTCATTAAGCCTGTTCCAAGCGTTTCTGATAAAAACATGGTCAGGTCTCCAAGTATGGGTATGCATCTGCCTCCATACGCCGTTGTCCCCCCAGTCCGTTCCCCGAGTAGGTACCAGTAATTCATCGGATGCGACTTCTGACATCGCATACATCTGTTCTTGTGACTGGAAATCACTACCTACTTTGTTATACAGTTCGCCCAAAGAGGACGATGGGTCTGCTAAAGGGGAGAATCCTTCTGAACTTCCCTCACTTATTATGGAATCGGTTTCTTCGATTTCCAAATCGGTACACGATGATACCAGACTGGCTATCATAACTGCTGAAACCAAAATCGGTTTCGTTAATAATCTAATTTTCATATCTATTTTTTTTAAAATGTTACATTTATGCCTAATGTGAATGTTCTAGGTCTTGGAAAAGAGGTGTAATCGATACCAGCAATAGGCAAACCGTTTAAGAGGTCATCACCGGCTGGTGTCACACTTACTTCCGGGTCCAAACCGCTATAATCGGTAATTACAAAAAGATTTTGTGCATTTAGGCTCAAGCGCATCGATTTAAATGAGCCTTCGCCCGAAAGTGGTACATTATATCCGACGGAAGCGTTCTGTAGTCTGACAAAGTCTCCTTTTTCTAAAAATCGGGTAGAGACCGAAGCTTCCGCGAATCTACCTTCTTCACCGACTAAGGCTACCACATCTTGGGTCACATTATTACCGCTACCGATAGCGCCCGCCGTAAAGAAGGCGTTGGCGGTATTATTGTAAATATAGTTTCCGAACTGACCGTTAAAATATAAAGAGGCATCCCAGTTTCTGTAATTGGCGCTGGTAGAAAAACCACCTGTAATATCAGGCAATGCGCTTTTGCCTACGAATTGCTGATTATCGATACCACCTTCAAATTCTGGGTTACCGTCTGCATCGAAGCCCGTGAACTCTCTTAGGAAAAAGGAATATAAAGGTTGACCTTCGGCCAATCTTTGTGCAAACGCGTTCGTAAGACCGGCACCACGAATGGTCCCCGCAGCAATTTGGCCGTCGAAGTCCTGTATTTCGTTGTCGTTGTAGGCCACATTGAAACCAGCCGTCCAGCTAAAATCCTCTCCTTGTAAGATGTCGTAGTTAAGTGCAAATTCAACACCTTGGTTCAGTACCACTG
>JBATUY010000286.1:0-1573 GCA_049671465.1 Pricia sp. | reverse complement strand
CAATAAAGTAGCCGCGTTTCAATGGGTTCGACGCGCGTATTGTTCAGCCGCTGTAACGAGGGATGCTGTTGCCCGGTGCTGGAACCTGCAATCAGCAACAGTTCGGGCGGCTCGGAAAGCAGGCGTTCCAGCGACACGTAATCTGCCTGATTTAATCCCAGCGCCTGAGCGTGACTGACCAGGCCATTGCGCCTCATCAATTCTCCGACCAGCGTCGCTTCGCCCGGCACGATCTGGCCCGGTTGCCACAGCAGTGTGGTCATGGGCGCGGGCGCTTGCGAAGGTGCGGCGCGGGAGATTTGCAGCGCCAATTCCCGTGCGGGCCGCGCATTTCCGGTGAGCGCACCGATCCGCTCGATCTGCGCGGCGCTTTCCGCAACACTTGAAGGGCTATCAAACGTCTCGACCCGCAGGCCGAGCCGTTCCAGTGCGGCGCGTTTGGCCGCCGGCATGAATGTGGACGCGAGCACTATGTCAGGCGCAAGCGCCAGCACTTCTTCCGCCGTTCCGCCGGTAAAGCCGTAACCGGCTGCGATTTCGCGCGGTATGGAGCTTGACGAGGGATCGCGGCTGTAATGCGACAGCGCGATCACCTGTTCAGGCTCCGCAATATCGACCAACAGAGCATCTATGCAGGGATTGAGGCTGACGATGCGCGGTTTCTCGCTGGCAATGCCGCTGTCCCTCGCCGCCTCGCCGCGCTGATCCTGCGCGCACCCAGCCATAACGGCCAGCAAAAGACTGGCGGCGATCATTCGGGTCGTCCCGGTGGATAAGGCAGACAGTTTCAGCGGCATGACCCCTTGCCGCCAGCGATAAGGCCGCACCGGCGCAGGGGCAAGCCGCGTTGTCACCGTCAGCGATCGCGGTGCGATTTACCATCCACAAAATCACCCGAAGAGCCGCTATTCAATTGTTAACCCGCGCTAAACCCTAATATCGAACCAAGCCTTTAACCCTCGAAAGCTAAAGGAAAAATCCCGTCCACACGCAGCGTCTTGATGAAGCTGCCATCTGGAACTGCTATTTATGTCGATCCGTTTCGCCGCCCCCCGCAAACCCGGCCACTCGCCCGCCTGCTCGCCAGTGGCGCGCGCGATGGCGCGAAAGGCATACGGTGCGGCGGCCAATGACAACGGCGATATCGCCCCCACTGCGGCGAGAGAGGCGCGCATTTTGCGGGCTGCGCTGCGGCATTTCTCCGAGTACGGGATCGGCGCGGCGCGCGTTGCACGAGCCAACGCCGAAGAAGCATTCTTCGCAGGCGACCGGCAGGGCTATGACTGGTGGCTGAGCGTAACCCAGGCGCTGGACCGCCGGATGGCTGCGGAAATGCGGCCCTTGAACTGTCCCGCAAACGGCAACTCAACTGCCTGACCCGCAGAAAACTGCCCGTAGAAAGGGTAAGTAGAGCGTTAACTTCGCCTTGACAGTTCTGCGATACCCCCGACAGGCTATGAAAGCGCCGGGGCTCATAAACATATTCCGTCATACAAGGGACGGGCACGCAGTGGCAGACAAATTGTCTGCCCGTGTCCGGCGCCTTCTTGTTAAGACGCTTTATATTCAGCCC
>JBATUY010000285.1:0-3603 GCA_049671465.1 Pricia sp. | reverse complement strand
CTATCAGGTAGGCGATTTCGTGATGGTACGAATGGATAGTTGCACTTCGGCGACCTTGATCGGTGAGGCCGTGGGAAAAAAATAAAAAATGGAAAACATTCAGTCCATAAAACAGCGCTTTGAGATTATCGGGAACGATGCAAAGCTGAACCGTGCCCTGGAAAAGGCGACGCAAGTGGCACCTACCGATATTTCGGTATTGGTGACCGGGGAAAGCGGGGTCGGCAAAGAGGCCATCCCCAAAATCATTCATTCGCTTTCGCACCGCAAGCATGCCAAGTACATCGCGGTGAACTGTGGAGCCATACCCGAAGGTACTATCGACAGTGAGCTGTTCGGCCATGAAAAAGGTGCCTTTACCGGTGCCACCCAAACGCGAAACGGCTATTTCGAAGTCGCTGATGGCGGTACTATTTTTTTGGACGAGGTAGGCGAACTGCCCTTGACCACCCAAGTGCGGCTTTTGCGCGTTCTGGAAAACGGCGAATTTCTGAAAGTGGGATCTTCGCAAGTGCAACAGACCGATGTGCGTATCGTGGCGGCGACCAATATCAATATGTTCGATGCCATTAAAAGGGAGAAGTTTCGCGAAGACCTGTACTATCGATTGAGCACGGTCGAAATCCACATTCCGCCCTTACGCGAACGACAGGACGATATTCACTTGCTTTTTCGAAAATTTGCATCCGACTTTGGTACGAAGTATAAAATGCCGACCATTCGCTTAGAGGACAATGCGGTGCAGCTTCTATTAAAATACCGCTGGCCGGGCAACATCCGCCAACTTAGGAACATTGCCGAACAGATTTCGGTACTGGAACAGAGCCGTAGCGTTTCTTGGGATACCTTAAAAGGCTATCTGCCGGATTCCAGCGGTTCGAACCTGCCCGCAGTCGTCGGACAAAAAAAGTCTGAAAGCGATTTCAGCAACGAAAGGGAAATTCTCTACAAGGTGCTTTTCGATATGAAAAGCGATCTTAACGATCTAAAAAAATTGACCTTGGCCCTAATGAAGGAAAATGATGGCGAAAAGGTTCAGGAAGAAAACGAGGGTCTCATACAGAAAATTTATGGCGACAATGGGGAAGAGACCATAGACGATGAACGCGACCCTATGGAAGTGCTGCACTTGCCCGAACACGACGCGCAGAAAGCTGTTCAACGGCCCGTTCAAAGACCTACCCAAGAAGACAAGTACCATTTCGCCGAAGAAATCGAGGAAGAAGAAACCCTATCTTTACAGGAAAAAGAGGTCGAACTCATCAAAAAATCACTGGAACGCAACCGGGGCAAACGAAAGGCCGCTGCTGCGGAACTCGGTATCTCGGAGCGAACGCTTTATCGGAAGATCAAACAATATGATCTTTAAGAGTTTTATGCCAAACATGGTTTTCAGGTCGTCGGACAACTTGAAAGTTCTATAAAGAATCGATTTTTGCCAATTATGGCGAGGGACGTACGAACCGTTCACAAATATGGAGGAGTAAACACTACCACAAGTCAGGACTTAAAACTCAAAAAAAATAGTTGAAAAATTTGAAAAAATTTAGATTAATTATAGCTTCCTCCATGATTGCCTTGTCGCTGAATAGCTGTGGGGTGTACAACTTTACCGGCGGAGATGTCGGTACGGCGGAGTCTTTCAGTGTGCCACGCTTTCAGAACTTTGCGACCAACAATCCGGGTTCTGTTTTTGAACCGGGGCTGGAGCGCGATTTTACACAGGCGTTACAGGATCGCATTTTAAACCAGACCAGCTTGGATTTGACCAGTTCCGATGGTGACCTGCTATATGAAGGAGAAATTGTCGAATACCGGATTTCTCCCATGAGCGCCACGGCAGATCAAACTGCCGCCCAAAACCGATTGTCAATGGCAGTAAACGTTCGCTTTTATAACAAGACCAAAGAAGATGCGGATTTTGAACAGCGTTTTTCGTTCTTTTATGATTTTCCTGCGGCGACGCAGCCGGCGGCCATTAAAAGCGAAGCGCTAGAAGTGCTTTTCGAGCGGATAACCCAAGATATTTTTAACGCCTCATTGGCCGATTGGTAATGGATTCAACGCCAAACATCCTATTAAAAAAGCGCGTCAAACCAATCACATCTGGAATTTAACGAACATGAACACCAAAGACTTCACACATCTGCTACAGCATCCTGACAAAATCGTCTCACCGATTCAGACCAAGCAGCTAGAGGAAGTATTGGAGGAATTTCCCTACTTTCAAGCGGCACGCTCGTTGCATCTTAAAGGCCTTAAAAATCTGAACAGTTTCAAATACAATAAGGCGCTTAAAGTCGTTGCGGCCTACACAGCGGACCGGGAAGTGCTTTTCGATTTTATTACTTCCAAAGATTTTATACAGAATGCCATTGCCGATAGCCTTTCGGGAAAATCGACCACCTTGGCCGATACCGAGACTACATCGGAAGAAATCGTTCCGCAAACCTTGAGCGACACTTCGCCCGAGAATGCAAAAGACACGTCGCTTCCCTTGACCCGAGAGGAAGCAGATACCCTTTTAGACCCAAACCTTTTCAAGGCCAAGGATTCCAATACCGTTGCACCGCCTTCTAAAAAAACCACTACATCACCTTCCAACGCTGAACGGTCCGCATCCGATGAACTCGATATCGGAGAACCGCTTCCCTTTACCAAAAAAGAAAGGTATTCGTTCGGGGAATGGCTGCAGTTAACGGCATTTAAACCGGTGAAGGAAAACAAAAAACCGTCCGAAGAAAAAGAACTTGAGGATATCGACTTCCCCCTAAAAGAAGAAGATACCATTGGAGAGGGCAATCCAAAGAAAAAAAAATTCGACCTTATCGATAAATTCATAGCCGACCAGCCGAAAATAAATCCCCAGAAAGACGCACCGAAAATTGCCATTGCGACATCCGTCACACTCGACAAGAAAGAACTGATGACGGAGACCTTGGCCAAGGTATACCTCGAGCAAAAGAAGTACAAAAACGCGATTCAGGCCTATAAAATTTTAAGTTTGAAATATCCGGAAAAAAGTGGTTTCTTTGCAGATCGAATTAAGGCCGTTGAGCGGTTGAAGGCTGATGAGAACTGATTTTATCACATTTCAAACCTTTTATTTGAGGGCCCGATAAAATAAGTGCAAATGACCGATTGTTTGGTTTTACATTCGGACAAAAATTAACGTCGAGACAACCGATAACCCAGTAACTTACATCTATGAGTACATTTACCATATTCCTCATCCTTATTATAGTAGTCTGTTTTTTGCTAGTTCTGGTCATTATGGTCCAAAACCCTAAAGGCGGCGGATTATCCTCTTCATTCGGAGGGGGCGGAAGCCAAGTAGTCGGCGGTGTCAAGAAGACCGGTGATTTTTTGGATAGAAGTACTTGGACGCTCTCCATACTTCTAGTGGTTTTGATACTGGCCTCCAATGTGGCTTTAAAAGGTAATTTCGGTGAAGGGGAATCCAAAATTCTGAACAGTAACGATATAGAAACGACCATCCCGGACGAACTTCCGGAATCACTTCCCGAGGCGCCGGCGGAACCCGCAACCAACGATTCGGATATTACGGATAGTCTATAAATTATAACAAAGCATACCTTTAAA
>JBATUY010000284.1:0-2025 GCA_049671465.1 Pricia sp. | reverse complement strand
CGGTTGCCATAGCGGTCTTCCAGCTCTTCGGCATTGAGATTCGTGGTGGCGTGGGTTTTGAGCCTGCCTTTAGTCTTTAGATGCAGTTCATAACGGGAAAGGAGTACTTCGCCCATCACGTTAAGATCCTTGCCATAGAATCTGCCGGCAGGTTCTACTCCCAAATCATCGAAGCAGAACAACTTTGTACTACCGTATTCCTCAATAGTTTTAAAGCCCAAATGGTTGAAGCTAAAGGCCACATTTCGGCAGGGAATCATCTCGTAGGGTCGCTGTAACGGCACTATGTAGCGCAGAAGTTTCATCAAGCTGGTCTTGCCACAACCGACCGGTCCGGAAAGCAGAATTCCTTTATTCACGTCCAGCTCGAACTTTTCGCAATTATCCTTGTCCTTGATAAAATATGAGCAGAGTTTTAACAGGATGGGCTTATCATCGTCGAGAATCCGGAATTTCTTTCCGAAGAGGAGCTTGCCCTTGGCATCCAGATACACCAAAATTTTTGGGAAGTCATAGAGCACGTTCTTTCCGTCGAAACTGCCCAGCGAGTATTCCACGGCGCCTTCGATAATTTTAGAGGGGTTGTCCATAGTCTTTGTTTTTAGCGGTACGCAAGTTGTCCTTGATTTGGGACGGTTGCTTTTTGTTTGGTTTGTTTTCTTCGCCGAATAGTTCTGTCCTGTCCATCCAATTTTTGGCAAGAGCTCGCCAATCCCGAATTTCCTTTCCATCGCTGGTTTGCCAATTACGATCCTGGTAGTGCTCAAAGAATTTTTTTCCTTCACCAGCATCAAAACCTTTTTCTTCAAAAAATAAAATAACGGCCTGCCAGCCCTTTGGTTGTTTTATATTGTTTTCTTGTTTGGTATTGTTTATAGTAGATACCAATGCTTGTCCACCTATGGGACGGTGCCGGTCCACAACCTGTCCATTTTTGGGATGGTGCCGTCCCATTATCGGTTCACGTATGGGATGGTACCGTTCCGCAAGATGTTCCAATGTGGGAATGTACCGTCCCATTACCGATTCATCACTGGTCTCGATAATGGCCATCTTGATCTTGCTGCCTTTGTACGGATTGTTGGATGGAAAATAAAAAAGGTAGTGCCAGGCGTCCAGCTCGGTCACACATCTATGGTAGGTAGATTTTGAGCCTATTTTTGATGCCATCATCAGGTCACGCCGATTCACGTAGAATTCCTCGGCAAATCGGCTGCTGTTCCATTCCCGGAAGAGCGCCATATACAGACTGATATGCGTAGGATTTAGGCGATCGTCGGAATAGAACTTTTCAAAAGCCGCATTGAGTAGCTTTATATAGTTCATAGGTTATAGATTAAGACCGTGCTGTACACGGTTAGCATCCATTACCTTTTGGATTTCATCTGTATCGTAATAGATAATTCCGCCTACTTTAGTGTAGGGTAGCGTGCCATTGATGCGAAGGTTTTGAAGTGTTCCGGGACTTACTTGCAGCAAGTTCATAACCTCGGAAGATTTGAGGTACTTTTTAAGTTTTCCCGTGGTCTGCTTGGTAAGCAGTTTTTTGATGTCATCGAGCAATTCCATTTTGAATTCCCGCAGATCGTCGGTAGTGATTATTGATGTCGGCATAATAGAACGGTTTTAAAGAAAAGGACTATCGCACCGCTGTCAACTAGTTTGATAGTTCCTGCCTTGATTTGACTTTCGTTCTACAAATTTGGATAGGTTTATCGGATTTTATTCCCCAGTACGACCGTAGTACGGTCAAACTTTAACATCTTGAAATTTGTTATGTTTTAAACTGTTTTGAGTCAATTTTCATGAAATAATGCCATTAAATCACTCTAAAATTTATGGAAAATAATTGCTGAACTCGATTACCGTAGGTCGACCGTAGTACGGTATTATTTTAACATTTGAACTTGACGGATAAACGGCTGGAATAAGCTGTTATTTCTCGATTTTATCCATTTCGGAAAGAAGTGAAGTAGACAACTCATCTAGGAAAAGGGTACGGCTTTTTTTCCTGTATTTGATATC
>JBATUY010000283.1:0-12070 GCA_049671465.1 Pricia sp. | reverse complement strand
GATTTATCCAGCTTACATTCGACAATACATAAAATTGGAACACGATTAAACGATTACGATGAAAAATTCAAAGGTCAATCGGACATAATCATGGGTTTCGCATATGAAGTTCGAAAGGCTTACGAAGGTTCAAGACTGAAAGAAGAGTTCAATTTTAGCTCGCAAGACAAGGTTTATTATCAGGGTGCTCAGTATTTATGGACCGATTTATTATTTAGTATTTCTGTTTTAAGGCTCAACGCGGGTTATGTAACAATGGATGAGCTCGACCAAGCCAATCTGTATATTTTGGAATATATTACAAGGAAAAGCTTATTCGAGTACGACCCAAAAGGAGCTCAAGATATTCAAGATTTTATTGGTCAGAGAATTAACGTTCATGACAAGTTAATTTTCTTGATGTTACAGGGTATAAATTATGAGTATTTATCAAATCGGCCAACAAAAACAAGATTTAGGAGCATCCCAAAGCTAATAATAGGTTATACTACACCCTTTACAGAAACCCATAAACTATGGAAAAAGGAATTGGAAAAAAATGCAAAGCGATTGAAATGTGATTTATTGAAAATCGATTACGGCGAATACCCAGAGTTTGAATACTAAAATGTTGACGGTGTATTTAAAGAATATTGGGAAAACTACTTTATAAAATTGAAGAGGCTTTTAAACAAAAAAGCTATATAAATTTAATTCAAGACCTAATTAAGGATTAGCCAAAAACATAAACCCAAATAATCTATGGCTAAGTAAAAAATTGTCTCGGTGTTTGAGGATTATCTGATTCAAATCTCTAAATAATAAGTATCTATTCCTGCTATGAAGTGGAATAAACGTTCTATTTGTAGAACAATCGGATATTTCTACTCCCATGAAGTTCTTTCAGTTCGAGCATCAGCTTTTCCGAATCCCCCAGCGTAAACTTGGGAAGAACCACGACAAAAGAAGCGATTTCCCCATCCTTGACCTTATCCGGAAAATTTTGCAGATATAGAATATCGAGCGACAGTTTTTGATAGGAAGATTTCCTTCGATTGTTGCCGTGCACTTTAAAAACTTTCAGATAATCCGTTTCAAAATCGATTCCGGATCGATTCTTGATTTCGATCAGGGCATACACCTCCGTCCGGTCATAGATCAAATCCCTAAGCCGCAATATCATACCCTGTTTCCGCCTTTGTTTTAGCACGTTGGTATTTTGCTCCAAGTGATACGAACTGAACTTTTTAAAATATTCCTTGCGAAATTGGAGTAAATCGACCTTTCTTGGATTAGGGTATATTGGAGTATCGGTTTTTGGCAAGGAATCCATCCTTGAAAATATATGTGCCGGAGCCTCGTTACCGATCCGTTCCGACTCCGCCACGAAATAGTTCAGGGTGTCCAAAACCTTCCTGTAGGCCAACCGATAACTATACACATCCCCATTTTCGGCAATAACAAGCAAATTGCTCTGGTCCCCTCTAACACCTTGGACAATTCCTACATGTTGGGGACTGTCCTTATTGAAACTGAACGTAAAATTTTCGGACCCTGTCAATGCCTGGCTAATCGTATTCGGAAAGAACAACGCCACCGCATCCTTACCATTGGCGAAAATGGTCTTCAGTTTTTGGGCATAGGTTCCGGTATGGATCGCCAAAAAAATGACTGTCAAAAATAGTCTCATAACGTCGGTTTTAGAATAAGTTGGTACTGATTGTAAATAGTGGCCTTGACATTTCGGTTTTTACGGCGGAAAACCTGTTTGATACCGCCGATCTGGGGAACCCCGGGAATATTGATATCCTGTATGATATCGTCCAGCACCTCACCGGTCGCCTCGGCCTGAACGCTGTTTTTTATATAGATTCCCTCGTTGCCGTCCAACAGATCAAATGCCTTCAGGTCAACGGCCTTATTGTCGATATTGGTGATGCGGATGGATACCCGATTGGCCTTAAAGCTGACAAAGCCATACACCAGTGAATTTCGGGGAACCGTATCGCCATTGATCAACGCATCCACGGCCAACCGCAGTTCCAAACGTTCGTCGTTCCGTACCGTCTGCTCGCCGTTCACTTCTACCATGATAAAGGCATCGGTTTTTGCATTTATAGCATCCAGGGATTTGGTTTTGGGCTTTTCCGCGACATCGAAAAAGGCTTTATGCGCCCCTGAGAAATCGGGCAAAGACTCTTGGTTGCCTTCCTCCCCTGAATTTTGTCGGCCATTGTCGGAATCCGAAAAATTGGAACCGGTATTCGCAGCCCCGCCCGATGCATAATCGATACGGCCGTTCCTGTAAATACTATCGACGACACGCTGCCGTTCCCTTTCTTGGAGCAAAGGGTCGGTGGAATCCAAAAGGGATTCGTCATAGATACTCGGGGCGTTCGATTCCCTGGCTTCCTTCAAATCGTTGATAGCATCCAATTTTGAGTTATATTCCTTTTGCTCGTCCTTTAAATTGGGAACGCCCGGCTGTCTCAGTTCGGTTTCAGTCTGATTGTCCTCACCAATTGCAAAAATGGCATAACAAATAATGAAGGTCGTTACGAGACCGATTAGGCTTATAAAAAAGATTTTGTTTCTATCCATTTTCATGTTTTTATTGGTTATCGATTTTCTTCAAAGAGCTCTCAAAAAAATCGGTAATCAAGAGGCCATGGGTGTTATTGGGGAAATTTCGGTCTACCGTTATCAAGTTGCCAGTGGTGGTCAATTGATAGCGGTCGACGACCGAACCCCTGTTGATCTCAAAAATGGTCTCCGTTCTGAAGGGCATTCCGTTTTTGTCCAAGGTCAGTTGGGTATTAACGGAAAGTACCTTCTGTACCAGCGAGTATTGAAGCAAGCGATTATAGACCCCGTCCGCTTTCTTTTGACGATACACGTTGTCCACCGTACTGTCGCCCAGCCACAGAGCTTTTTCGAGGTTTCGTTCGTAACTGCCCTCGTCCAACCCGTAGAAATAATTATGGAACAGATCTAAATGCGAAAGTGCCTCGATCTCCATATTCTCTTTTTGGGAAATCAATTTCAAAGGGATTATCGAACCGTCCGTATTTACGGCAAAGGCACTGTTCAGCATTTTAGTATTAAAGCGGAACACCGTCAGCACTGCAAAACTGCTGGTCAACAGGCATAGGATAACAACTGTCAAAACAATGAACCGGTTCGTGCGCAATACGCTGTAAATATTCTTGTAGGGTGTCTTTATATTAATCATCTAAAATCGTTTATGGAGTGAAAAGCCGGAAAGTAAAACTGGTGGCCCGCTTGTATAGCTTGAACTTCAACAGAAGGATAAAACCTACACCTGCCAACTCAATGAGCGGTGCAAAAAGCTCGTTCCCAAAATCGGTCCCGAATAGGCTGGGCCAAAAGTTTTCGGTGATTTCCTTGTACAGTTCGTTCACGAACACATTGACCAAGAAAAAAGCTGGAACGATCATATAGACCGCGGCATAAAGCTTAAAAAAGCGGTACCCCATCTCCCTGAATTTTTCAAAGACCGCCATACTAATGACCAAAGGGAAAAAGGCCTGCATGATTCCCAATAAAAAATAGCGTTCGGCCAAGAACAGGGGGTATATAAAAAGGTCGAGTACCCACAAAATAAGGCCTAATCCTGATGCTCCCATCCGTATTCCCAGTAGTGGTGTTGCAAGATATTCATACAAAAGACCCATTGCCTTGGCGGTGGCATCCAATAATCCCAAATCCTCCTCCACCTCTATTTCCTGTAATCCCAACGGCAACAACACTGGTGCCGTCCCTCGATATTGTCCCTCGATGGCCACCAGTATCGTATCGAAAGCGTTCAACACTTCGGTAGAAAAAATAACGACAAGTACGACAGCAAAATTCTTTATGAGGTCAGCCGGTGTCAGGCCCCATGTTGTCCCCTGTTGTGACGCTGCTCCCTCATAGTATTTCTTAAGAATATTTATAAGGAAGAAAAGGATGGCAAGTACCTTCATTCCGACAATCGTAAAGGACGCAAAATCGCTGTCCTTGATGGTCTGAAAAACAGCGTCCACATATTCCAAGCCGATTGATAAAAACATATCGTTTAGCTTTAGTAGTTGGTTTCCCTATTGGTGATTTTGTCCTGCATTTCCCGAAAGGAGATGATCATCTTGTATCGCTTGTTCTTTAAGGTGATATCGGCGACCATTTTTTGGGACGCGTCCCGGTGTTTCTCCAAAATGGCCAGGCGCTCCCCATCGTTCAATTTTAGGAAGTCATTTGATAGCACTTGGTTCATAAATTCCAGATTGCGCAAGGATCCGTCGATTATCGTATTAAACGCATTGGACACGGCATCTACCTCGTCACGGTGTATGTAGGGAGAATTCAGGATGCCCTTCAAATCCCTACTGACCATATCTACCAGGGCTTCATTGTTCGCGGTAATTTCCTTTACGGCCTCGTACTGTTTTACTGCATCGTTAACCTTGTCTATGGCCTCCTTGGCCTGCTTCATAAATTTGACCGTCTTGATCATTTCCGAGGTCTGCTTGGCGGACTCGAAAATCTGTTTGACCAAGGATATAAAGCCGACATTGTCATAGACCGGTATGCCCTGGGCGGAGCCTTTCGCCCCTATTACCATAACAAACAGGGCGGATAAGATCATCGTTCTTTTTTTTAGTGTTTTCATGATGTGATGGATTTAATTGGATGAATATGATTTTTGAAATTTCATTTTTACGAACTCGTTGATGGCCGTTTGCATATCGCCGTGTTCCCGATAGAGCTTCATTATGATCTCGTTTTCCGAGCCTTCGGTCAGGTAGGCCGCATAGACCTCCGGTGGCACCTCCAATCGGAAGATATTGCTCTCCTTCCCGATCTTGATGAAGATTTCGGTGTACTTCCGTTCGCCCTTAAGGTCGTTCTTGATGGACTTCAATTGGTTCAGATCGTGGCTTGAGAGGTTCAACCGTTTGACCAGCTCGGCATATCCTTTTTCGTTTCTTAGGCTATAGATGACCTGGGTGTTCTCAAGGATGCTCGCCGAGGTGGAATTGCTCGGTAACTGGTTGATGGATTGCAGGATGATCCCGATCGCCCCGTTTTGCTTCCGTATGGCCTGATAGTAGAACTCCACGCTTTCCAACACGTTGTCGAACTTGAGCTGTTTCGCGAACTCGTCGAACAGGATAATGCCCTTTTCGCCGCGGTTGCGCCAGATGGTACGTTGGATCGCGGACTTGATAAGTTTGAGCATCACGGACAAAACTTCCTTATTGTCCTTTACCTCGTCCAGTTCGAATACTATTAGGCTTTTGTCCTCGATTTTATAGGACTGGTCCTCACTGACCTCGAACAGGAAACTGTAAATCCCGTCCCCGACATATTCCGACATGATGTGCAGAAAATTGGTAATATTGAAATAGGCCGCATCAATACTTAATTGCGCTAGCAGACTTTCCTTGCTGTCCCTTATGAAATTGTAAAGTCCCTCCAAAGAATGGCGCTCATCGATTGTATTTTTATAATAATGGACAAGTATTTTCTTGACGGCCACTTCCTGTGCCTTGGCGACCTTAAGACCCGAAGCGAAGAGCTCTAGAAGAAAGACCGTGAGGTCTTCCAACCGCTCCGGGCTTAGGTCATGTAGGTCGTTGATGTAAAAGGGGTTGATGCCAAGGTTCTTTCCCTGCTCATAGCGGAGTGTGATACATTGCTCGGGATATAGCTTTGCAAATTTGGTATAGCTGCCCCCAAGGTCGATGATGACCAGCCGGACACCACTTTCGAAATACTGGCGGAGTATATTATTCGCCAAGAACGATTTGCCCTCACCGGTCGGGGCGAAAATGGCAAAGTTCCGTGCCTTGATGCGTTTTTTTCGTTCGTCCCAAACATCCTTTAGAATGGGAATGTTGTGTTGGCGGTCGTTGAAGATAATACCGGTGGCATCCGATTTGTAGTTCGTATTGTTGATCAACAAACAAAGGGAGTGCTTTAAATCGGTTACATAAAGGTCCTCGTCGGAAAAATTAGGGGAAAAACAGCAATAGCTGTTGAGCAGGTAATTTTTCCGTTCCTCACCCTTGGGATAGTAGGGAACGATATCCAGTTCCTTGAACTCCGTTTTGATCTTTGAGGCAATTTTCGCCAGCTCTCGGACTTCCCGGGTCCAAAAGACCACGTTGAGGTGTCCACGAACGATCCGTGCATTATCGTCCCGGTTGATCTGGTCGAGGATGATACTGATCTTTTCATGTACGACCTTGTTCTGGGTGCCGAAATTAGAGCTCTTGTTCAGTTCCTCCAACCGCTTTTCCAGCAACTTGCGCCACTTGTGCCTATCGTCCAGATATATCATCTGGTTGACGATATGGTTTTCGTTGAAGTTCAGCCCGAGACCGTCGATAAACCCTTGGTGGAAAACAAAGTCATCGGAGGTGAACGCGTCGTCAGTCTTGCTGCTATGTACGTTTTCACCGAAGCATGTCTCGTTATTGACCGCAAGCACATCAAAAAAATGATCCCCGATCTGGGCATGGTCCCTATTGAGGACGATATCCGTATCGAAGCCCTCGTTGAACCCGTTGAAGAAATTATCGGTCAGGGACAGAATCTGCAATTGGTTCATAGGAACAAAATCCATTTTGTAGCTGTTGTTCAGAAAACCGACGGAATCCTTTACCGAACCCGTGAAGCTGGTCAAGCTATCGTTTAGGCTTTCGGGCACGGCTTTGGACACCTTCTTGAACGGATTGACATATTTCGCCTTGTTCAGTCCCTTGTTCTTGGGCCAGATAAAGAACAGGTAGGACTCATGGGCGATGTATTCCCTATCCTTGAAATAAGCATGGGTCGCCTTTTCCAGAAAGGTGGAATTCGGTAATTGCTCCGCGGAATAGCGCGGTTTTCTGTAAATATCCTGTTTGTGGATTACTGTCCCGGCCGGTAGCGATTTCAGGGCCTGGAACCAACTACCGTGCAGATCTTCGAAATCCTTTTCGGACAGGGAGTAGATTTCGGGCAGGTCTGCCTTATAGCAGACTACCAGATTTCCATTATTGGCGAAAATTAGATTGTCCTGTATATCCATGATGGGATAATGTTGGGTTAGATTAATCCTCATAGCTCAGATCTGTTGTTTTCTTGTTGGAAATGGCCGAAGGGAAAACTTTGGCGACGTTCAATAACTGTGGTCGGTGGGTCAGTTTCAAAAGGACGAAGTACAGCGTAAGGTTGATGGCCATTGCACTTATTACCAAAAAGAAACTAAAGGAGAATATGACCACCAAGAGCGAGCCGATCACCCCCAACATCTGCAGGGCGAACAGCGAGATGGGAAGCCCAAAGATCAATGCCCGCTTGCGAATGTTTCGATATACCCGGTAGCCCTTCATTATACGACAAGGGTTATTAGGTAGGTAAAAATACCCACGACCGCCCCTGCGATCAGGACAAAGACCAATACCCGGGTAATCCCTTTTTTTAGGTCGGCGTTCTCACCGAAAAAGTGCCCGGCATTAAATAGGAAACCGACAAGGAAAATGACCCCGAGGATTATGGGGAAAATGACCCGGATGGTATCCGATATCTCGTTCACGGAATCCTCGATTCCCCCGATCTGGGCATAGGTCGGTGCCGTTACCATTAAAAGCAGCAAAAGCGCTTTGGTCTGTTTTTTCATAACTGTTCGTTTTTTGATGCCCGGCCAGGGCGGTTGATGAATTACTATTGGCGAATTTGAAGTGAAATTGATCGAACACGGAGAATCGGTTAAATATTAACAGTCGCGAGCGTTAAATTTTCACGGATTCTAAGCCGTTTCCCGAAATCCATGAAAATTGCGCAACACGCAACTGAAATTTCGACGTGATGAAGCGATTTTGTTCCTGTTTTTTTATCTGGATTATTTCGATGGGCCTTCACTATGTCTTTGGGCAAGAAAAATGGCAAAGACCGATCGTTGTCATCGACCCGGGACACGGGGGAACGGATTCAGGTGCAATAGGGATCAACGGGATAAGGGAGAAAGATGTGGTTTTCAGTATAGCGATGGAAATACTTCGCCTGAACCGGGAAATGTTCGGGGACAGTTTGGAAATTTATAGCACACGATATACAGATACCTTGATTTCGTTAGGAAACAGAACGAAGATTGCCAACACCTTAAAGGCCGATGCCTTTATTTCCGTCCATTGCAACCGGGCTATTCGAAGGGAAGCCCATGGCATTGAGGTTTATATAAAACAGGGCAATGAGCATTCTGCACGCCTGGCCGGATTGTTTATTACTGGCCTGGACAAAAAGTTGGGGTTTAAAAATCGCGGAATCAAATTTGGAGACTTTCAGGTGCTCCGCGAAACCGGTCATTTTCCCACTGTATTATTAGAATTGGGTTTTTTGTCGAACATACGGGAAGCCGAGCATAACAGTAAGGAATCAAGTATCGTTGCCTATGCGCTCCTGATTTTGGAAACACTTATAAAATATTTATGCCATGATTGAAATATCGAAAGCTTTGGTAGCCCTTCTGAAAAAGATTTTACAGGAAGTCTTTAACAGTATCTATAAACTCCCGATGAAAAGGGATTGAACTATTCTGAGTATCTGCTCAGGATTTAGTACCCGAGGCAAAAGTTTTTTCATGCCTCCTTTGCTGTGTTTCTGTTTCGGCCGCTTCCAACCATTCAGAAAACAGAAACGCACTGGGAACGTTGCCGAATTTTAGCGTTTGCCCATACTATTGCTTATTGATAGTACATTCAAAGGACCACCGCTTAAATACGCTAATTTTTATTTAGGAAAGTCCAAAGAGCGTCGGGTTTGAATTGTACTTTAAATATGGACTCAATTGTTGGCCTCGCAATTATCCTTAGTTTCATAAAACCCGTTAGTGTAAAAGTTAATTGGACGGATAGCTATTTTAGCTGGTAATGTGAAGGGTTCAATTCCGGAAAGTCATAGTCCCGTAAAAATTTCTTTTAACGCAACGCAAGTTCATTTATGGTAAAATATGGAATAAGAACGATTATCTTATTAATCCCATTACGAACTCGGTATCTTATAGGACAAAAAGGCCATTTGGCCGGTAATCAATGTGCCACCAAAATGATTTTATTCCATACCTAATATCCAATGAACGACCAATCCTTAATCGAGTACACCAAACATTACGATGCCATATCCTTCAACGTACGGTATTCGCATCATAGTAAAATACCGGGAAAACTATGTTTCGCGGCCCAACCGTTGGAATGCTATAACGACCGGGGCTATGAACACGATTTTCTTTTCGGCCAAATGGACGGGCAAATGCATCTACGAGTAGGTTTCAAGGATTTTCTCTTTACCATGACCCAAAACTTTCATAAGCGACTGGGCATTCTATATGACAATATTAGGGAAGAGTACGTCGATTATAGCAATTCACGTCTGTAACCTAGAAAGGATATCCAAGGACTTTGATCGGATATAGCAGAACTGCTAATTTGGTTCGGATAGACTATTTGGTAATACAGATTAAGGTAGGATTAATTTCACTATGATTTATTGTGCAGTGTCCCAAGAAACCTTTCTATTATCGAACTTCTCCCGTAAATTTTACTCCTAACCTAGTTGCAAGGTTCTCCTACTGGGCTTAAAATATTTCAACAGGTATCGTGACTTAAGCCGAAAAGAAAAATTCTTTTTTTAACCTACGGAGCCTTCTAAGCTGATTTCCAATAGTTTCTGTGCTTCGACGGCAAATTCCATTGGCAATTTGTTCAATACTTCTTTACTAAAACCATTAACGATTAAGGAAATAGCCTTCTCGGTATCGATTCCTCGTTGGTTGCAATAAAAAATTTGATCCTCGCCAATTTTACTTGTTGTTGCCTCATGCTCGATTTGGGCAGACTTGTTTTTGACCTCGATATAAGGAAAAGTATGTGCCCCGCACTCGTTGCCCATCAATAATGAGTCACATTGGGAAAAATTACGAGCGTTCTCTGCCCGACCATGAACTTGTACTAATCCGCGATAGCTGTTTTGGGATTTTCCTGCAGAAATACCTTTGGAAATAATCGTACTACGAGTGTTTTTTCCCAGATGCACCATTTTGGTGCCCGTATCAGCTTGTTGATAATTATTGGTCACGGCTATGGAATAAAACTCCCCTATAGAATTGCTTCCTTTTAAGATACAGGAAGGATATTTCCAAGTGACGGCCGAACCTGTTTCAACTTGTGTCCACGAAATTTTAGCGTTTGTTTCGCATATGCCCCTTTTGGTCACAAAATTATAGACCCCACCTTTGCCCTCACTATTACCAGGATACCAGTTTTGAACTGTTGAGTATTTAATTTCTGCATCATCTAATGCAATAAGCTCAACAACTGCTGCGTGCAGTTGGTTCTCATCACGTGAAGGGGCCGTACAGCCTTCCAAATAACTCACATAGCTACTTTCATCCGCAATGACCAAGGTGCGTTCAAACTGACCGGTACCTCCCTCGTTAATTCTAAAATAGGTTGACAACTCCATAGGGCACCTCACGCCTTTTGGAATGTAGCAAAAAGACCCATCGGTAAAGACCGCTGAATTTAAGGCAGCATAAAAATTATCTGTTTTAGGAACAACAGTACCCATGTATTTTTTTACCAAATCTGGATGCTCTTGAATTGCTTCGGAAATGGGCATGAAGATTATGCCCTTTTCCGCTAAGGTTTTTTTAAACGTCGTTGCAACGGAAACAGAATCTACTACAATATCAACAGCGACATTTTGCAATTTCTTTTGCTCATCAACGGAAATTCCTAATTTTCGATACATTTCCAACAAGTCGGGGTCTACATCGTCCAGGGATTTATTGGGGTCTGTAGATTTAGGGGCAGAATAGTAACTGATAGCTTGAAAATCTGGTTTTTCATAACGGACATTTGCCCATTCTGGCTCTTCCATTTTTTCCCATATTCGGAAAGCTTCCAAACGCCAATCGGTCATCCACTCTGGTTCGTTTTTCTTTTTTGAAATAGCTCGAACAATGTCTTCACTTAATCCTTTCGGAAAAGTATCCGACTCGATATCGGTGTAGAAACCATATTCATATTCCTTGGTCTCAAGTTCTTTCTTTAATTCTTCCTCGGTATATGCCATGACCCCTTGTTAAAGTGAAAAACTCTCCCCACAACCGCAAGTGCGCTGTGCATTAGGGTTGTTAAAGACAAAACCTTTTCCGTTGAGTCCGCCAGAATATTCCAAAGTGGTGCCTACCAGATACAAAAAGCTCTTTTTGTCGACTATGATACGCACATCGTTATCCTCAAAAACCTTATCGGATTCGCTTATAGCATTATCAAAGTCCAATTCATATGACAGGCCGCTGCATCCACCGCTTTTAACACCCACACGCACAAAGTCCTTGGCTGCATCATAGCCCCCTTCGGTCAATAACGATATGACCCTCTGTTTTGCAGTATCTGATACTTTTATCATCCTTAGATTAAGTTGAGCACTTATTAAAACTCAAAAACCAATACGTGGATAGGTCAATTATCGTTTTATGTTTTCCTTTATCCAATGGTGAGAAACCAAGATTTTGAAAGCTCTAGGAACTTTGGTTTAATACAAGTTTACACTTCACTATGGTATAAAGACACAATTCTTTATGAAGATTAAATATACGATATAAGTAGGTATTTTCCGTAGTG
This sequence comes from Pricia sp., assembly GCA_049671465.1. Classification (GTDB taxonomy): domain Bacteria; phylum Bacteroidota; class Bacteroidia; order Flavobacteriales; family Flavobacteriaceae; genus Pricia. The sequence goes on along the minus strand of JBATUY010000283.1, from coordinate 419 downwards.
TGTATAAAAAAAGACAGATAAAGCTTAATATTTAGTGGTAATATTCATATGCAAATGAAATTTTTGTAATTGTAAACCTATAACTAGATATTTATAGTTTCCGCTTTCGCCATGTCATTTTATACAAAGCGCACCATTGGGTTGGTTGATCACCATCCCAATATTTATTGTAATGAACCAATGCTGTAGTTTGAAGCCCTCTTTAACTTTAAAAGTCCACTCTTTACTTTATTCCGGGTAGCGGGAGTTCAGATTGACGGCCTTTCATACGCTTAAGTACGGCCGATAAGCGGACATTACTTTCCTTCAATGTGTTTACCATAAAAGTTTTTGAAAAAGATAATCCAAATGAATATGCTCCAAATTTGGAGAGTGCCCATCAATAATCATTCATTGAAATTTGTTAATGAGTATAAATC
>JBATUY010000282.1:0-2640 GCA_049671465.1 Pricia sp. | reverse complement strand
CATACGTGAGAAATACCTGCTGGGCGGATTCTATGGGAAAAGGAACCTGGCTTTCGCTCACCACATCATAGGCCTGGCCGCCCGTCTTCAGATACGGGGCGATAAAGTCATAGATAATCGGCAGTTGGGCACCGATTTCGCGGGCCTCCCTCAGGTGGTCCTTTGGATAAATCCATCCGCCGTTGGATACATTTTGGGAGGGTTCCAATCGGTCAAGGCCCATTACAAAAGTGTAAAGGATATCGGTGGCCACCTGCGCATAAGCTTCATCCTGGGTCAGGAAATATAGGACACCGCAATCGATTCCGATCTGAAGGTATTCCAGAATGACGGACCTTCCCCGAGAATTCCCAAAATCCGTGATGGTTTGAAAAGTGGGGAAATTTCCCTCCTCCCGGTCGCCTTCCCAATCCAACGGAATTTTCCTTAGGAAATCTTGTTGGGAAGTATTGTAAGTAGAGACCTCCTTATCGGTACGGGCCTTAAAGTCGATGTAATAATCCTTCGCCCAGGAATTTGAATCGATTTTTTCCAGAATCTTGCTGCGATTGCCTTGCTCCACCCAAATAAATGGACGCTGCCGGTCTTGGGCGTTTGTCAAAAACGATATGCAAAAAAAGGCCATCAAAACCCTCCATAAAATTGCGACCCTGCCGCGGTAAATAGTCATAATGTTTCTTTTACTAGCAGCCGAACAAATCATCGACTTGCCCACTTTGATAGGCAAATCGTATTCATGCGCCTTTTCTACTCCATTTTTTTAAGGTAAACCAACCAGTCTTTGTCCCTATCCGCAGGCGGAAGGCCTACCCCGACCGTTCCCTTCGCCTCGACAGTTGCCAATGACCCCTCCTGAAGATCGCCACCGTTACGCGGATCGAACCATCTCACTTCATACATCTTGCCGGAATCGCCCAGGCTAATGGATGTCGTTTGCGTTTCCGGAGAAAGATAGATAGCGTAAACGGCATCCTCCTCGGCGAAGGCGTACACCCCTTCTCCTGAAACCAGGTCGTCTGCGGGCCGCATCTTCCAAAAGGGAAGATGTTGTTCAAAGAACTGTAGGGCATATCGGTTTTGGTCCCAAAAGACGTCGCGACTCCTGAAATCCTCTGCCGTAAGGTCGGAATTCGGACTGGCATATCCAAAATACCACTCCACTCCGTAACCACCGGCGAAAAGGGTGCCGTACAAGGCCCTTGCCCGCGGCAGGTCGTGGGTCGGGTCTTCGTCATCGGGCAAGAGGGCGATATTGGCCTTACCAGGCTCATCGACGGCCAAGGCCCATTTGACCCCGGTGGAATCCGATTTTCTTCTCCATTTCAGAACCCGGTCGTGGACATCGTTAAACTCGGCATCGCTCAACTGCAGGGAGGCCCCGGTCAGAACGGACTGATTCCCGATCAACTGCTGATAGCGGTCGTCTTGATTGGGAAAGGTATGCACCACACGATGGTGGTCGTAAGGGTCTAGGCCTTTGATGTAATCGGCGATTTCGATAACGTTCTTAATAGGTTGGTCGTTCTCCTCGCCCAAGTTCCAATTCAATGCCAGGTGATGACCAAAACGCGCGATTAGTTCGCGATAGTAAAGTTTTCCTTCCGTGCCGAACACGCCGCCATCCATTAAGTGGTCGGTCTCGGTCTCGTTGGTCTTGAAGTGCAAAAACATGCCCTTGCGTTCGGCGTAGTCAAGGATGCGCTCCCATTGTGCGAGTTTGGAGACGTCGAAACGGGTTCTGTGGAACATCGTCTCCCAAGCCTGCTTGTTTTTTTTGTCACTAGCATAGGCCTCATATTCCGCTACGGGCACCTTGAGCAGATAGGGATAGATATTACGATCGTCGCCGTCTACATTGAAGGTCAGGAACGAGAACACATTGAGACCCTCATCGGCGAGATAATTGATTGCCCCCAGCAGGTTTTTTCCCTTTCCGTCTTGCCATAGGAACGTGTCGGCATCCGTTTCAAAATCACGGGCATGGGGTTCCCAATCCTTTCGAAGGTCGAGCGCATTGGAGGAGGCGTCAAAATCGATATAGCCCAAAAGATTTTCCGGGGCATCAACGCCCAGTTTGATGAAATATTCGCCCGTTTCCGAGAATTTCAAATAAGGTTCTCCTACATATTCCAATCGACCCTTGGCACGATTATCAATTCCCCCTTTGTCGGTATCACCAATAGTGAAGGAGCCGGTCTGGCCATCGAAAAAGCCGCCGCTCTCGGCCCCTTCCACAGTTTCGGCAACGGCGATATCCTCGCCTTTTTTGAACGAAACCTCGTAAGTCCACTCCCCTTCATCGTCCGGGGTAAAACGAACGCGCCAGACCGAACCGGATTCACTACTGGTCTCGGCGGCGTTTCCATCGGCGGCATAAAACCCAGGGACGGTATAGGACTTTTCCCCGTTCGTAAAAAGGACATCCAGCCGGTAGTTCAGAAAAGGATTTTCCTCTGCCATTTCCTCGGTCATGGGACCTTCAAAACTCAAGGTAACTCGATGCCATTTCTTGAGTTCGCCCTCAATTCTTGGTTCGGGCTTCACCGTACAGGAGGTGAAGGAAAGTAAGATCCAGAATGCTATAATTTTTTTCATAGGTCGTTTGTTGGTTTCCGTTTGACGACGGCCCTCCATTCGCTA
>JBATUY010000281.1:0-3305 GCA_049671465.1 Pricia sp. | reverse complement strand
GTGTACAACTATATTAACTCAAAAGAAGCTTTTCTCGAAGGCTATCTTTTTGACATAATCGATAGCTTTACGATATATTTGAACCAGATTCTGGAATCGAGTCACTCGCCTAAGGATAAATTGAAGTACGTAGTTTCTAAACACGTGCAGTTCACGATTCAAGAACCGTATCAAGTGGCCCTGTTCGTCTACGATTGGCGTAATCTACAAGAGCCAAAACTCTCTGATTTTAAACAGAAAAGAGTGAATTATCTAAAAAAAATAGGATCAATAATCGAAGAAGGAATGCAAGTAGGGGAGTTCAGGGATATGAACGTAGAAATTGCTACCTACCTTTTCTTTTCGTCATTACGGTGGCTTTTCAACATTCTCATGGAAGACGACAAACAACACAACCCCATAGAGCTGGAAAAGCAATTGACCGACTTTATATTTTGTGGGATGGGGAGGAATTAAGGGTTTTGATTTGGGCTACAATTCCTCCTTTATTTGACTTATTCAAAGGGACATTCTTTTTTTAGGGTGTTCTATGGGGCCACCATATTACTTAGAGACTTTACTCATCAGCGTATTCTATGAATTCCGAAACTCTATAGAATATCTACACCTGTCAAAACGGTAATGTGAGATTAGGAGTACCAATTCGCTTTCTGCGTTACATCAAAAGCCCCAAAAATGGAGCTCTATTCTCATCAACACTATCGTTCACACTGCACTTAGCCCTAAAGACTTTCCCTTAGTAAGCATATATTCCCTAGCCGCTTCATATTCATTCGGAATTTCACCTTCTAAAATAGCTTCCTTGATTGCATCCTTGATGATGCCGATTTCGCGGGAGGGTTTAATGCCGAAAGTCTCCATAATTTCCTCACCGCTAACGGGCGGTTGAAAGTTACGGATGTGGTCGCGTTCTTCAACTTCCTCTATTTTTTGACGCACGAGCTTGAAGTTGTTTTTGTATTTTTTCTGTTTGTGGGCGTTCTTAGTGGTGATGTCGGCTTCACATAAGGTCATAAGATCGTCGACATGGTCGCCCGCATCGTGTACCAAGCGCCTGACAGCGGAATCGGTCACAAATTCTTCTGAAAGTATTTGAGGGCGCGAGCTCATCAATACCATTTTCTGAACGTACTTCATCTTGTCGTTCAGGGGCATTCGCAAGCGCTTGAACAGCTTGTAGACCATTTTTGAACCAACGAATTCGTGGGCATGAAATGTCCATCCTATTTTTTTATGCCATTTCTTGGTGGGCGCCTTACCGATATCGTGCAGCAGGGCCGCCCAGCGTAGCCAGAGGTCATCGGTGGTTTCGGCGATATTGTCGACCACTTCCAAGGTGTGCCAAAAATTATCTTTGTGGCGTTGGCCCTCTTTTTCTTCGATACCTTGCAAGGCGACCAGTTCTGGGAGGATGTAGGGTAGCAGTTCTGTTTTATGGAGTAGCGCAAAACCTTTGGAGGGCTTTTCACTGGCCAGAATCTTATGCAGCTCGTCGACTATTCGTTCTTTGGAAATAATTTGGATGCGCTCTTTGTGTTCGATAATCGCCTGCAGGGATTTCAGTTCGATTTCAAAATTGAGTTGCGTGGCAAACCGGATGGCGCGCATCATGCGAAGCGGGTCGTCGGAATAGGTGAGCCCAGGTTCCAAAGGTGTGCGGATGGTCTCTTTCTCAAGATCGGCCACCCCATCGAAGGGGTCGAGTAGGTCGCCGTAGGTCACTTTGTTCAGGGAAATGGCGAGGGCGTTGATGGTAAAATCCCGCCGTTTCTGATCGTCTTGCAAGGTGCCGTCTTCTACCGTAGGTTTGCGGCTATTGCGGTCGTAGCTTTCCTTTCGGGCGCCAACGAATTCGAGTTCGATACCCTCGTGCTTGAGCATAGCGGTACCGAAGTTTTTGAAGATAGAGACTTGGGGCCGGGCCGGTAATTTCGAGGCTACTTTTTTTGCCAGTTCGATGCCACTGCCTACGGCAACGATATCGATGTCTTGCGGCGTGCCTCTTTTCAATAGATGGTCGCGAACGAAACCGCCGATGACATAGGTATCTACGCCCAGTTCCGAAGCGGCCTCGGAAAGGGTTTTAAATATGGGATTTTTAAGGGCGTTTTTTAGGTTCATGTTTTGGCTATATTCAGTAACCCATATTTTAAATTGGAAATTTTGGGAAGACCATGTGCATTGCTTCTTTTCGGTTTTCTGCTTACCGTAAAGCCGATTTTCCGCTAGGTCGTTATTTCATCAAAGGCCGCTTTGTAATTCTTATCATTCCCGAATCACCTTTACCGTTCCGTCGTTGCCCAACTTTATAATGGCAGATGGAACGGCATTCGGACTTTCGGACGCTAAATTTACCACATAGTCGACACCTTTTAAAATCGTTTCCGATATTTCATGGAATCCATTGGGATTCGGTTCGCCGGAAACGTTGGCAGAAGTAGAAACAATAGGTTTTCGGAATTTGTTGATGAGGTACTGGCAGAATTTATCCGATGCCACCCGAATCGCCAGGGATCCATCTTCGGCGATCAGGTTTTTGGCCACCCCTTTCGGATGGTCATAAATTAGGGTCGTCGGTTTGGTGGAAAGGTCGATAATATCATACGCCAGTTCGGGCACGTTCTCGACGTATCGCTCTAGCATAGCGTCATTGGCGACCAAACATATCAAGGCCTTGCGGTCATCCCGTTTTTTAAGGTCATATATTTTTTTGATCGCCGCCTCGTTTGTAGCGTCGCAGCCGAGGCCCCAGACGGTATCGGTTGGGTAGAGGATGAGGCCGCCATTTTCGAGTACTTTCAGGCAGGCGTTTACTTCTTCGGTAAGATTGTTCACTGAAATGTTTTTTTTAGGTTTTTTAGGTCTTAGGTCTTGGGTCTTGGGTCTTGGGTCTTGGGTCTTGAGTCTTGGGTCTTGAGTCATGGGCCATGGGCCATGGGTCTTCGGTCTCCGGACTTTGGTATTCGTTAATCCGTTTTTGGTCATCCATCATCTAGGCCCTCCGCTCGCAACCGCGCCAGTTCTTTGTACCGGGCATGGACGCCCAAAGCGTTCAGGTAGCATATAATGATGCCCTTTTTTCCGTCCAATATGCCCAAGCGGAAAATATAGTGGTTGATGAATTTATAAAAAGGGCGGAACCAAAAATGGTATATGTTGGGGGAGTAATCCTTATCCAGTTCCTCGAAAGCCTTCATTTGGCCGTATTTGACCATTTTGCTTTTATAGTCCTCATAATTTTTATACGAAAAATGGATGAGCTTATTTTCAAACGTCCCCGATTTGCCATTGATGACCAAGGTTTC
>JBATUY010000280.1:0-5082 GCA_049671465.1 Pricia sp. | reverse complement strand
TTTTCTTCGATATTGTTTTCCGCTATTTCCGAAATATCGCTGGGCCATGTCGCGTTCGAAGTAAATTCATAGGTTGTATCCCCTGTTTTGGAAACCACGGCCCATCTGGAATATAGACGATCATAATTATGATCCGCTCGAGGTTGAAATCGTTCAAGATCAATTGAAAAAGAACCGTTTACTACATTTATAGGGGTAACAAAATCAAATTCCTCACGGTCAAATCCATATTGATGCGGTTCTATCTCCGCTAAGAACAGTTCTTCAGAACCGTCTGCAATCTCACCGGAAACACTAACCGTTTCCATGCCTATTTTGACTTCCGTAATCGTATTGTCAAAATCGGTATTCAAATAGTTAAGGAAGTCTTGGTTAATGGCCCTGCTGACGAATTTATCGCTGGTCTGCTCATCTTGAAGTTCTTGTTCCGTAGGTTTACGCAATTTGATGTTTCGTACGAAAATGGTCTTTTCTTCCCCTTCGTTTCTGCCAAAGTCAAAACGGAATCGCGTTCGCTCGGTATCCTGAAAATTATCGACTATCAATCTTGGGTTGATCGTAAAGATCGTCCAATCTGCCGCTGCTGGGATTTCGCCAGCAGAAAATTTTTGGTTTCCGTTTATGGGAGGGCCGTAAAACACTTCCAGTTCATTGTAGGACTGTTCAGACTTGTATTCGAATTCTAGGATATAGGTATCATCAATATCATAAATATCGGAGATGGGTTGTGACAGGATCCATGGATCGTTGGCCGAGGTATTCAGCTGGTAAGACCCATCGGGAAGTAGGGTAGCTTCTAAAAACGGACTGGTAGCGGCCACATTCAATTCTATATCGACCAGTTCTTTGACGGCCAAGGCTTTTTGCTCTTCGTTGGTAGCTTCGCGCAGCACCAGGTTATCGACATTGATATCGAGATCAGGCAATCTACCAAAATCAAATCGCAGTATATCATAAGATGCGCTCCAATTGGGCGCGCTGATCCGCATTAAAGTTTTGAAGTTGGTAGGTGTCGCTGCCGGGGCCAAACTTCCCAATAACGCCCGTCTTGCACCACTAAAGGGCAAACCGTAAAAAATCTGCAAATCATCAAGACCGCTCTGAGAAGTATAGTCGAAACTGATGACGTACACCTTTTCTGGGTCGAATACCGTAGTTATTTCCGGGGTGGCGACCCATGGGTCGCTGCCCATAGTTCCTATTTCATAACTGCCATCGGACGATTGGGCAATGTCAATTTGATTGGTATTATTGACGTCTAGATTCAGGTTGATAATCTCGTTCGGTGCCGCCGCCCTCAAAACCACATTCTTAACGGTCAGGTTCTGTCCCACTTTTTTACCGAAGTCAAAGCGGAGGCGTTCGTAGGATGCATCCCAACTGGGCGCCTCTATTTTCATGAACGCTTTAAAGGTTTTGTATGAAGTGGTAGCGGTCAACGCCCCAAAATCTACCTGGCGTTGCGCACTGACCGGGGCGCCATAAAATATCTGAAGGTTGTCAAGACCGTCTTCGGCAATATAATCGAAACTGATGACATGTACATCGTTCGGGTCAAAATCGGCAATGGGCCCCGTCTGAATCCAAGGGTCGGCGCCTTGCGTATTTATCTCATAAGTGCCGGTCGGATTTTCAACAATGTCAAGCTGATTCTTTAAGCTCGGGTTGAGTTCCAAGTTGATCGTTTGTGCCTGTATTGCGGTGCCAAAAAGGATGGCAACCACAGGCATAGCAAGTAGTGGGAGTAGTTTTATTTTCATGGTTCATTTATTTGTAGGAAAATTAACCCGATCAAAACCAAATACCATCCTGTACTTACAGGCAAATTGCCAAAAATCCGTAGCCTATTTGGTTAAAACGCTTTAAAATACAGTAGCTGCGGGCGTTTGAATATTTTCGGAATTGGAGAAAATTCTGTGCTATTGTTAATCTCCTGCCTTCACTTTAGGTCTTTGAAAAGTTTGTTGAGCTTGTAGGTACAACGAATAATTATCGTTCCGTTTGTCGTGTCTTGATTTCCAGCGGATCATCTACCAAATCTCCGGAAGCTACGCGCCATTCTTCCAGCGCATTTTTCATCCTCTTTTGTTCTTCTGCGACTGCTTCTTTTCCCGCTAGATTGTTCAGCTGTCCCGGGTCGTTTTCCATATCATAAAGTTCTTCGAAAGGTCTCCCCGATTCCAGTTGTTTTAGAAGGTTATATTGAACGGGATGTGATTCTTTGGCGTCAAGCGTAGCCTGATAACTGCGATTGCCCCAAGCTTCCTCGACCCTCAGGTCCGCAGGCAGTTCGTAGCTCTTTTCGTGCATCAGGTTTTGTATGTAGTAATACCGGCCATCGAATGCGACCCTACTAGGATAGTGTTCCGGGCGTTGGGGACCATGGGAATTGTGTTCCCCAAAGATATAATCCCGCTCTGCAACCTTGTTTTCTTTTCCCGAAAAGATAGGTTTTAAGGATTTCCCCTGTACCGTTTCCGGGATGGCGATATCCAGGTAATCCAAAATTGTCGGCATAATATCGATATGGGAAATCAGGGCGTCCGAAATTTTATCCTTCGCTACTCCTGGGCCACTGGCGATGTAAGGCACGTGGAGTCCGGCATAGTATGGGGACGCCTTTGCCCGATGATAGGGTTCGCCCTGGTCACCTGTAAAAATCACTAAAGTGTTTTCCAGTAACCCTTTTTCCTTCAGTACCTCTAGGATACTTCCCGCACACGCATCCGCCAATTGTACGGAGCCAAAATATTTGGCCAGATCGGCCCTCATATCGGGCGTATCGGGTAAATATTCCGGAACGGGAATACTGTCTTGATTTGGAAGGTATTGTGGAAAATCCGCCATATGCTTATCCAGATTTCTATGGGGCGGAGCGATGTTTGCCTGAAAGAAAAAGGGTTTGTCCTGTGCCTCTGCGATGAACTCGGTGATGGCTTTTTTAAACCCCTCTGGGTCGTTTTGCACCGGATTTCGGGCGTCATAGGGAAACTTCCATGGGGGACTCATGTGAAACTTTTGGGTAAGGGCCGTAAAATAGCCGTTTTCTTGAAGTGCTTCGGGCAGGGTTTTAATATACTCGTGAATACCCACTTTATCGATGGTCGAAGATTCGCGGGTAAATTCCTTGTCGGCGTCCGCTAGGGTAGGGGTTATCGTGTTTCTCCAATGGCCGTTGGCATGTGGATACATTCCGGTCATAATGGAGCTTCGACTTGGGGAGCAAGACGGGACCGTAGCAAAAGCATTGGTAAACAGCATGCCGTTTTTGGCCAGATTGTCGGTAACCGGGGTACTGATGCCCTTGGTTCCTAAAGCGGATAAATGGCCGCCTTGGTCATCGGTTAAGATAAGCACTACATTGAGCGGTTTCTTTTCTTCTGTATTTTCAGTTTTTTCATCCTTGCAAGAGAAAGCGGAAAGCGCGAAAAGACAAAGTAGGAAACTGGTTATTTTATTTTTCATGGCCCAAATATCTAAAAAGCGTAGTTATAACAACATTATTCATTTTCAAGCTCGATCTTAGGGTCGTATTTCAGACCGCCGGGCTGTACCCCGATTTCAAGGGGATTATATTGCGTACTGTCAAAAGCAGGATTCGGTAAGGGAACTACAGCGTTTGCATCGGAAAGATGTGCCGTGATATAGGCATCCAGTTCAGTAACTTTATCAGGATAGGCACTGGCCAAATCGTTGGCCTCCCCAATATCCCATTTCAGATTATAGAGGCGGTACCCGTGCTGCCCATCTTCCCCTTGGTTGAAAAGACGGATCAATTTCCAATCCCCATCATGCACGGAAACGGACGCCGGTAGCCATTGTGGTACGGGCGGTTGGTGTGGAAAATAGTTGATGATAGGAGCCCTGTTCAGTGGTGCTCCCTGTAACGCAGCGCTAATGTCAACCCCGTCTATCTCATGATTTTCGGGTTTTTTGATATTTAAATGTTTAAGGAGGGTCGGATAGAAATCCGTCGACTGGATCAAAGCATCCGATCGGCTACCCGGAGTAGTCATGCCGGGCCAAGCGACTATACAGGGCACGCGTACACCACCCTCGTACATCGTAGCCTTTCCACCACGTAAGGGCGTATTGCTCGTGGGGGAAACCAAGAATTTTTCGCCATCGGGCGTGGTTTCGGGAATACCGTTGTACATATTGCCGCCGTTATCGCTGAAAAAAATTATGGCCGTATTTTCTGCAATTCCGAGCCTATCGATTTCATCGAGCAGTTTGCCGACGGCATCGTCCAACGAGTGCACCATAGCGGCGTAGGTCGGGGAGTTTTGTAGGTCTTGCATATTGACCTTGGTCCTATAATATTTGATCAGACTTTCTTTGGCGTCAAACGGGGCATGTACCGAGAATTGCCAGTAGTTCATAAAAAACGGAGTCGCCTTGTCTTGCGCACGCATCCACGTGACCGCTTCATCGGCCATTCGGTCCTCGATGTGTTCTTGGGGATAGTTCGCTTTAAAATCGGGATATTTCCAAGGGGCGACAAAACTACCGGCGGGGCCGGGTCCTTGCCAGTACGGTAAGTCCACATCGAAGCCATGTTCCAAAGGGGTGTAAGGCGGTAGCCCCAAGTGCCATTTTCCAAAATGGGCTGTGGCGTATCCTTTTTCTTTGACCAATTTTCCCAAAGTGGGTAGAATGGTATCCAGTCGCGTGACGGAATTCGGGATGATTACTTTGGTCTCCGGTCCCGCTTTTTCAGCAATGGAGGCGGTAAGACGTACCTCGGGCAGATGTGCTTGTGGGGCGGTAACGCCATTTCGAGCGGGAGTTTGACCGGTCAAGATACTGGCTCGGGTCGGGGAGCATAGGGGGCTCGCGGCATAAGCCCTATCGAAAGTCATCCCACGGGCGGCAAGTCTTTCGAGATTTGGGGTCTCGTACAAATCCGTGGTGCCGTACAAACTGGTATCGCTCCATCCCAAATCATCGGCGAGGATAAAGATGACGTTCATGGGTTTTTCTTCTTGGGCGTTGATACCTGTTACGAAAAGGCATATAAAAGATATCCATAGCAAATGCTTTGAACATTTAAAAGAAAAATGCAAGGCAGCATTTACACAA
>JBATUY010000279.1:0-2924 GCA_049671465.1 Pricia sp. | reverse complement strand
CATGTTGGCGAGGAGGTTCCGAGAATGGGCTATACCCTCTGGACGGACAAGACCGAACTGTTCGTAGAGTTCCCTGCCCTGATCGTAGGGGATCTAAGCCGGTTTGCCGCGCATTTTACGGTCTTGGACGGACACCGACCCGTAGGTGAAGGTTCGGTAACGGTCAGCTTGATAAAGGATGGGAAAGGAATCCGCAATACGGCCGATGCACCTTCATCGCCGGGTATTTTCTCACCGGCCATCCAACCCAAGGAAGCGGGAACCTACCAGCTCGTTTTCGACCTCACGACCCCGACCTTGGAGGATAGGATAGTCATAGGGAACGTTCCCGTCTTCTCTAATCTGGAAAAGGCGCAAGAGGCCCTGGGAACAGAGGCAGAGGATGATGGGGGCATCCCTTTTTTAAAGGAGCAGGCCTGGAAAATGGATTTTCAAACGGCGCCCGTGGTCAGGGATACCATTTATGATATCATCAATACCTCGGGGGTATGGATGCCCTCTCCCGGTTCGGCCAAATCCCTTGTGGCCAATGCCGACGGACTGGTGGATTTTGCCATTGAGAACCTTACCGAGGGCACGACCGTAAAAAAAGGTCAATTATTGATGACTATAAGTAGCAGTGGATTGGCCACCAATAATCTGGGCGCGGAAATCGCTTCCACAAAGGCCAAATACCAACAGGCCAAATCGGAATATGAACGTAAAAAGGAGCTCTACGAATCCAAAATCGTTCCCAAGTCCGAATTTGAAAAAGTGGAAAGTGATTTCCTCGTAGCCAAATCCAATTACGAGACCCTTTCCGCAGGGGTTTCCGGTAGCGGCAAACAAGTACGCGCACCGTTCGATGGATTCATAAAATCCATAAATGTATCCAATGGGGAGTATGCGGCACAGGGGAAGCCCTTGGTCAGCGTAGGGACACATCAATCTAAAATGCTCAAAACACAGGTTGCGCCCTCTTCCGGGCTGACCATGGAGAATGTACAGGGTATATGGTACCGGGACGAGGATGCCCAATGGAAGAAGGTAAGCGATACAGGTGGTTCTATCCTTTCGATCGGCAAGGATGTGGAAAGAGAAAATCCCCTGATATCCGTCTATGCCCAAATCAATGAAGAAGTGGATATGCCGGAAGGAAGCCTTACCGAAGTGCAGATCGCGATGGGCAGTGCCAAGGAGGGAATGACGATTCCTGTCAACGCGCTTTTAGAGGACTATGGAAGTTATTCCGTTATTGCACAACTTGCCGGCGAAAGTTTTGAGCGTAGGCCGGTAAAGATCGGAAAACGAAATGGCCCGAACGTAGACATCCTAAGCGGTCTTGAAGCGGGCGAAATGGTCGTTACCCGAGGGGCCTATCAAGTAAAAATGGCATCGATGTCCGGTTCCACACCGGCCCACGGCCATGAACATTAAAAAATTGAAGAGATGCTAAATAAAATATTATCAATATCACTTCATAACCGATTGCTCATCCTGTTGGGTGCTCTCGTGCTGAGCGTGGCGGGAATTTATTTTGCCCGTACCATGAACGTGGACGTGTTCCCCGACCTTACCGCACCTACCGTAACCATACTCACGGAAGCCCACGGAATGGAATCCGAGGAAGTGGAAAAACTGGTGACCTATCAACTGGAAACGGCTCTGAACGGTTCGCCCGATGTGCGCAGAATCCGTTCATCATCTGCCGCTGGGATTTCCATTGTTTGGGTCGAATTTGAATGGGGGACCGATATCTACCGTGCCCGGCAAATCGTGAGCGAGCGTATTCCAATGGTACGTGAAAACTTGCCCGAGGGCATCGGTGCGCCCACGATGGCTCCTATTTCTTCCATTATGGGCGAAATAATGCTCTTGGGCGTAACATCCGACAGTCTTTCGCCTATGGAACTGCGAACCTTGTCCGACTGGACGATCCGGCCCCGTATCAAGGCCATCGGGGGCATTGCGAACGTGGTGGTAATCGGTGGGGATTATAAACAGTACCAGATATTTGCAAATCCCGAAAAGATGAAACATTTCAACGTGAGCCTAAACGATTTGGTATCCCACGTTGAGGAAGCCAATGTAAACGCTCCCGGAGGAATCATAAACCAATATGGCAATCGATACATCATAAAGGGAAGCGGTCGTGCCTACGTATTGGAAGACTTGCAGGAGGCCGTTTTGAAGCAAGTGAACGGGCAGACCATTAAAATCAAGGATGTAGCGACCGTACAAATAGGTGCGGCGGACAAGATCGGCGATGGTTCCCTGAATGCATCGCCTGCGGTCATTTTGACCATTTCAAAACAGCCCGATGTCAACACGTTGGAATTGACCGACCGTCTGGACGAGGCCATTGCGGATTTGGAATCCACGCTGCCCAAAAGCGTGGAAATCAAAAGCCAAATCTTTAGACAGTCCGATTTTATAGATGCCTCCATCAGCAATTTGAACTGGACTTTGCTCGAAGGGGCTTTTTTCGTGGTCATCATCCTTTTCATCTTTCTGATGAACTGGCGTACCACTTTGATCTCGCTTTTGGCGATTCCTATTTCCCTATTGGTGTCCATCATCGTACTCAAATTATTGGGCTACACCATCAATACAATGAGTTTGGGCGGTATGGCCATTGCCATCGGTGCCCTGGTGGACGATGCCATTATCGATGTGGAAAACGTCTATAAACGTTTGCGCGAAAACGTAAGGAAGCCCAAGGCCGAACGCCAACCCACACTGACCGTTGTACGTGATGCCTCGGTTGAAATAAGGAGCTCCATCATCATCGCGACCCTGATCATCATCGTATCCTTTATCCCGCTGTTCTTTTTGAGCGGAATGGAAGGCCGGCTTTTACAGCCTTTGGGGATAGCCTTTGTGACCTCTGTCCTGACGTCTCTGATCGTAGCCGTAACGGTAACCCCTGTTCTTTGTTCCTATTT
>JBATUY010000278.1:0-8323 GCA_049671465.1 Pricia sp. | reverse complement strand
CGAATTTGGTGGTTTCAAACATCCAGATGCCATTACCTATGAAGCGGCGGCCATGATTTCTTTCGGGGCATCGTGTAATTTCGGCGATCAATTGCATCCGTCCGGCGAGATGGATATGGATACTTATCGCAATATCGGAAAAGCCTATGAATACGTCGAAAAAATAGAGGACTACGGGCCGGGCGGAATTCCGGTCTCGAAACTCGGTATTTGGCTAAGCCTTGAAGAGGCTGCCGACAATGGTGTGGTTAATATGTTGTTGGAAACGCATCATGATTTTGTGGTCGCCATGGAAAACAATTTAGATGATCTTGAATTGATCATTGTACCTAGTGCGCCATCGATGACCTCCGAACAGGCCGATAAACTCAACGCATGGGTACAAAACGGGGGAAAATTAATTGTGTTCGGCGAAGGTGCCTTAGATAAGGGCCGAACTAAATTTCTGCTCGACGTCGGAACGGAATATATCAAACCCTCCGATTTTCAATTCGATTATACCGTCGTCAAAAAAGAAATTACAGAAAATATCGTCGAGAGTCCCTTTTTGAACTACGATGCCGGTCTCTTGACCAAACCCACCACGGGAGAGGTTTTGGCCGCCATGCGTGAACCTTATTTCAATCGTACCTATGCCCAATTTTCAGGACACCGCGAAACACCTTACAAATTGGTCGATTCAGAATATCCGGCAGTCGTCAGAAATGGAAACGTAATCTTCTTTGCCCACGGGTTAGATCGA
Source organism: Pricia sp. (assembly GCA_049671465.1). Taxonomy (GTDB): domain Bacteria; phylum Bacteroidota; class Bacteroidia; order Flavobacteriales; family Flavobacteriaceae; genus Pricia. The sequence goes on along the minus strand of JBATUY010000278.1, from coordinate 7,581 downwards.
CTGTATTATGAAAACGGGGTGCGAATGCACAGGCAACTGGTCGAAAACGCCATTGATCTGTTATACGACAAGCCTTTACTGAAAGTGGCCAATTTGCCCAGCGCAGGCCGTGTAAGCTTATTGAAACAGGAGAAAGACAACCGATATGTTGCCCATCTGCTGTATTCACCCGCCTTACTTAGAGGAGTAGAAATACAGGTTATCGAAGATTTTCCGCCGATACCCGATGTCGACCTGGAGGTCAATGTATCTGAAGAAATCAAGGAGGTGGTGCAAATACCCAGTGGCGAAAAACTTGATTTTACCAAGCAAAGCAATGGCATATCCATCAAGGTTCCGACCTTTACCATGCATACCGGTATTGTACTCAAATATTAATTGCTGAACGAACTGTCGTGACGGCACTTATTGCTTTACCCTCGTACAGCGGTAACTATAGAGGGCTACCACCGCAAGACATATCAACGGTAATACAAACGATATGCGTACTTCTGGTATATATCCGAAAAGTAATACGTCGGAAAAGCCGGGGCCGCCCCAATCTAGAACGGATGCCTGTAGCGGAGGCATCAACGCTCCCCCTACGATGGCCATGACCAGACCGGCCGAGCCCAGTTTCGCTTCATCGCCCATACCTTCTAATGCAATGCCATAAATGGTCGGGAACATCAATGACATACAGATACTGATGGCCACTAGGGAATAAAGCCCCAAAATACCCGGCAGCGCAATGGCCCCCAAACTAAAAAGAACCCCACCTACAGCGAACCAAAGCATCAATTTTGCCGCATTTACATATTTCATTAGCCACGTACAGAGCCAACGGCCTACCAGAAAAGAGATCATTGCGGCCATATTGTACCAAGTGGCCGTCAATTGATCGTCTGCATCGCGACCCAAATTGAGTTCGTCGACATATTGAAAAATAAAGGTCCAGCACATGATCTGTGCCCCGATATAAAAAGCTTGGGCGACAACGCCTTCAACGTATTTTCTATTTTTTCGAAGTTTCGTAAAAGATTCCTTCAGGCTTATCTTCACCTCGGTCTTATTTACCGGGAACTTGGTCACGGCTACGATAACGAGAATCACCAATACCAACATTCCCAAAGCGATATACGGATAGCTGATAATATCAAGGTCGTTTTCGCGAATGGCAGCTTTTTCCAGAACATCGAGTGCATCATAGGCTTCTACCGAATAGTCGTCAGAGCGAAGGGACTGAATTACGAAAACCTGGGCAACGAGCATCCCCAAGAGTGACCCCATCGGGTTGAACGCTTGCGCCAAATTCAGGCGTTGGGTCGCCGTTCTAGGGTCGCCCATGGCCAAAATAAAAGGGTTTGAGGTGGTTTCTAGAAAAGCGAGGCCAAAAGTGAGCACATACAGAGAAGCCAGAAAAAAACCAAAAGCGGCGTTGGCGGCGGCGGGGTAGAATAAAAAAGCACCTATGGCGTAAAGGGTCAGCCCTACTATGATTCCTTTTTTATAGCTGTATTTTCTGATAAAGATCGCTGCCGGTATGGCCATGGTCGCATAGCCGCCGTAAAAAGCCAATTGTACCAAAGCCGCCTCAAAATTGGAAAGCTCGGGCATCACCTTTTTAAAGGCGGATACCATCGGGTTCGTAAGATCATTGGCAATGCCCCATAAAAAGAAAAGGGAAGTGATTATGATAAAGGGGAACAATAAATGTTTCTGTACAACGGGTATCTTAAGGTCTGTTTTCATGGTTCGTCGAAGGTTTTTAATCACTAGGGTCAAAACGATGATTCAACGGCATCGCAAAAACGTAGATATTTTGTATATCGCAGTGCATACATTTCGGTCTTTTCATCGTCCGGTACATATTGCATGTCAAAACCTTGGCCCATTTTTTTCATGGCATCCTCGACTTTCGGATACACTCCGGCAACGGTCGCCGCGAACATGGCGGAGCCTAGGGCACAGGTCTGGTCGGAACTGTGTATTCGAATGGGCATATTCAGTACATCGGCCATCATTTGCATAATGAAGGGCGATTTTTTGGCGACACCGCCGACCCCGATGATGCCTTTTATTGGAATGCCCCGTTCTTGAAACCGTTTTACGATTTTTTTGGCACCGAAGCAGGTGGCCTCGGCCAGGGCGCGATAAATTCTTGGGGCATCGGTACCAAGATCCAACCCTTGTATCGCAGCTTTCAGCGATTGATCGGCATCAGGGGTCCGTCTGCCGTTCAACCAATCGACGGCCAGTTCGGTTTTGGCATCGATCGGAAGGGTAGCGGCCGCTTCGTTCAATTCTTTTAACAGGGTGTCTTCTAGGTCGCGATACAGTTTTAAGGTCTGTTCGGAATGTTCGGAGGTCGTTTTAGCGATATAATTTTTCAGGGGCCACATCAATATATCCCTGAACCAGCTGTAGACGTCGCCAAAAGCAGATTGACCGGCTTCCATTCCGATCATTTCAGGGATGATGGAGCCATCGACCTGACCACAGATACCCTCTACCAACGTGTCGCCCACTTCGTCAAAGGGGGCTACCAGCATATCGCAGGTAGAGGTGCCCATGACCTTGCTCAAGTGGTAGGGTTCGATTTCACCGCCCACGGCTCCCACATGGGCATCTATCACCCCTATGCCGACCTGCACATGTATCGAAAGTCCGAGTTTGGTCGCCCATTCCTCACTCAATGTACCGACAGCACAATCAGCGGTATAAACGGTTTGGTGGAGATGGGTAAGCATATCCTGTATCTGGGGATGTAGTGCGTGAAAAAATGCTTCAGATGGAAGCCCGTTCCACTCCTCTGACCAAAGTGCCTTGTGTCCGGCTGCGCAAACACTTCTTTTAATCGTATTCGCGTTGTTTCCGCCAGTAAGTAGGAAAGGAAACCAATCGCAATGTTCGACCCATGAGTGACAGGCATCGGCAACGGCGCCATCTACTTTAAGCGCATGGGCCAATTTGGCCCAGAACCATTCCGAAGAATAAATGCCACCGACATACTTCAAATAGTCAGGATCAAAGTTCCTGGCGATTTGATTTATTTTTTCTGCTTCCGCCCAAGCGGTATGGTCCTTCCAGAGCCAGAACATGGCGTTCGGATTGTTTTGAAAGCTAGGTAAAAGCGCCAAAGGCATACCTTCTTTATTTACGGGGGCCGGAGTTGAACCCGTGGTATCGATGGAGAGGGCAACGATATCTGTACGCTGCTCCGAAGAAATTTGGACAAGGGCATCTTTAGTGGCCATCTCAAAACTTTCGATGTAATCTAAAGGATGCTGACGAAATCGGCTTTTCGAAACATCGCAGAATTTACCGGCCTTCCATCGGGTGTACTCAGCTTCGGCAACGGCCAACTGATTTCCATTTTCGGTGTCTACAATAATCGTTCGCACCGAAGCGGTTCCGAAATCTACGCCGATTACGTATTTTTTTGTCTGCATGAATCGTCTTTTTGGAGTTTAAAAGCTATAGAGGGGGCCAAAGGTTGCGCAAGCGCGATAATCTTGCCCTTCTTTGTCCATTCCAAAAGAATTCCAGGTCGAGGGCCTAAAGATGGCGTTTTCTTTCACATTGTGCATACAGACCGGTATGCGCAACATCGAGGCCAATGTGATCAAATCTTTCCCGATATGCCCATAGCTGATGGCCCCATGGTTGGCGCCCCAGTTGTTCATTACGGAATATACATCGGTAAAGGCCCCGCTTCCGGTCAGGTTGGGCACGAACCACGTGGTCGGCCAGGTCTGGTTGGTACGCTCGTCCAAGGATTTATGTACTTTTTCGGGAATAGATATGGTATGGCCTTCCGCAATTTGTAAGGTCGGCCCCAAGCCTTTAGTAAGGTTGATCCTGCACATGGTTACCGGCATGCCGCCCATGGTCAAGAATTTTGAGGAATATCCGCCGCCACGGAAATAGCCCAAATCCGCAGGAAACCATTCCGTCGCATCCAAACAGGCCTGTTTCTCTTCTTCGGAAATTTCCCAATGCGGTTTCATGACCGGTTTTCCATTTCTGGTCTGTCGACCGGAACCATCAAGTGTTGCCGAACCGGAATTGATAAGGTGTATAAAACCATTCTTTGCCTCGCCATCAGGTTTCCAGCCCGTGACGCGTTCAACGGCATCGGGACTCCAATACGTGCGTACGTCGGCGAAGATTTGTGCCGTGTTGGTCAATAGATGATTGAAGAGCATTGAGATTCCGTTTAAGGAGTCGTTTTCGGTAGCGACCATATAAGGCGCTCGAATGCCGTTCCAATCAAAGGAGGAATTTAAGATAGCTTCCGAGAAATCACCATTGGGCAGAAAATCGGTCCATTGGCGTTGACCTTGAAAACCGGAAGCAATGGCATTATGACCAAGGGCTTCTTCACCGTGTCCCATTTCGGCAAGTTTCGGATTGCCGACCATCAGATCTCTAATGATCAAAGTCATTTTGACGACGAACTCCCAATCTTTTTCTTTTTGTGCCTCTGTACGCTTTTTGTCGGGGTCATTGAAGTCTTTGCCTTCCTTGCAATTATCATGGGTCCATTTTAACGCCTTTTGGTATTCCTGTTTATCGTAAATCTCTTGCTCTATCCTGCGGAACACTTCCATGGAATCAACAAATTCGTTGCGCATCCCTAGAAAGGACTGAAAGAAATCGGATTGTATTTCCGATCCCGCGATACCCATCGAGACGGTTCCAATGGCCAAGTACGATTTATTTTTCATGATGGCAACGGCAAGACCGGCCTTGGCAAAGCTCAACAGTTTTTCGCGAACGTCGTCGGGTACCGTTTCATCGCCCATATCCTGCACATCTTGACCATAGATACCGAAGGCAGGGAGTCCCTTCTGGTTGTGGCCCGCCAAGGTAGCGGCAAGGTATACGGCTCCTGGCCTTTCGGTTCCGTTGAAGCCCCAAATGGCTTTTGGCACCAGCGGATCCATATCCATAGTTTCGGTCCCGTAACACCAGCAAGGCGTCACCGATAAGGAGACACCCACATTTTCGGCAGCAAATTTTTGGGCGCAGGCGTCGGCCTCGTACACCCCACCTATGCACGAATCGGCGATGATGCATACCACCGTCGTGCCATCGGGATATTTTAGATTTTCTTCATAAAGTTTCGCGACATTCTTCGCCATGTTCATGGTGGTCTCCTCCAATGATTCGCGTACGCCGCCCAGACGGCCATCGATAATGGGACGTATACCGATTTTAGGATAAATTGAATTATCTTTTGTAAGCATAACTGTGTTTAATGATTATAATATTGTGACGAATAAAGATTTCTAAATTGCTTTAACGGGGATAGGCATTGCATAACGAAACTAGTACGATTCAAATATATGATTAATCGTTTAAACTTGAAGTACATTTAATTCGTAATGGACTTTATAAACTTTAAATCATTTGAGTGGGTTCTATTTACGACAAGACTGTCTTAGCACAAGTTCGGCGTTTAAACTTATTTTTTGCTTTATATTTTCGGGATCGGTAATCTGTTCGATTAAAATTTCCACAGCCTTTTTCCCCATTTCGGCCAAGGGTTGACGCACATGGGTAAGCGGACAATAGAAAAAATCGAAGGCCTCGCCCTCGTCAAAACTTACAATGCGTACGTCATCGGGAACTTTTAAGTTCAAATGTTCAAGGTGTTTCAGCCCTGCAATGGCCAAGGTATTCGTGGCAAAAAATAGGGATTCAACGGCCTGTTCACCTTTTAATAAGTCTTCGATAGCCGGGGCAATTTCTCTTTGGATATTAGAAACATCGATTTCTTTCAACCATTTTTTATTCGGTTCAATTGCATTGTTCTCTAGCGCCTCTTCGTAACCGCGTATTCGCTCTTTCATATGAAAAAGTGGGGTGTCATAAGCGATCATACCTATTTTAGAGTTACCGGTATTTACCAAACGCTCCGTAGCTTTATATGAAGCCTCATAATTATCGATGGCCACGTAATTCGTCTCGATTTCCGGAAAAAAACGGTCGATCAGTACAAAGGGAATACCTCGCTCCTGTAGAAATAAAATCTGCTTGTTCGAGTCTCGCGAAGGCGCCAAAATAAAACCGTCTACTTGGCGATTGGCGAAGAATTCAAGCAAATGCATCGTTTTATCCGGTTTCTCGTCAGAGCTTCCAAAAATAACGGTATAGTTACTTTTACTAGCTTCATCCTCGATTATACGTGCGATATGTGCAAAGAACGGATTGCTAATATCCGCGACTATAAGGCCTATCGTGAACGTTTTTCCACTTTTGAGACTCTGGGCTATCCTGTTGGGCTGATAGTTGAGGTCCTTGGCAATTTTTTCGATTTTTTTGGACATCTCGACGCTTACCCTACTGTTTTTTCCTTTAGAAAGTACATAAGATACCGTAGCTATGGAGACACCGGCATCTTTAGCTATTTCTTTCAGGCCGACTTTTTTCTTTTTCTTCAAAGGATATTCCTAAATTAATTGGTTCGGTCGGTACAATCGGAAAAACTTTTCTGATTTGCCGGTCTTGATAATGATTGAGGCTGGTAATATATGAAAAATATGGTCATATCACGGTTTTGACTGATACGGGGGAGTGCTATTGGGTTGCGCTATCTTGCTCGTTGAGGGTTTTACATGTTCGCTCCGGAATGCCCCCGTTCACTATTCAACGACAGGAATTAACGGCATGACCGGGAAGGCCATGGTTCTGCATCATCTGGAAAGATAGTCTAGGCTAGAGTTTTTCTATCAGGCCCAAAATATCGGCATAGGTGTTTTCGATTACCTTTTTCTTATCTATGGTTTTATAGAGGGATACCTTTTTATTTTCAAAAGTATCCACTTTTTCGACGGTGCACAGGCTAGGCCGCATAACGGCCTGAATCAGGGCGGTATCCCAAAGTACCCTTTCGTATTGGCCACCGTCCATATGATTTCGCCATCGGTTCAAAAGAAAATCGCCGAGCGGGTGCACGTTCGATAGTTTGTCATTGGCTTCCTTGAGCTCAAATTTCATGTCCGCAATAACATTGAGGGGCATAATATGCGTATCGATCTGTGAGGTCAAAACGATTTCGGTGGCCTGTATATCCATTACGCAGTTGAAATCAAGCCGCTTTGAAATCCCTTTTTCAAAGTCGTAGGTCGTACCCAACCAATACAGGTCGATTTTCGATGCAATGGTCGGATCGATATAAAGGGCCGAGGCCACATTGGTTAGGGCGCCTAAGGCGATAACAGTAATCTTGTTGCTATTTTCTTGATTATGTGCCCGTTTTATGATGTCATAGGCAGCGGCCGAATGCTGGGCCATGTCGCCCCAATCGTACATTCTTCTGAAACCGCCCCGGAGCAGTTTTATCTCATCTTTTTTGCAATAGGCCTTTAAGACAGTGTTGAGCTTATGGCTTTCTTCCATACTGGAAGGTTCAGCTAGATGACTTGCCTGCCATTGGGTCGCGTTGAGCGCGACGATGTTCCACGTAGGTTCCGAAAAAGCGGTCACCAACGCAAAAAGGTCATCCACTTCGTTGGCCGTGTCGGCATCGAGAATAACTGTTTTTGTAGTTTGTGCCAGTGCATTGAAACTTATACAAAGTAGTATGACATACAG
>JBATUY010000277.1:0-3178 GCA_049671465.1 Pricia sp. | reverse complement strand
CGTACTGCATCCCCCTCGTTATAAATGGCATAGGCTTCGGGTACCAAGTGTACGGAATCGATGGCCGTTTTAAGGTATATCTTGGCGTCACCCTCCGTAACCGGAATTTTATTTTCCCGCGCAAAGGTTTTCAACTTTCCCAAACCATGTTCCACCTCTGGAAAATCGATCGTATTATCAATTCGGATGCTGAAGGATTTTTCTTGACAGGACCATAGTAGCCCGGAGAGCAAGAGAAGCCCGAAAAAAAACATAATCAGATTGAGTGGCCTACAGTAGTATTTCATATCAATAAGTTTCATTCGGCCTCGACAACCATCCTTTTATAGCACCGGTCTATTTTCTATACCTTTTGTCGGGCAATTTCAATATCCTTGGCCACCTCGACGGTTATCTCCTCCCAATCCACATGTCCGACACGATTGGTCCACAGCGGATTTTTATTCTGCTCGGAGGTCTGTTCGGTGTATTTTTTCCAAAACTCCAGTGCCTTAGTAAGCTCGGTTATCGCTTTTTTTTGATAGAGGGTGTCTTTGGTGGCACGATACATCGCCACCTGGGTGGAACCGGCAATCTTATGGGCGTAGTACTTGCCTAAATAGGCGACGGTTTCGATATCGTTCAAGGTTGCCTGCAGCTCCTTGTTATCGCCTGCATCCAAAGCTTTTAAGTCCGCCAGCGTCTGATCGGCCAATTCATGGAGTTTTGTGGAAACCTCGATGGGACTGGTCAACTCGGAAGATTCTTCGTTCATTTTCATGCTTACATAATCGGGGATGGACTGATTGCCCGATTTTGGATGTACCCCCAAAGAGATGAAGCGATCAACGTCGTGGAACCCCGATTCGTTTTCCGCGAACCTTGGGTGGCTGATACAGCCCTCGATGTACCATTGAAAATCAAGTCTACCCCAGTGAAAACCTGTTGTAACCGAGTAGACCATCGAAGCTTGCTGCCAAGCGGACCGCAACAGCTGCGCATCGACTTCCGGAAACCTCCGACCCAAAATTCCGGTTATCCTATCGTTGGGCAGCTGGGCATCATAGCTCATTCGGCCCCAAAGCATCCATTGGTACCAGTGCTTTTCGATTTCCAGTTGATCAGTGGTCTCGGGATTCTTGGTCAGGAAATCACGGCCCCAGATCCACTGGTCGGAACCGAAATAGATTCCCTTCGCCACCTCATGGGGAATGTTTTCGATGAACTCCCGAACGAAATCCGGCGCACCCCAGCGGTAATAATAGGTATCGTCATTGCGGAGGCCCCAAATGGTTTTCATGCCCTGAATATCCTTCACAAAGTTATCCTGCTCGTGATACGGCTGCTCCGTGGAACTGTACACATGGGCCTTGGCGTATTTGAAACAGTACAGGAACTCAATGTTTTCGGCATCGATGACGGACTTGAATTTTTCCGCGATTTCCTTGGCACCCGTCTGATGTTGCCTGTGGATGAAAGTGAATTGGCGATCAGGCATTTCCCGGGCTGCGTCGAGTATTCCCAAGGCATAGGTGTCGTAGGCCCAGGCTTCGCGCTGTTCGGGACCCGTGCGTTTTCCGTCCACGAACATATTTTCCCCCGTGGTCAGACCGATTCCGGCTAAATCGGGATAGGTCACGAACATTTGCTTCACGCTTTTCCGGAAATAATCCTTGGTAGTTTCGCTATCGAGGTCATCGGTAATACCGTACTGTCCGCCGGTACCGTAGTCAAATACGTTCCAGGTTATCCAGTGGAAATCGATGTTACGGTCCTTTCCGTAGGCCATGACCTTTTTCCAGAACACTATTTTTTCGTCAATGGTCATTTTTTTTACCGTTTCGGGATTTTTTAGGATTTCCGGGGTATCCAACCCGATACCGTTTAGATTGTAAAGTTCTTGCCACTCTCCAGTTGAACGCTGAACATCGTCCAACGTAATATTTTCGTAGCCGGGCACTTTTACCAATGATGGGAAGGGGTGTAAGCTCCAAAGCGAAATATAATTATAACGGTGCCGTGCCAGATTGTCGATGAAATCGGTCCAAAAGCTATAGTCCCACATCACGGGGATGTTTTGCTGGCCGGCGTCGCTGGCGTCGGAATAGCTGGGCGTTCGAACATCTAAGGGGATGTTGAACTTGGGGCCCCGCATTTCCATGTAGGGATTATGTTGTACCGATTTGATGCCATCCATGCCGTATAAAGCAATCTGCTCGGCGAGTTCGAGTCCGCCGTAAAGCAATCCTGCGGTGTCAACGGCCTCAAGAACGATACCTTGATCGGATTTAGAAATTTCAAAACCTTCCGGACGGAGTTCTTTGGATGTAATTAGGAATAGCTGGATATCGGCATCCTTCCCTTGACTTAATTCAAAGATTAAATCTTTCTCGGAAAGGGCAGTTTTTAGCTCTTTGTATACGAACTCGATTTGAGGATGTTCTATGCTCGAAGATATTGTCACCTTCGAAGGTGGTGTTTCCTTACAGGTCGTCAGAACGAGAAGTAGAAGTAAAAGGTAAGTTGCCCTTAGCCATTGCATTTGCATTCGCTTATTGGTTTAAAAATTGTCTTGCGCCAGATCCAGGACTTTCCGGACTACTTCATGTAAAATACTTCCTCCAAAGGCATCGTTACCGGCGAATTATCGGGATTTGTTTCCATGATGTCCGCCATAAAGGCCCACCACTTTTTTACAATCTCAGTCTTGCCCAAATCTTGGGAGCCGGCACCGTCCGCAACTTTCTGAAAGGCGAATAGCGTGTCGGTTTCCTCATCGAAGAATATAGAATATTCCGAGACCCCTGAGTCCTTTAACAACTGTTTCAGTTCAGGCCAGATTTCGGCGTGGCGTTGCCGGTAAGCCTGTTTTTGACCGGGACTCAATTTCATTTTAAAGGCCAGTCGTTTCATTTCAAAGTGTCCGTTTCAAGTGATGTTTGTTGCCCCTACTTCTTGTACTGGAACTCTTTCTCCAAGCTTACGTTTTCAAAATCCGTATTGTCCGGTAATACAAAATGATAGTCGGTTTTTTTATCCACTTCTACATGCAAAGGCTGTGTAGTCTTAAAATCCATTACGTGTCCACCAAGTTTTTTATCGTCGGAAATAAAATGGAAATGGAAACCTTTGACGTTTATATTTCCGATGAAATCGGGACAATAGAATCCCACTATAGTACCTGAAACCGCTTCCCCTT
>JBATUY010000276.1:0-11157 GCA_049671465.1 Pricia sp. | reverse complement strand
CTTGGCGATAATGTTCGTTGGTGTTATAGTAAATCGATTCCGCTTCCGTCATCAAATCGAAGAACACCTTGTCAAAATCTTTTAGCCAATAAATGGTCTCTATACCCGATACCTCGGTCGCTTTTTCCTTGGTGAGTTTTTCACCTTCCCAAACGGCAATATGGGCGTTGGTTTCCCGTACGAAAAGAATTTCTCGATTTTTCTGGTCAATTGCATCCGGAAAAAGCACGAGTATGGTCTCTTCTTGATCTGCACCGCTCAGGTAGAAAATATCACGATGCTGTTCAAAGGGCAGTACACTATCAGCACTGATCGGATAAATATCGTTGGAGTTAAAGACCGCAAGGCTACTGGGCTTCATATGGGCCATAAACTTCTTGCGATTCTTCTTGAAAAGAGCATTGGAAATCTGTTCATACTTCATAAAAGGTCTTGAATTTCCTCAAAAATAAGAATAAATGATATCCTCCTCAACGGAAAGACCCCGAAGGTTTTAGAAACTTTCGGGGCCTAACACAGAAGTTGGTTAATTGATTGTAAATTAAGAAAAGATTAAGGTAATTGGCAACTTTAATTTAGCCTCATCCGAAAAATAGTACCGTTTCGCGTTTTCAGTGAATTTCGAACTTAAACGGATACCGACTCTAGATGCAAAATAACCTTTTGAACGCACGTAGCTAACTCTTTTTTGATTTCCGTTTCCCAGAAACGAAAGATGGTGTATCCCAGACGCTGCAGTTCGGTATTCACTTCTCGATCTCGCTGCATATTGCGCTCTATTTTAGCAATCCAAAATTCGCGGTTCGTCTTGACCTTGGGTTTTCGTTCTTCCCAATTATGGCCATGCCAATATTCTCCATCTATAAAAATAGCAGTCTTGTATTTTCTAAGAAGGATATCAGGCTTACCGATTAATTTTTTGTAGTCGATGCGGTAGCGATAGCCCGCTGCGTATAAAGCCTTTCGAAAAGCGAGCTCTGGCTTGGTGTTCTTTCCCCGAATCTTGCTCATAATCTTTGAACGCTTCTGTGTCGTGTAGAAACCTGACGCTTCATTGAAGCGGGGGACTTTTATACGTTCTTCGGAATACTTTTTGGGCATATTCTAAAATTAAGGATACCGATAGAAAAACGCTGTTAAGTTAGTGTCAAGAAAAAGTCCCGAACCTCAACCTTTGAAGTTCGGGACTCTATTTGAAAATTACTCATTTTATTAGATTTCAATAAAGCTAATAAATAGTTCTCTAGGTAGAATCGTCGAGGTATTCAACAAAAGAAAGTTTAAACCGTTTGTGAAAACCATCATCCGTTTTCAAACTTTTCCCTTAAACCTTCGACGCAGAACATCGGTGATTTCTAATGATTAAAAACCGCTTTATCTCAGGGTTCACTAAAAATGTCTGAATTTGAATACCTGTCAATCGCAGCGTTCCGAATCCCATTTATCCTTTCAAATTCGCCGATAAATATTCCCGGTTCATTCTGGCAATATTCTCCAAAGAAATTCCCTTGGGGCATTCTACTTCACAGGCACCGGTATTCGTGCAGTTTCCAAAACCTTCAAGGTCCATTTGGCGCACCATGCTTTGTACACGCTCGGTCGCCTCGACCCTACCTTGCGGTAGCAATGCGAATTGCGATACCTTGGCGGATGTGAACAACATCGCACTGGCATTTTTACAGGCCGCCACACAGGCTCCGCAACCGATACAAGTAGCGGCGTAGAAAGAATCGTCCGCATTTTCTTTTTCGATAGGTGTAGCGTTCGCATCCACCGTATTTCCGGAAGTGTTTACCGAAATATAGCCACCTACCTGTTGTATTCTATCGAAAGCACTGCGATCTATAACCAAATCTTTTATGACGGGAAAAGCGGTAGCCCTAAAAGGCTCGATAACGATGGTATCGCCATCGTTGAACTTTCGCATGTGCAACTGGCACGTGGTCACCAATCGGTCCGGCCCGTGTGGTTCCCCATTGATCTGTAGCGAGCACGAACCACAGATGCCCTCTCGGCAATCGTGGTCAAACTGCACGGGTTCTTCGCCTTTATTAATAAGTTCTTCGTTCAGTACGTCCAACATTTCCAAAAAAGACATATCGCCTTCGATTCCTTTAATGGGGTAGTCTTTCATTTCGCCTTTGGACTTGGCATTTTTTTGACGCCAAATTTTTAAGTTTAACTTCATAGCTTTTTTATTTATAGGAGCGCGTCTTTAATTCAATATTCTCGTACTTCAAATCTTCTTTATGCAAAACCGCATCTTTAGGTTCGCCCTTATATTCCCAAGCGGAAACAAATTTGAAGTTTTCGTCATCACGTAAAGCTTCACCCTCCTTCGTTTGATATTCTTCGCGGAAGTGGCCACCGCAAGATTCGTTTCGGGTCAAGGCATCTTTGGCGAAGAGCTCGCCCAGTTCAAGGAAATCGGCTACCCTACCCGCCTTTTCAAGCTCAGAATTCATAGCGTCGCCCGCTCCGGGAATTCTTACGTTCTCCCAGAAATCGGCGCGTAACGCGGCTATCTCGTCGATGGCCGCCTGCAACTCTTCGGCGTTGCGGCTCATGCCGCATTTATTCCACATAATCAAGCCAAGCTTCTTGTGGTAGTAGTCTACGGAATGTTTTCCTTTGGCGGACATTAATTTTTCGATGCGATCCCTTACTTCCTGTTCAGCTTGGTCGAATTCTGGACTATCAGTAGGTATGGCGCCGGTACGGATATCGTTGGATAAATAATCGCCAATCGTATACGGCAATACAAAATAGCCATCGGCCAAACCTTGCATCAATGCAGACGCGCCCAATCGGTTGGCGCCGTGGTCACTGAAGTTAGACTCGCCAATACTGTAGCAGCCGTCAATAGTGGTCTGTAAATTGTAATCGACCCAAAGGCCGCCCATAGTGTAATGTACAGCGGGATAAATCATCATCGGGGTCTCATATGGATTTTCATCGACGATTTTTTCATACATCTGAAAGAGATTACCATATTTCGACTCAACAATGTCCCTACCTAGCTTCGTAATCGTTTTTTCGTCGGCGTCCTTCATCCCGTTGGTCAAGGCCTCCTCTTTGCCATAGCGCTGAATGGCGGCAGCGAAATCCAAATATACGGCCTCACCGGTTTTATTTACGCCAAAACCGGCATCACAGCGCTCTTTGGCGGCACGGGATGCAACATCCCTTGGCACCAAGTTACCAAATGCGGGGTAGCGACGTTCCAAATAATAATCACGGTCTTCTTCTTTCAATTGGGTAGGCTTTAATTTTCCCGCCCGAATGTCCTCGGCATCCTCCTTACGCTTGGGCACCCAAATACGGCCATCATTACGCAGGGATTCAGACATCAATGTCAACTTGGACTGATGATCACCCGAAACCGGAATACAGGTCGGATGGATTTGCGTAAAGCACGGATTGGCAAAGAAAGCCCCTCTTCGGTGGGCACGCCATGCGGCCATGACGTTACTTCCCATAGCGTTCGTTGAAAGATAGAATACATTGCCATAGCCTCCACTGGCCAAAACCACGGCGTGTGCGGAGTGGCGCTCGATTTCACCGGTAACGAGATCTCGGGCGATAATGCCCCTGGCCTTTCCATCCACCAAAACCAAATCCATCATTTCATGACGGTTGAACGGTTTGATTTTTCCGCGATTGATCTGTCGGTTCATGGCGGCATAACATCCTAATAACAACTGTTGTCCGGTCTGCCCTTTGGCGTAAAAGGTACGGGATACCAAAACGCCCCCAAAAGAACGGTTGTCCAACAATCCTCCATATTCACGGGCAAATGGAACACCTTGGGCGACACATTGGTCGATAATATTGCTAGATTCTTCCGCTAGACGATAGACATTGGCCTCACGAGAGCGATAATCGCCCCCTTTTACGGTATCGTAGAAAAGTCGGTAGGCACTGTCGCCATCACCTTGATAATTTTTAGCTGCGTTGATTCCACCTTGGGCCGCGATGGAGTGTGCACGTCGTGGAGAATCTTGATAACAAAACGTCTTCACATTGTACCCTAATTCGGCCAGAGTTGCTGCAGCAGAACCGCCGGCAAGGCCCGTCCCTACTACAATAACGTCTATATTGCGCTTATTCGCGGGGTTGACAAGGTTAATTTCATTTTTATGTTTGGTCCACTTATCGGCCAATGGCCCTGATGGAACTTTAGAGTCTATAACGCCCATAATTATGTAATTGGGTTAAAATGATGATAAAGTGCGATGAATATGAATCCCGCAGGAATCGCTATCGCGTATATTTTTGTGAAGCCGGCAATGGCCGCGGAGTATTTATTGTTAACACCCAAAGTCTGAAAAGACGAGGCAAAACCGTGCCATAGATGCAGCGCAAGCAGAATAAAAGCGCCGACATAAATTAAAGTTCTGGGTAGGGATTCAAATTTATGAACCGTTTCCTCAAGGTATCTTGTGGCATCGAGCGGATTGGCCTCTACGTATTTATAGTTCATTTCGGGGAGCCAAAAATCATAGAAATGCAATCCGAGAAACGCCAAAACCACTGCTCCGGTAATGATCATGTTCCGGCTTACCCACGACGCATTGGCACCGCCGTTGAATTTTTGATATTTGATTACCCGCGCTTTGTTGTTCTTCAACTCAAGAACGATTCCCATGACAAAGTGCACGATGACCCCGGCAATCAGAATCGGTTGCAAGATAAACTGTACCAACCCGTTATAACCCATAAAATGGGACCATTCGTTAAAAGTATCGGGGGCTAGCACCGAGGTAACGTTGATGGTAAAATGCTGTGCCAAAAAGAAGACAAGAAAAAGTCCGGACAAGGCCATGACAACTTTTCGGGCTATTGAAGATGTAATCAATCCGCTCATTATAGTGGCTTGGAGTTAATGATATGTGGTTCTGTTCGCATTGTAAATGTCTGCAAAATTAGGGCATAGGCACTTGTTTAACAAACTTTGTGGGGGTTTACTCTCTTTATTTGGATGGATTCTAAGGAATGCCTAAAAGCTGTTTAACGGATAGTCGGATATTGCTGGTTTAAGCCATTTTTTGTTCAACAAAAATAGTATTTCGTTAAACAAAAAAATCATGATGGCTATTGGATGAGCAAATTGCCGAATGCCCTAAGAATACCTCAGCTATTCGTAAAAGGATGGAAAAGTGTCTGCCTTAAAAAAACCTATCTTGTAGATTTAAGCCAAGCATCTTTTTGTGAACGCTTGATCTTACGTAGGGCTTGCAACGCCTCGCTCGCATCGGTAAAACTGTCATAGGCCACCATATGAAGGCCAAAGGGGTTGGTGCCCGCGTATGAAGGATTGAAACCGCGACGTTTGAGCTGTGCGATTTTCTTATCGGCATTAGTTCTGAAACGAAACGCACCGGCTATAATCTGATGGATTTTTTGATCGGATTTTTCGAAGGTTGCTTTTCTGGTAGTTTTCAGGGTAATCGTAGGAAGCTCCAGCGGTTCCGTGTCAAAGAACGTGGCTTCTTGAATGCGTTTCGACACCTGTTGATGCGCCTCTTCGCGAACCAATTGCTGGTTGTTCTGATCGGCCTTATAAAATTGGTAGCCCGCAAAGCCCGTGGTGAGCGCCAACAATACTACAGCAGCGTACTTCATGTAGGGTCTGGCAGCGACGGTATCCCGTTTTTCGGGCGTGAAGGCAATGGGCGTTTTTTCTTCCAAAGTCACGACCTCATCCTTTAAAATCTCCCTGGCCACGGGTTGGGCCACAAAAGGGGACATCCCGTAGGAGGCGGTCAAATAATTGGATTTTCCGGAGGGCTGAAACTGTATTTTATGCTCCGTACCGGACCAAAGCTCGCCGATTTCGGCCAGATTCAAGCGCTCCCCCTTTTGTAGTCGCAGCTTCCAATCGGCGACCTCTTCCTCGATTTGTTTGAGCATATCCTCAAAAGAGATTTTCTGATCCTCGGCGATATATGAAACCAACAGGCCGTCATTGGTCTTCAACTGCTGATTGAATGATACGGTCTTGGCGGGAGGATACAGTGTGTGGGTCTCCTCATGGATAACCGCCGATCTCGCCTGGGTCAAAAATGCCCCAAAACCGGGTACCACGACACAGTTGTATCGATACAATAATTCAGAGATATAGTGTTCCAACGCCATGATGAACAAATATTAAAAAATATAAAAGGGGATGCCAGTCGGCAACGTACTTTTTATTAACATTATATTTGATGCGTTTTGTGAATAACTTTGATGAATTTTTTTAGATGGATGACAACGAACTCATTGCAGTACTGCGACTGCAAAATATCCCGAATATTGGCGACGTCTCGGCCAAAAAACTGATTGCGCATTGCGGAAGTCCCGCCGCGGTCTTCGCCGACAAACGCGAGCATCTGATGAAAATCGATGGTATCGGGTCGTATACCTTACGCGGTCTTTACGACGCTCAGCACCACGAAGCTGCCGAAGCGGAACTGGTGTACATTCGAGAAAATAATATTGCATTTACGTATTTTGAGGATGCGGACCATCCTAAACTGTTGAAGCATTGTACCGATAGCCCTACGCTGCTTTTTAAACGCGGAAATATTGATTTGGAAGGAAAAAAAATCATCAGCGTAGTCGGCACCCGCAAAATCACCAGCTACGGTATGGCATTCTGCGAAAAGTTTATAGCCGATATTGCGCCCTTGAACCCTATCATCGTCAGCGGATTCGCTTACGGCGTAGACATTACAGTACAAAAGCTTGCGGTCAAGCACGGCCTTCAAACGATAGGATGCCTGGCGCACGGACTCAACCAGATGTACCCGAAGGTACACGCCAAATACATCAAAGACGTAGAGAAAAACGGGGGGTTCTTCACCGAGTTCTGGAGCACTAGCCAACCCGAACGCGAACATTTTCTAAAGCGCAACCGTATTATCGCCGGAATGAGCGAGGCTACGGTCGTCGTAGAATCTGCAGAAAAAGGGGGCAGTCTGGTCACGGCCGATATTGCCAACAGTTATAACCGAGACGTTTTTGCCGTACCGGGCCGTACGGCCGACCGCTACAGCGTAGGGTGCAACAACCTCATCAAGCAACAAAAGGCCCATATGATGACCTCCGCGGCCGACCTCGTCTATTTACTGAATTGGGACATCCCCGAAAAAAAAACCCCGACCGTTCAAAAGAAACTTTTCGTAGAACTTGATGCTACCGAACAATCCATTTATGATTATCTCCAAAAGAACGGCAAGCAGCAATTGGACCGCATTGCGCTGGAATGCCAATTACCGATTTTTAAAGCTTCATCTACTTTACTGAATATGGAAATGAAAGGGGTTGTAAGGCCGTTGCCGGGGAAATTGTTCGAGGCAATTTAACGGCATACCGCTTTATGAGGTTGTGACGGTCAAGGTCTGCCAAATACTATCCAAAGAATCAAGAAAATCCATTTTTCATGGCCCACATGGTGTCTTGCTATGGCGTTTTCCGATGAAAAGACCGTTTCTCATAACAGACTGAGCGGTCTGTCAAATATACGTTTATCGGTAAGAGCCCTACAAATGGGTAGTTCATCGATGAAATACTTCCGAAGCCCTATATCTCGAATAGTATCGGTACTGATGCGGTTTCCTGAAACCAACCGTATAGTTTGTTTCGCCAAATTCAATAGCCCAATTTCTCCCTGACCCGTTTTAAGACGCCGTCCGCCGTTTTTTTAGCCTTTGCGGCACCCACGGCCAAGGCCTGATCCACCTCGTCATGATGGTTGCTGTAGTAATCATACTTCTCCCGCGCCTCATCAAATTTCTGAACTACCACTTCGTAGAGTGCCTGCTTGGCATGGCCATACCCATAATTTCCGGCCAGATAGTTGGCGCTCATCTCTTCAATCTGTTCTACGGAGGCCAACAGTTTGTAAAGTGCGAACACATTATCGGTAGCGGGGTCTTTGGGGTCTTCCATCGGGGTACTGTCGGTCTGGATGCCCATGATCTGTTTGCGCAGATTTTTATCCGTTTGAAACAGGTTGATCAGATTGCCCCGACTTTTGCTCATCTTTTCACCATCGGTACCGGGCACGTACATGGTCTCCTCTTGTACTTTACCCTCGGGCAGCGTAAAGGTTTCTCCCATCTGCGCATGAAAACGGGAAGCCACATCGCGGGTCATTTCAATGTGTTGCAATTGATCTTTACCTACCGGTACAATATTGGCATCGTAGAGAAGAATGTCGGCGGCCATCAGCATCGGATAGCTAAAAAGGCCGGCGTTGACGTCGCCCAAGCGGTCGGCCTTGTCCTTAAAAGAGTGTGCCAAGGTCAGGCGCTGGTAGGGAAAAAAACAGCTCAGGTACCACGCCAGTTCGGTGACCTGTGGCACGTCGCTCTGGCGATAGAAGACCGTTTTTTCGATATCCAGTCCGAAAGCGAGCCAGGCCGAGGCGATCGCATAGGTATTCTGCCGTAATTCGGCCGCATTTTTAATTTGGGTGAGCGAATGCATGTCCGCAATAAAGAGAAAGGATTCGTTCTTCGGATTTCGCGCCATTTCGATGGCTGGTAGTATCGCCCCTAAAATATTGCCGAGATGCGGCGTACCCGTACTCTGTATGCCTGTTAAAATTCTTGCCATTTTTGAATACATTGAAGATTTTGGCGCAATTTCGAGACGTTCAGATTTATAATGGACACGAATTACAATAGTCGACCTGCCGGACGATCAGGTTTGTACGAATCTGAATTTCTAAACGTTTATCTAAGGGAAATTGGCTTGATAAATAAAGAGTCAAAGATAAAGAAAACGGCGATACCTCCTAAAATTCTTACATTTGACCGATGCTTAACATCTTCAAAAAAACAGGCTACACCTTATATCGTATCTGGTTCTATATTTTGGTAGCCTTGCCCATCATCATTTTCTTCCCCTTTTTACTGTTGGCCACGCTGAGAGAAAAATGGTATCCCCAGTTTTTCTGGCTGGCGCGAAATCTATGGGCGACCCCTATATTGTATGGAATGGGATGTCCGCCAAAAGTCAAAAGGGAGCAGCGAATGGAACCCGGTAAAAGTTATATGCTGGTCGCCAACCATACCAGTATGCTAGACATCATGTTGATGCTCTACCTCAGCAGAAATCCCTTTGTTTTTGTTGGGAAGAAAGAACTGGTCAAGATTCCCCTATTCGGATTTTTCTACAAACGCGTCTGTATCTTGGTAGACCGCGAAGATACCAGAAGCCGAACGGGCGTCTATCGCAGGGCGCAAAAACGTTTGAACCAAGGCCTGAGCATCTGCATTTTTCCCGAAGGTGGCGTACCCGATGACGAAACGGTGCTACTGGATAGCTTTAAGGATGGTGCCTTCAAAATGGCGGTCGCCCACAAAATTCCTGTTGTTCCCATGACGTTTTACGATAACAAAAAACGATTTTCCTTTTCGTTTTTCAGTGGAGGACCCGGAAGGGTGAGGGCCAAAGTCCATCGCTTTTTTGAAACGGGAATATTGGACGAGGAGGATAAAGGTAAACTTCGGGAAGATGTACGGTCTGTTATATTAGCGGAATTAATGCAAGATTGAACCCTGCTAGGTAGCGTCGAAGGGGGGCTGATTTTTGTTCGAAATACAACCTTGTATTTGTTGGAAGTTTTAAGTTTGGAAGACGGGAAGTCCAAAAGCCCGGAAGCCCGGAAGCCCGTTTAATACAAACTTAAAACTTAAAATTCAACCCGCTGTACACTCCGATTGAAAACGGCCGAAAATTACCGGAAACATTAGAGAAAGTGTTTAACTGATATTTGAAGACCGGCTCGATATTCAGTTTTATTTTGGGCGTTAACTTGTAATTGACCCCGAAACCGACATTGGTACTAAAGTTTACGCTGTTCAAATTACTGGCCTCCCCGATTTCAGTGGTCAGCGCATCGGAACTGAGTGTTACCGAGTTATTCACTAAGAACAAAGAGCTTATACCACCGATAAGGTTTACTCCGAACCGGTTATCTAGCAAGGCATAATCGAGTTCTATGGGTATCTCAAGATAACCGAACTGTTGTGACACATTACCGTCTCGTGTCGCATTTAGACTGTTGAACTCTGAGGCAACACTCTCTGGGGAGGCAGCGTCCGAAACCGAACTATTCAGGGTCAAATTCTCGGCTCCGCCAACATAATCGATGTTTTGCAACTTCCCATTCGTCGATGCCGCCAATGTTGGTGAAAACCCTACATCATTCGTGTTATACCCATATTCGGTCTTGTGGATGCCCGAGCGTACACTCAGCTTTTTTGTTACGGCGTAGGCGATGGACACCCCATAGCTCATATTCGCACTACCGGATTTGGCATTTGGCGAGAAACCGGGGTCAATTGGGGATCCCTCACCCATGGCATCGAAGTAAACGGGTGCCACATTCGGGCCGGCCGACCATCTACTTTCGGATGCTTCGGCTACCTCCTCTTCTTCATTCTGTGCTTCGAGTGCCTCGAAAATAGATTTTTTACGGTTTTTAGGTATCGTATCGTTCACAAAATTACCTTTTTCGATTTGATCGCTTTGCGCTATGGCCTTTTCCGATTCTTCGGAATCTCTTTTTGTGGCTTCTCGATTTATCGCAATGCCATCTTGCGTTTTCCTATTATCATCTATTTTCGAGGTATTCGTATTCTCCGATGTATCGGTATCGCTTCCCGCAGTAGTATTATCTATCCGAATATCAGATAGGGTATTTTTAATCGCCTTTGATTCTGTGTCTTTTTGGGTGTTATTATTTTGAAGACCCTTACCGCTATTTGCTACCGCATCCTTATTAACTTGTTGATTTTGTATGACATTTTTCCGTATCCTGTCTTTATATAATCCCGAAGTATTTTCCGAACCGGAAACTCTATCGACTCCATCATACTCTTCGGTATTATTCATGTTTTCAGTACTAGAACCGTTCGCGACGACATCTTCCATCATTTCAGGTAGTTGTAAAGCATCTTTTTGATGCTGCTTTTCGGAGGTACCCGGTTCATCTTGTTTCGAATCTTGGCTATTTATAGTTTCAGTGTTGGTCAGGGTTGATGGTTCGTCCTGTTCTGTATCTTTACTATTTATGTTTTCGGCATTGGTAATAGGGGAAGGCCCATCTTGTTTTGTGTTTTGACCATCTGTCTGTTCCGTATCGGTGATACTGGGCGTTTC
>JBATUY010000275.1:0-5472 GCA_049671465.1 Pricia sp. | reverse complement strand
CCCTCCAGGCCCCGTCTCTCTCTATTAAATCTTCCGTCTCATTTGTGTTGCGGATTCGCAACGCATATTCGACTTCCTTGTTATATGGTTCCTTCCGCCGGCCTTTCGTGCCGACGGTCGTTTTTATCTCCACAGTATGTCAATGAACTTTCCTAAAATCCGCCTTTCCGTTTCCCACGATCGCTCGTTTGTCTCTCAAAGCGGGTGCAAATATAAGAGGGTTTTTCGAATAAAAAATACAAACAAAGATTTTTTTTAATCTTTTTTTCGAGGCATCCTCCTAGCCCCTATTTACTAGTACTTTACGCACTATTTTATTTTTAAGGGGCCTTGAATATAGTACAAATTATCCTTCTGTGCAAGCCAGTACATCCTTTTTATTTTATACCCATCCAAAAAGACATCCATCTATATCATCCATCCGGAAGTAAGAAATGCCTTTCCTTATATATTCTAGAAATCAAATATCCTCTTACCTATATATTATCCACAAAACAAACACACCTATACCTATATATAATGTTGTGCGCATCGGCTCGGATTGCTATCTTTGGCATCCTTAAAAACAACCCATGATCAAGATTACTTTGCCTGATGGCACTATCAAGGAATTCGAGAAGGGCAGTACGCCGATGGATGTCGCCAACAGCATCAGTGCGGGATTGGCGCGTAACGTGATTTCGGCCAAGTTCAACGACACTATCGTGGAAAGTGTGACCGAGCTCCATGAAGATGGCCATCTTACCTTATATACATGGAACGACAAGGAAGGCAAAAAAGCGTTCTGGCATTCGACATCACATATTGTCGCCCAAGCTTTGGAGGAATTGTATCCTGGGATAAAGTTGACTATCGGGCCGGCGATCGATAACGGATTTTATTATGATGTGGATTTTGGGGAGCATACGCTTTCCGAAAAGGATTTTCCGGCCATTGAAAAAAGGGCCATCGAGATCGCGCGCGGTAAACACGATTTTAAAATGCATTCGGTGTCGAAGGCGGATGCCCTATCTCTATATAAGGAACAGGGGAATGAATACAAGGTAGAGCTGATTGAGAATTTGGCTGATGGCACGATTACCTTCTGCGATCACGATACATTCACGGATCTTTGCCGCGGCGGACATATTCCCAACACGGGCATCGTCAAGGCGATTAAAATACTCAGTGCCGCGGGAGCCTACTGGCGCGGGGACGAAAATAATACGCAGCTAACCCGGGTCTATGGCATATCTTTTCCAAAGCAAAAAGAGCTTACGGAATATCTTGAAATGCTGGAGGAAGCCAAACAGCGAGATCACCGGAAATTAGGCAAGGAGCTCGAACTCTTCACCTTTTCGCAAAAGGTGGGGCAAGGTTTACCATTGTGGCTGCCCAAAGGGGCGGCGTTGCGGGAGCGTTTGGAAGATTTTCTCAAAAAAGCCCAGAAAAAGGCCGGCTACGAGATGGTCGTTACTCCGCACATCGGATCCAAGGAACTCTATGTTACATCGGGACATTATGAAAAGTATGGTGCCGACAGTTTTCAACCCATTCGCACCCCAAAGGAGGACGAGGAGTTTTTGCTGAAACCCATGAACTGTCCCCATCACTGTGAAATATACAACACCCGACCATTCAGCTATCGCGAACTGCCCAAGCGGTATGCGGAATTCGGTACGGTCTATCGCTACGAACAGAGCGGCGAACTTCACGGTCTTACCAGGGTACGGGGATTTACGCAAGATGATGCCCATATTTTCTGTACGCCCGAACAGTTGGATCAAGAGTTCAAGGATGTTATCGACCTATCTTTATACGTATTGGGAAGTTTGGGCTTCGATAATTTTACCGCACAGGTTTCTGTACGGGATTTGGATACACCAGAAAAATATATCGGTTCCGTGGACAACTGGGAAAAGGCGGAAAACGCCATCATCAATGCCGCCACCGAAAAAGGCCTCGATTTCGTCATCGAAAAAGGGGAAGCCGCCTTCTATGGTCCAAAATTGGATTTTATGGTTAAAGATGCCCTGGGAAGACAGTGGCAATTGGGCACCATTCAAGTAGATTACAACTTGCCCGAGCGTTTCGACCTTACCTATAAAGGAAGCGACAACGAACTGCACCGGCCCGTCATGATCCACCGTGCGCCCTTCGGAAGTATGGAACGCTTTATCGCCCTGCTACTGGAGCATACTGGTGGAAATTTCCCGCTGTGGCTGATTCCCGAACAAGCTATCGTACTGCCCGTGAGCGAGAAACATGAAATATATGCCGAAAAAGTTTTAAGTTCCTTGGAAAATAACGAAATTCGCGCCCAAATCGATGCCCGGAACGAGACCGTCGGAAAAAAGATTCGCGAAGCCGAAATGAACAAAATTCCGTTCATGCTCATCGTCGGCGAAAATGAAGAAGAAGCGCAAACGATTTCCGTACGAAGACACGGCGGCGAAGATTTAGGGTCGATTTCCATTGACCAGTTCAACGACTTGGTAGTTTCTGAAATAAATAGTACCTTAAAGTCGTTCAAATAAGCAAAGTTTAACTAAAAAGTAGAAGTCATAGCAATTCGTAAAAGATTTAGGCCCCAACCCAGAAGAGAGAACAAGAACCCTCATAAGATCAATAAACGAATATTGGCCCCTGAGGTACGTTTGGTAGGCGATAATGTGGAACCTAGCGTCATGCCCATTCGTGAGGCATTGGATAAATCCATTGAATTCGGATTGGATCTCGTTGAGATATCCCCGAACGCCAAGCCCCCGGTAGTCAAGATTATGGACTACAAGAAGTTTCTCTATGAACAGAAGAAGCGAGAAAAGGCCATGAAGGCAAAGGCATCAAAGGTGACCGTCAAGGAAATCCGTTTCGGACCCAACACCGATGATCATGATTATGAGTTTAAAAAGAAGCACGCGGAAGGGTTTTTGAAGGACGGCGCCAAATTGAAAGCATACGTTTTCTTTAAAGGCCGTTCCATTGTATATAAGGATAAAGGTGAAATTTTGCTTTTAAAATTGGCCCAAGAGTTGGAGGATGTCGGGAAAGTAGAACAACTGCCGCGCCTTGAAGGAAAGCGTATGACCATGTTCATCGCTCCCAAGAATAAGAAATAGGATGCCCAATTGATTGCCCCAAGTTCAATCGTAGGACGGTTAATTATTTATTAAGTACTTTTGCATCCCTTAGATTAAAACCAAGCCCTGCATAACGGGCTTGTTCCATGTAAAATGGATGGCGGCTATCTCAATATGCGAAAGCCCGACGAAGCGTTTTCGTCGTCCCAAATTGAGGTTCTGTCGAATAACAATGTAAAAAGTGAGATTAACATAAATAGTAAAAATGCCGAAACAGAAAACAAAATCCAGTGCCAAAAAGCGATTTAAGCTGACCGGTACCGGAAAAATCAAGAGAAAGCACGCTTTTAAGAGCCACATTCTTACAAAGAAGTCCAAAAAGCGAAAGCTAAAATTAACTCAGAGTACGTTGGTTCACAAAGCTGACGAAGCGAATATCAAAAATCAGTTGTGCCTGAAATAAAGGTCCGGATTGAAAAGGTAATTCATTAACCATGGAGTTGGGCTAAAAAAGAGTCATGAATTGTACATTCGTCACCATCGCAAGACTGGATTACGTGCGTAACCACAAAAATTGACCGCCTACTACAAAAACAAATTTAAAATATGCCAAGATCAGTAAATGCAGTCGCTTCACGCGCTAGAAGAAAAAAAGTGATGAAGCAGGCCAAAGGCTACTTCGGACGACGTAAAAACGTTTGGACGGTAGCCAAAAATGCGGTCGAAAAAGCGATGTTATACGCTTACCGCGATAGAAGAAACAAGAAAAGAACGTTCCGCGCATTGTGGATTACAAGAATCAACGCGGGTGCCCGTCAGTATGGTATGTCGTACTCCCAATTTATGGGCGGTATGAAAGCCAGCGGAATCGAACTCAACCGGAAGGTTTTGGCCGATTTGGCGATGAACCACCCAGAGGCTTTTAAAGCCCTTGTTGATAAAGTCAAAAAGTAGTTTAAGAATTATCTCACTTTTTATTGAAAAAGCCGTCCCATTTTGTTTTGAGACGGCTTTTTTAGTGCTTTCTTCTCGAACGCATTGTTATAAGAACACCGGTGCCATAGAGGTCTTAATTGTTTTCAAACTTTAGAAAGATAGATAGGGTACCGGTTCGCCTCCTTTTGCAACGGACCTACAGCTTCCACTGGGGGTTTGAAAATCAGATTCCAAATGCCGAAAGCACCAACTTTCTCCCACTGGCGCTGTTGCGGTGTTCGCAAAGATAAATACCTTGCCAAGTGCCCAAGTTCAATCTGCCATTGGTAACCGGAACTTGAACCGAAGCACCCATCAAAGAGGCCTTGATGTGCGCCGGCATATCATCTGAACCTTCATAATTGTGTACATAGTACGCTGCATTTTCCGGAACCATTACATTGATATGGCTCTCAAAATCGGTACGGACCGTAGGGTCGGCATTTTCGTTGATCGTAAGGCCGGCCGAGGTATGTTTTATATATACTTGAAGCATTCCCGATGTGATGTTCCGCAATTCCGGAAAAGCCTGCTCAATAACATCGGTTATCAAATGGAAGCCTCGTTTATGAGCGGACAAGCTAATTTCTTTTTGATAAAATCTCATATTAACGTAAAACTAACCCATAATTCCGCTTATTACAAATACCTTTGCCGCTTTTAAAAGCAGTAACTATGGACTTTTCACGCGTAAAAATGGTGGTCACCGATATGGACGGCACCTTGCTCAACACGGAGCATAAGGTGAGCGAACGATTTTTCGAACTTTTTGAAAGACTTAAAGCGCGCGATATTCTATTTGTGGCGGCCAGCGGAAGACAATATCAAAGTATCGTAGATAAATTAGAACCCATTAAGAATGAGATTCTGGTCATCGCTGAAAATGGGGGAATCGCCATGCGAAATGGAAACGAACTGGTATCTACCCCGTTACCCTCTAATGCCAAAAACCGCGTGCTCGAAGCATTAGACGCTATCGCCAATATACACCCCGTACTTTGTGGGAAAAACAGTGCCTATATTTTGGGCGATTCCCCAAAGTTCGAAACAAAACTACAAGAATATTATTCCAATTATACCGTGCTTCAAGACCTGAAAGCCTTTGATGAACAAATCTTAAAAATCGCCGTATATCATTTTGAAAGCTCTGAAGAGTACATCTATCCCTCCCTTAAAAATTTTGAGTCGGATCTACAAGTAAAAGTTTCAGGACAAAACTGGGTCGACGTTTCTAGTCCCAATGCCAATAAGGGGTATGCCCTTCAAAAGGTTCAAGAACTTTATGGCATTTCCCCTGAAGAAACCATGGTTTTCGGGGATTACAACAATGATTTGGAAATGTTGGCCATGGCCGATTTCAGTTTCGCCATGGAAAACGCCCATCCCAACGTTAAAAAAGCGGCGAAATTTAGCACCTCTACTAATGATGATTTTGGGG
>JBATUY010000274.1:0-17813 GCA_049671465.1 Pricia sp. | reverse complement strand
ATATACCATTGGGCTGGACCACAATTCTTCTGCCGGTGATATTGACGGGGTCGCGCTGAAAAACGTGTATGCCGATACCGAATTGGCCGGTTCGTATGTGAAAAGGGACCGTGATTTTGATTGGGGCTTCGATATCGGTGCCCAACATCAACTCTATAACTGGTACGGTATTCCCGATGGGGTGTTTACTGAAGAGGTGGTCAACTCGATCGAAGAGCGTCAGAATTATTTTATGGCAGAAGCCGAAGCGCACATCAATGTGCAGGACTCCTATTTCGAGAACGCCGAACTGCAATATCGCCGTTTTTGGGATGCCGTAGCATCTGGCGAAAACAGGGCAGTGTTTAAGACCGGTTTCGCATTTCCCGTAGCTGACGAAACCTTCGGCATTAACATCAGAGCCGATTATGTGAACGGCAATTTTGAAAATGCCAGCCTGAACAACCCGACCAACGCGCCCGCTATCGCGTACAGCAATTTGCAAGTGGGCATCAACCCGAGCCTACGCCTGCTGCGCGATGATTTTTCGCTGAACCTGGGCGTCAACCTAGTCTACGGCCTAGATACCGAGAACAGTGACAGCAATTTCTATATCTATCCTGCGGTCACCGCATCGTACCGTTTGCTCGATCAGCTGGCCATAGTGTACGGCGGGGTCGAGGGGGAGCTGCAACAGAACTCTTACTATGGCTTTGTGGAAGATAACCCGTATGTATCCCCGACCTTGAATATTATTCCGACCGACACCAAATACGATGGTTATGTCGGCTTGAAAGGACAACTGCTACCGACCCTAAGCTACAACATCAAAGCTTCGTACACTGCGGAAGACCGGAGTCCGCTGTTCAAATTGAATCCACAGAATACCTTGCGCAACGATGAAAAAGGATATTATTATGGCAATTCGTTCGAAGTTTTCTACGACGATGTCAAGACCGTCGGGGTATTCGGCGAGCTGAACGTAGATGTCAACCGCAATTTTACCTTGGGCGTAAATGCGGAGTACTACAACTATACCACGGAAACGGAGAATCCGGCTTGGAACCGTCCCGATTTGAAAGGCTCCTTATTTCTCGACTATCAGATTGGCGAAAAATGGTATGCCGGGGCGAACCTTTTTTACGTAGGCGAACGTCAAGATGTAGCGACCATCGCTGATGCAACGGGAATTCCTTCGAATTTTCGGGCTGAAATTATCACTTTGGACAGTTTTTTCGACGCTAACGCCCACTTGGGGTACCGCTACAACAAACAGCTCTCCATTTTCTTAAGGGCGGCCAATATCGCGAATAACAACTATAATCGCTGGGCGAACTATCCGGTACAAGGCTTGCAGGTTATGGGCGGGTTGACATATAAGTTCGACCTTTAGAAAAGACTAGAATTTTGGAGGTCAAATCGTGGGAACTTCCGTTTCGAGCGGGCAATGACCTTCTATTAAGAAGCTTTAGCATCGAAGATTTAAGTCGGTGTGAACTTCGGTTTCAAAAGGGCAAACCTTCTGCTAGATGCTTTAGCATCCAAACAACGAGAATCCCCGTATATCATCAGCATGCCCCGTTCGAAGTAATGCGCATTGTTTATCTTTGCAAGGTCTTGAAAAAATGAGTTGCTATGCTACATTTTCAAATTCAAAATAGGTTCAAAAGTCCTTCTTTTTTCTTTGGATATTTTGACCGTACCGCGCCGATGCGATACATGGGTCTGTTCATCTGTGTTTGCGCGGTGACTTTGACAGGATGTAAATCGGATAGTACCGAGACGGAGCCCATCGTCGACGTAGATACCGATGGCGATGGTATTTTGGATGCCGATGAGGTTTTGAACGGCTCGAACAAAAACAATCCCTGTGACCCCAAGCCGGCTTCCGGATATACCGGATACGACAAAGACAATACGATTTGGTTGGGTGCGGATTGCGATACCGACGGCATTACCAACGCCCAAGAGTTGGCGGACAGTACGAACCCCTTTGTAGACGAGCAAAAGGATGCCGATGGTGATGGTATCGCCGATTTTCAGGAAATTGCCGACGGCACCGACAAGGATAACCCCTGCGATCCCGTTCAAAACGAGGCCTATACCGGTTTTAATCCATCCAGCACCATTTGGGCGAGTTCCGATTGCGATGCAGACGGGGTGGGCAATGGCGATGAGGTCGCTGCCAATACCAATCCATATCTCGCTGATGTGGTTTATGCCAAGGCGGAGTTTCTTCCCACCTTATCCGAATTACAGATTTTCAAGGGAAATCCCTCCGAACTACAGGTCAACAGCACCACGGTCGAATACAGCCTGATTACCCCTTTATACTCCGATTACTCCCACAAATTCAGAACCATATCACTTCCGGAAGGCACTCAGATGACCTACAACGGAGAAGGCTTATTGGAGTTTCCGGACAATACCGTCATTAGCAAGACCTTTTATTATTTTAATGATGAGCGGGACCCATCTCTAGGAACGAAACTGATCGAGACCCGTTTGCTGATCAAGAAAGGCGGGGTCTGGAGCATGGGCAACTACCTCTGGAACGATGAGCAGACCGAGGCCTTTTTGGGAACCGCGGCGCCATCTGTAGCGGTGGATTGGATAGATACCAATGGCGAAAATCGGTCTGTGGATTATAAGGTGCCATTTTCGGTCAACTGCACCCAATGTCATAACGTAAACGACGTCACCCGGCCCATCGGCCCCAAGGCCAGAAACCTAAATTTCACCTTCAACGGTAAGAACCAGTTGCAGCATTTTATAGATAGGGGATGGCTTGCCAGTGCCCCTGCCATTGCACAAATAGAAGGATTACCCGATTGGGAAGACGTTTCCATGAGCCTCGAGGCCCGCACCCGGGCGTATATGGATGTCAACTGCGCCCATTGCCATCAACCCGGCGGTATGCAGGATGCCAGTATCGGCGTCCGCCCCGACCTCAGATGGGAGACCTCATACGACGATAGCAATATTTTCGAGTTCAAGGCCGATATCAGAAACCGTGTCGAAACTTCCCCAGGTTTCGGCCCTTCGATGCCCTTGATCGGTAGAACACAATTGCACGCGGAAGGTGTGGCCCTGATTCAGGAATATATCGATTCGTTGGAGTAACCTCGAATTGAAAACCGACGGTTCCCTTCAAATCAACCTTGAAACATTCCTTTTCAGCGATAACAGCGGTATTCAAGCTTGCATTTCCTTATTTTTGAGGAAGTTAACCAACGGCCATGGTTTTTATTCCAGTTCAAAAACAGACCATTCCAGTCTTTAGTTCAATTCGAAGCTTTTTTATCCATCTTACTCATCTGCCTGCTTTCAGCGCCCTTATCTGTCTGCTTTTAGCGTCGTCGGCATCCGCCCAAAACCTCGTAAAAAATCCCGATTTCGAAGCCTTTGTCCAATGCCCTCAACGATTGGGAAATTTTGACTCGGATGTCATTCATTGGTCCACCCCCACGGATGGCTCGACCGATTATTTTAACGGCTGCAGCACAGCGATGGGAGCCCCCGAAAATTTTAACGGGGAACAACCGGCCGAGTTTGGAGAGGGCTACGCGGGACTGTACCTGTACGCCCCAGATGATTACCGCGAATACTTACAGGGCGAACTGACCCGACCTTTAGTGAAAGGGCAGCACTACCGGGTATCCTTTTACATAAGCCTTGCCGAACGCTCCGATTTTGCCATCAAGGCATTCGGCGTGCTGTTCGCCAAGGATCTATTGGGAATTCCCATAAAAAAGGAGCTCTCCAAGTCGCAACTGTATCGACAAAAAGGCAACGCCTACACCTATATGGAAATCAAATACACGGACTTCTATGCCGACACCCAAGATTGGATTTTCGTAAGTACCCGTTTCGTGGCAAAGGGCGGCGAACGATTCCTGATTTTGGGAAATTTCAAGAACAATGCCCGTACCCGAAAGTTCAATACGACACCAACGGCCAAGTTAGGCGCCTATTACTATGTAGATGCCGTAGAGGTCAAGGCTGCAGGGGCCGCGGCTACCCTGTCCAAAGAAAATAGCGCTCCGATCAGCGATGGTGACGAAGATTTTATGCTGGATAAAACTCATGTTTTCGAAAACGTACTTTTTGCCTTCGACCACTATGAAATTTTAGAAGCAGCTAAAAGCGAAATACAAAGAATATTTATGTTTTTAAGGGCCCATCCTGATCTGCACATTGCGATACACGGCCATACCGATGCCGTCGGAACGGACCGCTATAACCAACACCTTTCCGATAAAAGGGCCAAAGCCATTGCAGATAATCTCATAAAATTGGGATTGCCGAAAGAACGCATCACATGGCAGGGCCATGGAGGTCGAAAACCGCTGGTATCGAACGAATCCCAGACGGGACGGCAGCGGAATCGTCGTGTGGAATTTGTAATCAGTAATCCGAATACGCCGTAGGATAGAGCAGCAGTTTATCGGCCTTGTTCATATTGTTCGCATATTTCGGGTCCGATTTGAGCTCGCTCCATTTATCTGACGTGCCAAAGGCTTTCCAGAGGGCATCCCGCTTTTCCATATTCTCAAAAGTTGTCATGTACATAAGGTTGGGCATACGGTCTCCGGACAGCACTTCTGCATAAAAAACAGCATTAAAACCAAGAGCTTCGAACAATTCAACCTCGCCGCCCGCATTGAACATATCCACTTTATTTTGATAGGTAGCCTCCGTTGGCGATTCGTAGCTGCGTAGTTCGTAGACCCGTTCTTTTCTGGGTCCGTCTACGATAGAGGGTTGCATTTGGGGCATTCCGGTAAACGCTTTCATCAAGGTCGATTCGATGCGCTCGTAAGGCGGCTCGTCATATTTTGCGTTGAGGTAGTCGGCCCCGCTGGTGACATAAGACTTATCCTGCGCCAGCATAGCATCCAAGGTTTCGAATTGTTCCAGGGATGTAAAGGGAATCAGCACGAATATCTTATTGGCGGTCAAGAAGCTATCGGGCCGATATTTGAATACGCCCACATTGTCGATACCCGCTCGTTTTAAGGCGGGTAGATAGGCATCCTTCAAATAAGCATCCATAACGCTGTCTTGTTTAGCGTCTTGAACCGTGTAGGTTTTTAATTGATAATACTGCCGCTTTTCGTCCTGTGCCGAAGCGATGAACGTTATGGAAAAAACCAGCAATAGATTTATTAACGGGGTAAGCGCGAAGTTTTTCATAGCGATGTATTGGTGAGTATCAAACATAGCGAAGTCTACGCACATAACCTACGAGACTACCAGAAAGTTAATTTTTTGACTTCAGGAATCCTTTTTCATCAAAATCGGTATAACTTGCCTATCTTCAACCGATATCCCGAAGAACTTCAACTATCCCGAAGAACTTCAACAAAACCTTTTTTTTAAGTAAGATGGATTTAAATCTAGCAGTACTTATCGATGGGGACAACATCCCATCCGCCTACGTCAAAGAGATGATGGAGGAAATCGCCAAATACGGCAACCCGACCATAAAACGTATCTACGGCGATTGGACGAACCCGCGTTTGGGCAAGTGGAAGAACATCCTTTTGGAAAATGCCATCACGCCGATTCAGCAATATGGTTATACGCAAGGCAAGAACGCTACGGATTCGGCCATGATCATCGATGCGATGGATATTCTGTATACCGGGAAAGTCAACGGATTCTGTATCGTCAGCAGTGATAGCGATTTTACACGTTTGGCGACCCGGCTCAGGGAAGCGGGCATGCAGGTCTACGGAATCGGCGAAAAGAAAACTCCGAATCCGTTTATCGTAGCCTGTGATAAGTTCATTTATCTTGAGATTTTGAAAAAGCCGGAGAGCACGGCTTCCAATGATACCAAAGATACGGCTAGCTCAAAAAGCGGAGTCGAAAAAATTACGCCTAAAGACCTTCGTTTTATGGCAACGACCATTGATGATGTATCCGATGATGATGGATGGGCGTTTCTGGGCGATGTGGGCAGTCTCATGCAGAAAAAACAGCCGAACTTCGATTCCCGAAACTATGGATTTCAAAAGCTGACACCATTGCTTGCCTCCCTTCCGCATTTTGAGATCGAACGCCGTGAAGATTCGAAAGGCCGCAAGAAACTGGTGTACGTGAAAATCAAGGAAAAGAAGCGTTCGGGACGTTCAAAGAAATAGGATGCCCTATCCCTAGGAAAAATTACACGTAAATAGCTAAGCATTTGAAATTTCTGGCGGTCGAACCTCTAGTTCGGGTTTTACGGATAAACTAGTATATTTACGAAGCGAATACAACCTAATTTTTATCATTATACATACCATGAGATACTTTCAAATTAAAAGTAAGTCCATTTTGTGCGCTGCTATGCTTTGTTTTGCCGGAGTAACATCCGTTACGGCCATCGCGGCCCCAGTGAGCGGTATTACCTCCACTTCAGCAGCTGACAAGTTTATAGGCGGTTGGAGCTATACGGTCGAAGGGGCGCCCGAAGGCTATAAAGAGGGATTGCTCGTTATTGTAAAGGAAGGCGAAAGTTACAAGGTACAAGTGCAGATCGGCGGCGGCACCCTGTTGGGCGAGAATGTGAAAACCAGCGGCAATACGATAAACTTCGACGTTACGGTCGAAGGCGATAAGGTGGCCGTAACCTTGACGGTTAAAGGCGATACGATGACCGGTAAAAGTACTTCTTCGGAGGGTTCCCTAACGATTAATGGTCAGAAGACCATTTCAATGGACTAGACAGTTAAGACTTGAGTGCGGTTATAATTAGACCGTCTCGACTCGAATACCGATAAAAACGAGTGGCCCCACTAGTGTAGCGCGTAGGTTCGAGTCATAAACAGTGGGCGCCGAAACGGTAAAGCTTCAAGAAATGAAAAAAATACTGCCCCTATTTTTACTTTTTCTGTGCGGTTGTGAATACGTAAAGGAAAGTGTGGATCTGGTCATCGTAAACGCAAACGTCTATACCGTAGATGATGGTTTCTCAAAAGCACAGGCCTTTGCCGTGCATAAGGGCAAATTCGTTGCCGTTGGTACGACCGAAGAAATCCGTGACCAGTATACTTCAGACCAATTGGTCGATGCCGACGGCCGTACCATTACACCTGGTCTTATAGATGCGCACTGCCATTTCTACCGCTTGGGACTGGGCCAACAGGTCGTTGACCTGACCGGAACCCAAAGTTTCGAAGAAGTGCTGGAACGCGTAGGGCAGTTTCAAAAAGAAAATCCCAAAGACTTTATTTTGGGCAGAGGTTGGGACCAAAATGATTGGGAGAATAAAGACTACCCGACCCGTCGGGAACTTGATGAACTATTTCCCGACGTACCCGTGGCGCTGACCCGTATCGACGGACATGCCATGTTGGTCAATAAGGTGGCGCTTGATTCCGCGGGCATCAACTGGAGCACTAAAATAGAAGGAGGCGAAATTGTCAAGGGTGCTATGGGCATCACCGGGGTATTGATCGATAACCCCATGCAGCTGATCGATTCCATCACCCCTGCGCCCGACCTTGAAACCAAGATCGAAGCGCTGAAAGATGCCGAACGTATCTGCCTGAACCATGGCCTCACCACCGTCAACGACGCTGGTCTTGACCGTTCGACCATCGAGCTCATCGATAGCCTGCAACAGGCCGGTGAACTTTCCATAAAGGTCTATGCCATGGTAAGCAACACCCCTGAAAATGTAAATCATTATATCTATCAAGGCCCGATAAAGACCGATCGCCTGAACGTTCGCTCCGTAAAGGTATATGCCGACGGTGCTTTGGGTTCTAGGGGGGCTTATCTCAAAGCCCCGTATTCCGATAAGTGGGGCCACTACGGTGCGATGGTCACCCCCATCGAAGACATCGAAGATTTGGCGAGGCGCCTGCAGATTTCCGAATATCAGATGAACACGCACGCCATTGGAGACTCTGCCAATGCCGCCGTGTTGCGCGCCTATACCAAGGTTTTAAAGGATGGTTCAGACCGTCGCTGGAAAATCGAGCATGCCCAGGTCATCGATTCCGTCGATTTCAAATATTTCGGAAAGAACATCATTCCCTCGGTACAGCCCACCCACGCGACCAGTGACATGTATTGGGCCGAGGAGCGTTTGGGCGAAGCGCGGATGAAGGGAGCCTATGCGTTCAAACAACTTTTGGATAAAGCAGGAATGCTGGCCTTGGGAACCGATTTTCCGGTGGAAGATGTGAGTCCGTTCTTAACCTTCTATGCCGCGGTCACCCGAAAAGATCTGGAAGGAAAGCCCAAGGAGGGCTTTCAGATGCAGGATGCCCTTTCCCGTGAGGAAGCTTTAAAGGGAATGACCATCTGGGCCGCCTATTCCAATTTTGAGGAAACCGAAAAAGGGAGTATCGAAGTCGGGAAATTTGCTGATTTTGTAATCTACAACAAAGATATTATGGAAGTGCCCGTACAGGAAATCCCGACGGTCATGGCAGAGCAGACTTTTGTGAACGGGCTTACGCGGTGACCCATACCATCTTTGTTAAACGGACGGCATGCTTCGCTCTAGCTCGCATCTCTATCGCTACTGCCGCTTCATCGCCCGTGCCTCTCTCGCGCATGCTTCGCTCTAGCTCGTACCTCTATCGCAATTGTCCCCTTATCACTAATGCCTCTCTTGCGCATGCTTCGCTCGTTGGGAACAAGTGAAAGAAAAATGTGGGGCGTTTTTTTAGTCTGATGTCGAATACAAAAAAACCGAAGACAATAGCCTTCGGTTTTCCGATTATAGGGATTTCAGGAAATTACATTTTCGTCATAATCGGCACGGCGACACGGGTCTTGTCCCATCCCATGACCATGTGTGCTCCGCCATCGACATCCTTAAAAGCAATGGAAAATTCTTCCAAAGACTTTCCGTCCGTAGTACTCGGAACCGTTACGCGCGCCACATCGGCACTTTCATCGTAACTGTAGGCGCCCCATTGATTCAATTTTTTGTTCAAGGCGACGGTCCATTCGCTTTCTCCGGGAATGGTAAAGAGAGAATAGGTTCCGGCTTTGATATCCTTTCCACCGAAACTTACGTCCTTATAAAACGTTATTTCCGGGGCTTCGTTGGCACCGGTACGCCATACTTTGCCCGCTGGGGCAAGTTCGCTCATCGACCGTCCCTTCAATTGGGGTCGGCTGTAAACGATACGTACCGTTTTATCCGCTTCTTTGTAACTGGTGGGGTAGGCCGCCATGTCCATAGGGCTCTTATCCAATCCGCCAAATTCTTGGGCTACGGCCTCCGTTGAAAAGACCATTGCTAGTGCCATAAAGGCCATTGTACATACTTTTTTCATACTGGTGTGTTTGATTTATCCTGCCTCGAACGCTGTCGAGATGACAAGATGAGTGAATATTAAAAAATTTATAAAGCTAAATCTAATTTGATTTCCCCATTTTCTCTGCTAAAAAGTCGTTAAATTTCGGCCTTCTTACAGATTATCCCTAAATGGAATCCCGAAACGGATGAAAAGTTATGGGTTGATGTACAAATCATGTTATAAACTTCAATTTGTAATCACTAATGGCTTTATGATTTGATAAATGAAACTTTAAGCTCATCTTTGCTTCAGAATTAAAAATGTAATAAAACAGATACGTCATGTGTGGAATTGTATGTGCATTCGATATAAAGGAAAGCAGTGAGGTCTTACGGCCGCAATTGTTGGAAATGTCAAAAAAGGTAAGGCACCGCGGGCCGGATTGGAGCGGTATCTATGCCGATGAAAAAGCGATTATGGCGCATGAGCGTTTAGCAATCGTCGATCCGGCTTCCGGAAAGCAGCCCTTGTTCAGTCCCGATCAAAAACTGGTTCTGGCCGCAAACGGAGAAATTTATAACCATAGGGAATTGCGGAAGCAGTTCGAAGGAAATTACAATTTTCAGACGGAATCCGATTGCGAGGTCATTCTGGCGCTGTACCAGAAAAAAGGTCCGGATTTCTTGGACGAGATGAACGGCATATTCGGTTTCGCCATTTACGATACGGAAAAGGATGAATACTTTATAGCCCGAGACCATATGGGCATCATCCCATTATATATAGGATGGGATAAGCAGGGCACTTTTTATGTGGCTTCGGAATTAAAGGCTTTGGAAGGTACCTGTACCAAAATCGAGCTTTTTCCTCCCGGGCACTACATGCACAGTAGTGATGGGGAATTCAAAAAATGGTATTCAAGGGATTGGATGGAATATGATGCCGTAAAGGACAACGAGACCAGTATCAAGAAAATCAAGGAAGCCTTGGAAGCGGCGGTGCACCGTCAGTTGATGTCCGACGTGCCTTATGGCGTGTTGCTGTCGGGAGGGTTGGACTCATCCGTCACTTCGGCCATTGCTAAAAAATATGCCCAAAAGCGTATCGAATCCGATGACACTGCGGAAGCTTGGTGGCCGCAATTACATTCCTTTTCCGTAGGATTGGACGGGTCTCCCGATCTCGCCGCCGCCCAAAAAGTCGCCGACCATATCGGTACGGTACACCACGAAATAAAGTTTACGATACAGGAAGGTCTCGATGCCATCAAAGATGTCGTCTATAACTTAGAAACCTACGATATTACAACGATCCGGGCCTCCACGCCGATGTACCTGATGGCGCGGGTCATCAAATCCATGGGTATAAAAATGGTATTGTCCGGTGAGGGCGCCGATGAACTTTTTGGAGGCTATCTCTACTTCCACAAAGCACCGAACGATAAGGAGTTTCATGAAGAAACCGTACGGAAATTGAGCAAACTGCATATGTACGATTGCCTGCGGGCCAACAAATCGCTGGCCGCATGGGGTATCGAGGGCCGCGTACCGTTCTTGGATAAGGAATTTATGGATGTCGCTATGCGCATCAACCCGAAAGACAAGATGATCAACGGCGAGCGTATGGAAAAATGGGTCGTACGAAAAGCTTTTGAAGATATGCTGCCCGAAAGCGTGGCCTGGCGCCAAAAAGAACAGTTTTCCGACGGTGTTGGATATAGTTGGATAGATACCCTGAAAGAGGTGGTCAACGAAGAGGTGTCCGACGAGCAATTGGCCAATGCCAAGTTCCGGTACCCGTTACAGACCCCGACATCGAAAGAGGAGTACTACTACCGGTCGATTTTCGAATCGCATTTCCCTTCCGATGCCGCCGCATTGTGCGTGCCGCAGGAAGCCTCGGTGGCCTGCAGTACCCAAATCGCCTTGGAGTGGGACGAAGCCTTCAAGAACATGAACGATCCGTCGGGCAGGGCCGTGGCCAATGTTCACGATGACGCCTACCAGAAATAGAAGTAATTCACCAACTTTGTTACAAAGCCCCATGGCCTCCCGGCGATGGGGCTTTTGGTTTGTGCGCAGGTTTCGAAAACACCGGCGTCGTCGACTGTTTTTTACGCGTGTTTTTTCCACATTGTCTGTTGATAACTTCGTGGTTTATAAAACGGCATAACCCTATATTCCATAGGGGATTGCCTATATTTGTAGGATTGCCAAAAATTAAGTTTAACAACCCTATAATTTTATGAGCGAAGAAGCCAATAACGAAGAAGAATCGAAGAAAAAAGACGAGGTCAAAAAGCCTACCCAACACCTTACCGGCGAAAATAAAAGAGAGTACTCGGCAGATAGCATCCAAGCCCTTGAGGGCATGGAGCATGTGCGCATGCGACCTTCGATGTATATCGGCGACGTAGGTGTCCGCGGCTTGCACCATTTGGTCTACGAGGTGGTCGATAACTCTATCGATGAGGCCATGGGCGGGCATTGTGACGCCATTAGTGTGATTATCAACGAAGACAACTCCATCACTACACGGGACAACGGCCGGGGCATTCCGGTCGATATGCACAAGAAAGAGGGTATTTCCGCGCTTGAGGTCGTGATGACCAAAATTGGAGCCGGTGGTAAATTTGATAAAGATTCTTACAAAGTATCCGGCGGTCTGCACGGTGTCGGGGTGTCGGTGGTAAATGCACTTTCCGACAATTTGAAAGCGACTGTCTATCGTAATGGTACGATTTGGGAGCAGGAATACGAGCGCGGCAAAGCGATGTATCCCGTAAAAAGTGTGGGCGAGACAACCGAAAGGGGTACAGAGGTCACTTTCCATCCCGATTCGGAAATCTTCAAGCAATCCATAGAATATAGTTATGAGACGCTTTCCAATCGTATGCGCGAGCTATCCTTTTTAAATAAAGGGGTTACCATTACCATAACCGATAGGCGCCAAAAGGAGGATAACGGGGAATTTGTTTCCGAAGTTTTCTATTCCGATGAAGGTCTTAAGGAATTTATCCGTTTTTTGGATGGTACGCGGACTCCCTTGATACAAAGTGTCATCGCCATGGAAGGGGAAAAGAACGATATTCCCGTTGAGGTCGCTATGATCTACAACGACAGTTACACCGAAAACCTGCATTCCTATGTAAACAACATCAACACTCACGAAGGTGGAACCCACTTGTCCGGTTTTCGAAGGGGATTGACGACGACTTTGAAGAAATACGCCGATGCTTCCGGTATGCTCGATAAACTGAAATTCGAGGTGCAGGGCGACGATTTTAGGGAAGGTCTTACCGCCATCGTATCCGTAAAAGTGGGGGAGCCCCAGTTCGAGGGCCAGACCAAAACCAAATTAGGTAACCGTGAAGTATCTTCTGCGGTCAGCCAAGCGGTCTCTGAAATGTTGACCAACTATTTGGAAGAACATCCCGACGATGCCAAGGTCATCGTGCAAAAAGTGATTCTAGCGGCACAGGCGCGACATGCGGCCACGAAGGCCCGCGAAATGGTACAGCGAAAAACCGTAATGAGCATAGGGGGACTTCCCGGGAAACTCTCCGACTGCTCCGATCAGGACCCCGTGAATTGCGAGGTATTCCTCGTAGAGGGAGATTCCGCGGGCGGAACCGCCAAAATGGGCCGCGACCGAAAATTTCAGGCCATCCTGCCCTTACGGGGTAAAATATTGAACGTCGAAAAGGCCATGACCCACAAGGTCTTCGAAAACGAAGAAATCAAGAATATCTATACCGCATTGGGTGTCACCATCGGTAC
Organism: Pricia sp.; assembly: GCA_049671465.1. Lineage (GTDB taxonomy): Bacteria > Bacteroidota > Bacteroidia > Flavobacteriales > Flavobacteriaceae > Pricia. The sequence goes on along the minus strand of JBATUY010000274.1, from coordinate 4,804 downwards.
CGAAGATGACAGCAAGGCCTTAAACTTAGAAAAGTTGCGCTATCACAAAGTGGTCATCATGTGTGATGCCGATGTCGATGGCAGCCACATTGAAACTTTGATCCTGACCTTCTTTTTCCGCTACATGCGCGAACTGATCGAAGGCGGGCACGTCTATATCGCAACGCCACCCTTGTATCTGGTCAAAAAAGGCCAGAAAAAACGCTATGCCTGGTCCGACAAAGAGCGTGACGAAATTGCCGAAAGCTATAGTGGCGGTGTCAGCATTCAGCGCTACAAAGGTCTCGGTGAAATGAACGCCGAACAATTGTGGGATACCACCATGGATCCCGATTTCCGGATCCTACGGCAAATCACCATCGACAACGCTACCGAAACCGATCGTGTGTTCAGTATGCTGATGGGCGATGAGGTTCCGCCGAGACGGGAGTTTATTGAGAAGAACGCAAAGTATGCGAATATTGATGCGTAATCAACCTACGTATTGCGAGAAAGCCTCTAAAAAGAATCGGACTATCTATCTTAAATAGATTTTCCGATTTTTTTATTCAGTATTAAAAAGGCCGCAGTCGTCGAGACTGTGGCCTTATGCGTATTTGAAAATATTGAACTTGACTAGAGTTCTGTGTAAAAAATCGCTATTCCCTTGTCGCCATAATATTACCTTCGGTATCCGCGAGCATGGTAGTGTCATCGGCATTCTGCATAGACACGGTTTCGCTCGGCATATCGGTACCCGGGTAGCTGATGGTATAGATTTCGTCTTCAAAGCTCCACCGAAAATCGGTCTTAAAGGTAATGCTGCCGTTGTTTTTTTGGTGATAGCGCCCGAGATAGGCATCGTTAAAAATCCATTCTTGGCGAAGGGTCTGTTTTTTTGCGGTGGCGTCTGCCGTTAAAACTTCAACGTCGGACCAGATTCCGATAACGGGATTGTTGTTTTCGGGAATTCTAGAACAGTTACTGACCAAAATAATTCCGATGATGGCCAATAAAGAAAATATCTTTTTCATTGTGTAGGAATTTGGGGGCCTGCCAACGGGCAGTAAGATTTGGGAACCTTATACAAAAAGAACGTAGGCAGTTCGCTTACTATTACTAAAATTCGACGTACGGTACGTAAATCTGATTATTGTTCGTTGAAGTGCAAATTCTTTTAACAATCACGGTAGTTCGTCGATTCGTCGGCAAAATTTGAAAACGGAATTATGTGTATTTCATCGAACGTTTTAGAAGCAGAATGTTTATTTTTGGAAGCACCGATTTGAAATAATTCACTAATTTATAACTCAAACACATGAAAGTTACCGTAGTAGGGGCAGGAGCCGTAGGCGCGAGTTGCGCGGAGTACATTGCCATAAAGAATTTTGCGGCCGAGGTCGTTTTATTGGATATCAAGGAAGGTTATGCCGAGGGCAAGGCGATGGATCTTATGCAGACCGCATCCTTGAACGGGTTCGATACCAAAATTACAGGGGTTACAGACGATTATACCAAAACTGCCGGTAGCGCAATAGCCGTTATTACCTCCGGTATCCCCAGAAAACCGGGCATGACCCGTGAAGAACTGATCGGTATCAATGCGGGTATCGTCAAGACGGTATCTTCGAATCTTGTAAAGCATTCTCCCGATATCACGATTATCGTAGTGAGCAATCCAATGGACACCATGACCTATCTGGTGCATAAAACTACCGGACTCCCCAAGCATAAAATCATCGGTATGGGCGGCGCACTTGATAGTGCCCGTTTCAAGTACCGATTGGCCGAGGCCATGGAAGCCCCGATATCCGACATTGACGGTATGGTCATCGGCGGTCATAGCGATACGGGCATGGTACCCTTGACTTCGCACGCCACGCGTAATAGTATCAAGGTATCCGAATTTTTGTCGGAAGACCGTTTACAACAAGTGGCCGAAGATACCAAAGTGGGCGGGGCGACCTTGACCAAGCTTTTGGGAACCAGTGCTTGGTATGCGCCCGGAGCAGCGGTATCCGGTTTGGTACAGGCCATTGCCTGCGACCAAAAGAAAATGTTTCCTTGCTCGACGCTATTGGAAGGGGAATATGATCTTAACGACATCTGTATCGGCGTTCCGGTAATTTTAGGTCGTGACGGTATCGAAAAAATCGTGGACATCCCGTTGAGCGACGCGGAAAAAACAAAGATGCAGGAAAGTGCCGAAGGGGTCAAGAAGACCAACGGACTTTTGGAATTTTAGGATGTACAAATCCCTATGATTGGATATCCACATCCATTAAAAAGGAACATCCATCAAAAATAACATCCGCTACAGAAGCTATTCTTGGCGGATGTTTTGATTTTGGCCCGTGTTCGTTGTGTTTTGCATAGATCGTTTCAAGGTGCCTACCGCAAGTCTTGCTTCTCAGAATAGAATTTTCGGACTTGTCGAGGTACGGTAGTTTAACGTCTTCCCCTAACAATTACTGCCAAATATATTTCCAAAAGCGTTTGGAAAAACCATATATTTGCACGCTGTAAGAAAAAGCACCCATTAATTTACACAACCAATGCAAAATAAAGGACTTATAAAGCTTTTCGCCCTCTTGTTCGGGCTGGTGAGCATCTACCAGTTATCCTATACGTTTATCGGTAACAAGCTTGAGAGCGATGCCGAGGCCTTTGCGATAAATAAGGTTTCCGAAAGCGAAGAAGATTATGTCTCGAAGCGACAAGAATTGGAGACTCGGTATCTGGATTCCATCGGTGACCAAACGGTTTTCGGTTTTACGAACTACAACGAAGCCAAGAAAAAGGAACTCAATAAAGGCCTTGACCTTAAGGGCGGTATCAACGTGACCTTGCAGATTTCGGTTAAGGATATTTTAAAGGGACTGGCCAACGGCTCAAAGAACCCTATTTTCAATAAGGCCTTGGCCAATGCCGATGCCGCTTCAAAAAATAGTGACGACACTTACGTCGAACTCTTCTTTCAGGCTTGGGACGATATTAGCGGAGATACCAAATTGGCATCCCCTGATATCTTTGCCAACAAAAGCCTAAGTGACGAGATCAATTTTCAGATGGGCGATGAGGAAGTCAAACCGATCATCCGAAGAAAAATCGATGAATCCGTTGTATCCGCGTTTGAGGTGCTACGTGAGCGTATCGATGGTTTCGGGGTAACCCAGCCCAACATTCAACGGGAAGGGAATTCAGGCCGAATCTTGGTCGAATTGCCCGGTGCCCGTGATATCGCGCGTGCCCAAGATCTTCTGTCAAGTACGGCCGAGCTGGAATTCTGGGAAACCTATCAGCCTACCACCCAAGACCTACAGGCCTTCTTTTTTCAGGCAAACGACAAGTTAAAATCTATGGTCGATACCTCGGCCGAGACCGCGGAGGAGCAGCCTGCCAAGCAAGAATCGGAACTCGATTCCCTATTGTCAGATGTTTCCCAAGATTCTTTGGATATAGCCGCTGGCAATAATCCGCTTTTTGACAAATTCCAGCTCGGTCAGACGGGGAGCTATGCCGTTGGTATCGCCGCCGTGCAAGATACCGCTGAAGTGGGTGCCATGATTCGGAAGAAGGAAATTCGCAGGTTACTTCCTGCCAATTTACAGTTTGTGAAATTCTTATGGGAGCGCCCTTCAGAGGACTCCGAAGTTGCAGCGCTGTACGCCTTGAAATCGAATAGGGAAGGACAGCCCCGCATGGGCGGCGATGTCGTAAGCGATGCGCGTGACCAGTTCCAAAACGGGAAGCCCGTCGTCAGCATGTCCATGAACACCAGAGGTGCCAAGGAATGGGAAAAACTTACGGGAGATTCGTACAATAACCAAACCGGTATTGCCATTGTATTGGATAATAAGGTATATACCGCGCCGGGTGCGCGCGGCGTAATTTCCGGTGGACAGACTGAAATATCAGGTTCGTTCACGGTCAACGAGACTAAGGATATCGCCAACGTATTGCGCGCCGGTAAACTGCCCGCCTCCGCAGATATCATTCAGTCGGAGGTTGTTGGGCCATCATTAGGCCAAGAAGCTATAGACAGTGGGTTTATGTCATTCGGTATCGCCATGATTTTTGTATTGATTTGGATGATTTTTTACTACGGCAAGGCCGGTATCTTTGCCGACATGGCACTGTTATTCAACATTTTGCTCATATTCGGGGTATTGACCAGTTTAAGTGCCGTACTTACCTTGCCCGGTATCGCGGGTATCGTATTGACCATTGGTATGTCGGTGGATGCGAACGTACTTATTTTTGAAAGAATCAAAGAAGAGCTGGCCAAAGGAAAAGGAAAGGCCCAAGCGGTCGCCGACGGTTTTGGCAACGCCCTCTCGTCCATATTGGATGCCAATATCACTACGGGACTGACAGCGATTATTCTCTTTGTATTCGGGTCCGGACCGATAAAAGGTTTTGCGACTACACTATTAATAGGTATCGCAACTTCACTTTTCACGGCCATCTTTATTACCCGCTTGTTGGTAGATTGGTATATCGGTGGAAAAAACAGAAGATTGGATTTCTCTACGGGTATAACCAAAAACCTCTTTAGTAATGTCAACATCAACTTTTTAGGTAAACGAAAGATTGCCTATGTGCTATCCGCTATTCTTATCGGTGTTTCCGTATTCTCGTTATTGACCAATGGTCTACAGCAAGGTGTCGATTTTATAGGAGGCCGATCGTATCAGGTTCGTTTTGAAAAAGTGGTCAACCCTTCGGAAATCGCTTCCGAATTGAACGATGTCTTTGGGAGTGGCACGAATGTTAAGACCTTCGGTGAGGCGAACCAGATAAAAATAACAACGCCTTACAAAGT
>JBATUY010000273.1:0-3612 GCA_049671465.1 Pricia sp. | reverse complement strand
CGAATAGGATAGGGATAAAAATTTCTAGTATCAAACGTATAATGAAACCTAGACAGTCGAAAAATCAATTCATAGTTGAATAGCTATTAGTAGTTGGTCAACAAGTTGGAAACGGTAACTAGCAACTGGAAGACCTAAGATTATCTGTCATTTATCTTTTAACCCATAAAAAATTATCAATTCAAAACTCCAAATGATATCAAAATTAAAAAGCCGTAATTAAGATACAGTTACACTTATCTTCTCCTTTTTTTATTTCGTTTTTGAGTCGATTAAAATCAGCCATCGCTGAACCCCCATATTTCTCGGCATTTTTCTTCATTTGATCATATTGTTCTCTACTTACAATTGATCTTCCGTAAATATTTCTGGTCTGATCTGTCCACCCGCTGCTTGACATGTGTTTTCTTTGATCACTCTCTTTGCTCCATGTGCCTTTTGCAGAAGAGGTGCCATAACCCATATGTATAGCATAATATTTTTCCAATTCACATATTAAACCGCAATATCCACTATTACCACCCCCTGCACTGCCATTGCGAGGATTGTCAACGGCCGGTGCTAATATCTCGGATTGGGAAAAACCTTCGCTTGAAATTAAAAAAAATCCCAAAAATATAATCAATAACAATACTTTATTCATGACTAATTTTTTAAGTTAAACGTATTATTTTTAGGATGTTCATTAAATCCTTTTGTGATACTTAAATTTAAATAAAATGTTACAATTAATGAAATAAATTTTCATCATATGTTGATTCTAGTCGAATTATTTTGCCCAGTTTGTTAATTGGCTCGCTCAGGTTGCCTATCGTCACATGTACGTAGAACCTGCGATTTTAATTATGACCCACTTGCAAAAAACTTTCACATTTAATTACCAACTAAAAAATTTAACTTTGTCCGCATGGTTTGATCAGTGTTCACCTTGATGCATTTTTATCCAGCAGAACATCCTACCACACTGAAAAGTAGAAATTTGAAAATTATCTTTTGGAATTTACGAAGTATTCCCCCTGCATGCATTCGCAAAGGTTTTATATGGCGATACTTCCTCCCCATCCTTTTTATTTTCGCCAGCTTTCCGATTTTCGCGCAGCAAGATTCCATCCCACCGCAACAACAGGATTCCATCCCACCACAGCTACAAGATTCAATTTTACCGCGACAGATTGATTCCGCCCTTACTGAAAAACGATTAGATTCGATTCCGATTCAACCACAGGACTCCATCTCATCCATTCGACAAGATACCATCCCGCAGATACAAAATGACTCCATTCCTTTCCAACGACAGGATTCCCTTCTATCGCAGCAGAACAATTCTGCTTCTGCCGCACAACCGCTAGATTCCGCAGCGGTCATGAAGCGAAGAAGAAAGAGAATGTTCGATGCCCGTGATGCCGAAATACGGTCCAAAAAAATAACGATCAAAGATTATAAGATTATATCACATCAACGGGATACGATGTATTTAGATACCACCCTGACCATCCAAAAAGAATACAAATACAACTACTTGAGAAGAGACGATTTCGAGCTGATGCCTTTTTCAAACGTAGGGCAACCTTATAATAAACTGGGTGTTGACCTGAGAACCATAAGGCTTTATCCGGCATTGGGCGCGGCAGCTTTAAACTATAATTATGCGGAAGTCCGTGATATCGACTATTACAATGTGGCCACCCCCATGACCGACCTTTTTTTCAAGACCACCTTTGAAGAAGGGCAGTTGTTAGATGCCATGCTTACCTTTAATACATCACCCCGCTTTAATTTTTCGCTGGGATACAAAGGCTTCCGGTCTTTGGGCAAATATTTGTCCGACCAGGCCGAATCTGGCAATTTTGTTACCACGGCCAATTACGTTACCAAGAACGACAGATACCGGATACGGGGACACATCGCCGCGCAAGACATCGAGTTACAGGCCAATGGAGGGTTAATCAATAAAGAAGAACAATTCGAATCCGGTGATCCCGAGTTCAGCGACCGAAGAAAAGTGGATATTAGATTTAACGATGCCGATAACAAGATATTGGGAAAAAGGTACTATTTCGATCATTATTATAAACTGATAAAGAAAAACAAAGATTCAAGCCGTGTGGAGCGAACTTCGTTGGGAATCGGGCATGTTTTCAATTACGAAACCAAATATTATACGTTCGGGCAGACCCAAGCAAGTACTTATTTTGGGGATAGGTTTGTAGCGGACATTGAAGACAGGGCCCAACTGAAGGCCATGTACAACGAGGTGAATGCCGAGTTCTACAATGCCACCTTGGGCAGGTTGCAGGGCAATCTGTCCCTTTACAATTACAATTATTTTTTTAACAGTAGGTTGATAACCGAAGACGGCAGTGTTATTCCGAGTCGTTTAAAAGGGGAGGAAATCGCTGTCGGGGGTACATATGAAAAGAAGATAAAGGGATTCGAACTTGAGGGCGAGTTTAAATACAATCTTTCGGGCGACCTTGGCGGTAATTTACTCAATGCCTCCACCGGATACCGGCTCAACGATAGGCACAAGCTAAGCGTTTCGGCCCATGCATCGGCACGCATGCCCGATTTTAACTATTTGCTCTATCAAAGCGATTATCGCAACTTCAACTGGTCGAATGCATCCGTTTTCGAAAAGGAGCAGGTGTATGGGGCGGGTTTCCATTTCGAGTCGGAACTGTGGGGAAATCTTTCCGTCGATTATACCACCGTCGATAATTATAGTTACTTCGCCTCAGACCCAAGTTTTGTGGCGGAAGAAGGTGTCGAGAATTCTGTAATAAAGCCGTTTCAGGAAAGCAACGTGCTGAACCATACGAAGGTGAAGTATAATAAGGAGTTCCGTTTGGGCGGTTTCGCATTGAACAACACAATAATGTACCAAAATGTCTCACAGGCCAATAACGTGCTGAACGTTCCGGAATGGGTGACGCGCAATACCTTTTACTTTTCTTCGGACGTTTTTAAAAAGGCCATGTACCTGCAGACCGGGGTCACGTTTAAATACTTTACATCGTATACTATGGATGCCTACAATCCGCTTCTTGGGGAGTTTTATATCCAGAACGATGAGAAGTTAGGGGGATATCCCATGTTGGATTTTTTCATCAATGCCAAGATACAGCAGACCCGAATCTATCTAAAAGCCGAACATTTCAACTCCGGTTTCACCGAAACGAGGGATTATTATTCGGCTCCGAATTATCCGTATAGGGATTTTGTGATACGATTTGGTCTGGTCTGGAACTTTTTTTCATAATTTTTTTAGTGCTTCGGATGTTCTCAAATGCCTGAATAGTATAGGGTTGGATGCATCTTTGTACAGTTAGCTATCCTTTGAATTAATTATATTTAAAAATAATTCGCAAAAGAGGTTGTGCAAACTAAAAAACCCTCTTATATTTGCACCCGCTTTGAGAGACAAACGAGCGATCGTGGGAAACGGAAAGGCGGATTTTAGGAAAGTTCATTGACATACTGTGGACATAAAAACGACCGTCGGCACGAAAGGCCGGCGGAAGGAACCATATAACAAGGAAGTCGAATATGCGTTGCGAATCCGCAACACAAATGAGACGGAAGATTTAATAGAGAGAGACGGGGCCTGGAGGG
>JBATUY010000272.1:0-2684 GCA_049671465.1 Pricia sp. | reverse complement strand
CTCTTACAAAGACCAATCTCAAAATCATTAAGGTCTTCTCTGTAAAAGACAGTTTCGATTTCAGCATCCTCAAACCCTACGAAGAAGTTTGTGATTATTATCTTTTTGACACAAAAGGCAAACTCCCTGGTGGAAACGGCTATACTTTTGATTGGAGCTTACTCAAAGACTACCCCTCGACCAAACCTTATTTTTTGAGTGGTGGTATCGGACTTGAAGATGCGAAGGCTCTAAAGGAGTTTAGTCAACGACCACAAGCAGAATACTGTTACGCTATTGATGTGAATAGTAAGTTTGAGACAAAGCCAGGTTTGAAAAATATTGACAAGTTGAATGAGCTAATCAAAAAAATAACTCAATAAAATTTGTATGAGCGAGGTGATTAATTTACGAAATTAACAATCTGGTTAAGCAAATTTTGATAAGCCTTTTACCTACTGAAGATCGGTCATTGGTGTATAAAATTGAAATAACGCCATCTACCGTACACATCAACTAAAAAAGAAAAAATGCTATGACATACCACGCAAACGAAAAAGGCTACTACGGCGAGTTTGGCGGAGCCTACATTCCCGAAATGCTCTACCCCAATTGTGAAGAGCTCCGCGAGAACTACATCCGCATTATGCAAGAACCTTCCTTTAAAGAGGAATTCGATCAGTTGCTAAAAGACTATGTAGGGCGTCCTACCCCTCTTTATTTCGCCAAACGTTTATCAGAGAAATATGGGACGAAAATCTATCTAAAAAGAGAGGATCTATGCCACACGGGTGCCCACAAAGTCAACAACACCATCGGACAAATTTTGATGGCACAAAAACTGGGCAAAAACCGAATCATCGCAGAAACCGGCGCCGGACAGCACGGTGTTGCTACCGCGACAGTCTGCGCTCTGATGGGCATCGAATGCATCGTTTATATGGGAGAAATCGATATCGCCCGTCAGGCGCCTAATGTCGCCCGAATGAAAATGTTAGGCGCGGAAGTACGGCCGGCACTTTCCGGTAGCCGTACCTTAAAAGATGCTACCAACGAGGCCATTCGAGATTGGATCAATAACCCTGTTGATACGCATTATATCATTGGTTCGGTCGTAGGGCCTCATCCCTACCCTGATATGGTGGCGCGGTTTCAGTCCGTCATATCCGAGGAAATCAAATGGCAGTTGATGGAAAAGGAAGGACGCGAAAATCCAGATTATGTGGTGGCCTGTGTGGGTGGAGGAAGCAATGCCGCCGGCACTTATTACCATTACCTTGACAACCCCGATGTGGGCATCATCGCTGTCGAAGCTGCCGGAAAGGGTGTGAACTCCGGCGAAAGTGCCGCAACTTCTGCACTTGGTAAATTAGGTATTATTCATGGCAGCAAAACCTTGCTGATGCAAACGACCGATGGACAAATCACCGAACCCTATTCGATTTCTGCCGGACTCGACTATCCGGGTGTTGGCCCCATGCATGCCCATCTGTTCAAATCGGGCCGTGGGGAATTTATTTCTGTTACTGACGATGAGGCTATGACCGCGGGACTCGAGATGTCACAATTGGAGGGTATCATCCCGGCCATCGAGACCTCTCACGCCTTTGCGATATTCGACCATCGTAAGTTTGAAAAAAACGATATCGTCGTGGTCAACCTATCGGGCCGAGGCGATAAGGATTTACAGACCTATATCGATTACTTCAAACTGTAACATGGTCGCTTACCGCTGAAACGCGTCTGATGACCTATGACACCTCAACGGGAGTAGAACAAGCTTTGAAATTTGAAGTATCTAAATTTAAATATTGACCTTAGAACAGCAAAGGGATACCAACCCTCTTAAAATCTACAGGGTCTTTCAACAAAGAAGAAGTACATGAATCGTATTAAAGAGAAAATGGCCTCCGACGGCAAACTCCTTTCCATATATTTCTCGGCTGGATATCCCTCCCTGAAGGATACCGTAAAAATCATTCAGGACTTAGAAAAGAACGGCGTCGATATGATTGAAATCGGACTCCCGTTCAGCGACCCCTTGGCAGACGGGCCGACTATACAGGAAAGTTCGACCGCCGCACTTAAAAACGGAATGACTAGCGAAATCCTTTTTGAGCAGCTCAAAAATATTCGGGATTCCGTTTCGATTCCACTGATAATTATGGGCTATTTCAACCCCATGCTTCAATATGGTGTGGAAGCTTTTTGTAAAAAATGTAAGGAAACCGGTATAGACGGACTCATCATTCCCGACCTACCGGTCGAGGTATATCACGAAGAATATCAAGAAACCTTTGAAAGGTACGGCTTAATCAATGTTTTCTTGATTACGCCGCAGACCTCGGAAAAACGCATTCGGTTTATTGACGAGATATCCAAGGGATTTATTTACATGGTCAGTTCGGCAAGTGTCACCGGCTCTGGCGAAGGCTTTGGAAACACGCAAACCGATTACTTTGAACGAATTTCAGGCATGCAATTATCCAATCCGCAAATCGTCGGTTTTGGAATCAAGGATAAGGAGACGTTTGACCAAGCGACCAAAACAGCAAAAGGTGCAATTATTGGGTCGGCCTTTATCAAGCACTTGACCCAGCACGGCGTAAATGCTATTGCTGATTTTACGGACAAAATCAGACAATAAAGACTTCATTCATCGCCATCACCGTCTACTCAAACTTATTTACTTTTTTTCATTCCAT
>JBATUY010000271.1:0-3523 GCA_049671465.1 Pricia sp. | reverse complement strand
AAGATGGGTTGATAAGGAAGGGGTTATCAATCAATAGTTAGCGCAAAGATAAACTCGTAAAATACACCCATTAAAAGACTACGGCATAAAGCCATTCCTTCTGCCATCGCTAATTTATTCCGTTTCCTTTTGAGCTGAGATTTTAGCTTCCGTTTGGGTACTGCTCAAATATTGTTTAATCAAATTATATCATTATGAAACGAGTATCTGAAAAACCTAAAATTTCGCTACAACAAGCTGAAATGCATTATCAATCGAGTAGTGAAAATTATAACATTGATAGTGGCGAAAGTCACTTGGCTTATTACAGGGATAAGCATCCCAACTATTACCGAGTATTATCAGAAAATGTTTAATCTAAATTCAAAAGCTATGTATTTAAAAAATTTACAACAGGATGAAATCTTTGTTCCATCAGAAATGAAATCCTTAAAAAATCTGACACAGATGGAATCCCGAAGAGGGCTTGAAAATGTCATTGTCTCAAATGGCAAAATTGTCAACGTGGTATCGAACAGCTATGGTCATATTCCGAATCAACTGTTCTTCAAGAAAGCTGAAGAAATGCTGACCGATGCACAGCTGAATTTCCACAAACGCACCATCAATAAAAACGATAGGTCGTTCATTACTGATTTTATTATCGATGATAAAAGCCAGTTTACGGTAAAGAACGATAAAGACTTGATACTACCGATGCTTCGGTTTAAGAACTCTTATGATGGAAGTGAAAAGACCTCTGGACACTTCGGGTTTTATAGAGAAGTGTGCTCAAACGGTCTGCACGTTTCTCAGGCAGAAATCGAGTTTTCCATAAAGCACAGTAAGAACAATACACACCTGATTATGCCCAGGCTGAAAAATCTATTCGATAAGTTTCTGGACAATGAATTCTATACCATTACCGAGAAATTTGACAATATGAAAGAATTTAAAATCATCGATACACAAGAATTTGTGAAAGCGATTCTTGACAAAACAAAACTGTTTCGGTATGAATGTAGCGACAAGAACAGCGACCCGTCGAAAAAGTCTCGTGAGGTCATAGAAATCTTGAACTATGAAGCCTTGTTGCTCAATGAAGAACCAAATCTCTGGTTGGGCTATAATGCGTTTAATTCAGTACTTCACAATGTCTTAAAGAAAAGCTTTGGCCAGCAAGAACGGTTGGATAAAAAGCTGTTTGACGAAGTTTATGCAATGGCATAAAGTTAATAATGGTTTGTCCAGTACCTTAAACTGGATATCTAAATATAACAAACTGTTACTTCCAATCCACTCAGCACATTGCCCTACATTCCACGCTCGCCTGCTGAAAAAGCAGGCAACCACTACACTTCGGGCAAAGAGCTTCACTACACAAGTCTTGGACACAATTCCCAATTTCAGCTTTCCATTCCGCTAACCCTTCCCGTCACGAAACTTCGGGACTGGGAAGGAACACTTCATTCCACAGCCAAAATTATGTATTAAGTCCGCTTTATAATTTTCCAAAAAGAAAATACGTTGCGTATTCCTTAAAAAGGAAAAAGGATAATATTATTTTTATACTTTGCAACGCGTTTTCTGTAATACCAAAAAATTACAAATAAATAACAGAATGAAGAAAATTGTCGATAATCAAGAGCTTGAATTAGTCTATAAAAAAGGAAATGGAGCTTGGACATACCATATTGTCATACCAAATACAGCCGATATAGATGGAACTTGGGGTTCGCTAAAGGTTTCTGGTTTGCTTGATGATTACGAGTTGAAAGAAATGAATTTGGCACCAAGGAAGGAAGAAGATAAAATGATTTCAATAAACGAAGAAATCAGAAATGCAATCGGTAAAAGTGGTGGTGATAAAGTTACGGTAACATTATACCTGCATACACACGACAGAATCAATAACAATTCGGAAATTCTCAAATGTTTTGAAGATGCCGGCGTAAAGGGTTCGTTCAAATCATTAAACAAAGATGAACAAGAAGAAATTATAAATGATATCACTTCAAAAACTATAGAGGCCAAACAAATTGAGCAAATAAACCACCATATCAATCTGTTACTTAATCAGAACAACTAAACGGGCAATGGCAAAAAAGAATCTTGAAAAAATTTATGAAATATTAAGTGATGAATATAATGTATTTGCTGAAACCGACAACGAATGGGATAATAATGGATTGAACAGTACGGATTTCAAAAGCCTTGTTTCGGTAATGCTATCGGCAATGACACATACAAAGCGAGTAGTTAGAGCCTGTAACGCGCTTTATGAAGAAGCTACCGCACCAGAACAAATCATCGCTTTGACAGATGAAGAACTAACCGAAATGATAAGACCGGTTGCTCATTACAATAAAAAAACAAAACATTTAAAAGAATTATGTAGACAGGTAATCGAGGAATTTGATGGCGAGGTGCCAAAAACCAAAAAAGAATTGATGTCTCTTCAAGGAGTTGGACGCAAAACAGCTGACATACTTATGAACTTCAATTTCGGTGGAGAGACAATAGCTGTTGACACTCACGTACATCGCCTTTTAAACCGTTTGGGCATAGTAGAAACTAAGAGTAGTAAAGAAACGGCAGATATAATCAACGATATTACACCGAAAGAGTATAAAAAGCACGCTCACGAATGGCTGATTCAGCACGGTGGCAATATTTGTATTTCGCGAAAACCAAAGTGCCAAGAATGTGTTGTTTACGAACTATGCGAATATGATGAAAAAACGAGTTGAATGAAACAGAGAAAAAGATACTGTAGATAAAAGGGTTTTTTCATCTACTGATTATTACTTCTCTTAAAAAACCCAGCTTGTTTTAAAAGGATAATTTATTAACCACTCAGCACATTCCCCTACATTCCACGCTCGCCTGCTGAAAAAGCAGGCAACCACTTCACTTCGGGAAAAGAGCTTCACTACAAAAGTCTTGGACACAATCCCCAATTTCAGCTTTCCATTCCGCTAAACCTTCCCGCTGCGCTGGGAAGGAACACTTCATTCCAGAGCCAAAATCGTGAATTAAGTCCGCTTTTACATCGGAAAGCCATCGGCTTGATTTTCTTGACAGGATTTTCGGCGCGGACTTCTTGAGCCCTCACTCGAAAATCCTTAAAAACCAAACCGCTGCCTTACACATTTTAAGGGGTTTATAATGGATAAAGCCTTTGTTGTTTTTCGGGTCGTCGAAAAACAGGCACGACATAACCAATTCTAAATTAAACCCAGCTGCTTATTTCGCCTAACTGTCGGTACGCTCAAACGCAACTGCGTTTAAAAGAATTGCTAATGCCCTTATGGAACTTGTCAAGACTATACAAGTTTTAGTGAAAAATAAGGTTTCTACTTCCTTGAAATCCGCCGAAAAAGGCGGATTTACTACGTCGCAAACACACCTGATTTATTCCCGAAAAGTCTTGACAAAACCCACTCTATCCATTGTGCGGTGCACAGAAGAAAAGAACAAACACCCCTTAAAATTTAATCTGTTTTAAATCAATAGGGGAAATATAAATCACTTAAATATTTTA
>JBATUY010000270.1:0-8839 GCA_049671465.1 Pricia sp. | reverse complement strand
TTTATTTTTTAGACAAGTCTAAAATATATATTTAATTATCATTAAATCAGATATATAAAATATATTATATGAATTTTTACTTTAAATAATAATTTTATCGCTAAAATTTCATGCCGAGAGGCAATGAAGCCGTTAATATCAGTTGCCGGTACAGTTTACCCCACAAATATTCTGTTTTTTCCAAGGTATCAATCTTGAAATTGCAGCTATGAATTACGAAGGATCGTAGATGATTTTAGGCTTCAATTTTATGTAGAAGGATGGCCGGAAGGCTCGCGGTCAAAAATCCTAATCTTGCTCTTGAAGCATTTTGATTTCATCGCGCAACTGGGCGGCTTGCATAAAATCCAATTCCTTGGCCGCTTTTTCCATCGCTTTTCTTTTGGTGCGAATCAGCTTTTCGATTTCCTCTTTGGTCAAATATTCCAAATCCGGTTCGGCGGCGCGCAGTTCCTCTTTTACAAAATGGTAGGTGGAGACTGAGTTTTTGGCCAACGCGCTGTCCAGATTTTTCTTTAGGGCCTGGGGTACGATATTGTGTTTCTCATTATAGGCCATCTGCTTTTCGCGCCGGTAGTCGGTCCCGTCCATCGTTTTTTGCATGCTGGCCGTAATTTTGTCCGCGTACATGATGGCTCTTCCGTTGAGGTGTCTGGCCGCGCGGCCCACGGTCTGGGTCAGGGAGCGGTTACTACGTAGGAAACCTTCTTTGTCGGCATCCAAAATGGCGACCAATGAAACTTCCGGGAGATCGAGGCCCTCACGTAGCAGGTTGACTCCGATGAGTACATCGAAGATGCCCTTTCTAAGATCTTGCATAATCTCGACGCGTTCCAGCGTATCGACGTCGCTGTGTATATACCGGCAGCGGACATTGATCCGGGTCAGGTATTTGGCCAGTTCCTCGGCCATGCGCTTGGTGAGTGTCGTGACCAGTGTACGTTCGTCCTTCTCCACCCGCTGTTGAATCTCTTCCACCAGATCATCGATCTGGTTTAGGCTGGGGCGAATTTCGATAACGGGATCCAAAAGTCCCGTGGGGCGTATGACTTGCTCTACGTACACCCCTTGGCTAAGTTGCAGTTCGTAATCGGCTGGGGTGGCACTTACATAGATGACCTGATTCTGTAAGGCTTCGAATTCCTCGAATTTCAAGGGGCGGTTGTCCATGGCCGCGGGCAGTCGAAAGCCGTAATCCACCAGATTCACCTTCCGGGAGCGGTCACCACCGTACATGGCATGTACTTGCGGAATCGTGACGTGACTTTCGTCAACGATCATCAAATAGTCATCTGGAAAATAGTCCAAAAGACAGAAAGGGCGGGTGCCCGGTAGGCGACCGTCCAAATAACGGGAGTAGTTCTCGATACCGGAGCAATAGCCGAGTTCGCGAATCATTTCCAGATCGAAGTTGGTGCGTTCCTCCAAGCGTTTCGCTTCCAGAGGCTTTCCGATTTCCTTGAAGTAGTCGATCTGTTTGACGAGGTCATCCTGAATATTGTGAATCGCGTTTTGAAGGACATCCTGTGAGGTGACGAACATATTGGCCGGATAGATATTCAGGCTTTCATAAACTTCGATTACATTGTTGTTGAACGGATCGAACGCCTCGATTTCCTCGATTTCATCCCCAAAAAAATGGATACGGAAAGCGTGGTCGGCGTAACTGGGGAAAACATCTACCACATCCCCCTTGACCCTAAAATTTCCGTTTTTGAAATCCGCCGTAGTTCGGGAATATAAGCCCTGTACCAACTGATGCAAAAATTTGGTACGCGCAATGACCTGGTCTTTCTTGATGGAAATTACGTTTTTCTTGAATTCCACCGGGTTTCCGATACCGTAAAGGCACGATACCGAGGCGACCACTATGACATCACGACGTCCGGAAAGTAAAGATGAGGTGGTGCTTAGGCGAAGTTTTTCGATATCCTCATTGATGGAAAGATCTTTTTCGATGTAGAGTCCCGATGTCGGAATAAAGGCTTCCGGCTGGTAATAATCATAATAAGATACAAAATACTCCACCGCGTTATCGGGAAAAAATTGCTTGAATTCCGAATAGAGTTGTGCGGCCAAGGTCTTGTTATGTGCGAGGACCAAAGTAGGCCGCTGCACCTGCTCGACCACGTTGGCCACGGTAAAGGTCTTGCCCGAACCGGTAACGCCGAGTAAGGTCTGATAGCGTTCGCCGGACTCCATCCCCTCGGTCAGTTGTTTGATGGCCGCCGGTTGGTCGCCGGTCGGTTTGAACTCTGATACTACCTTGAATTTCATTTCCTAAAATTACGAAAGATGAAGGATTTCATGGTAATGGACCTGGTAATTATTTGGATGCGACCACTTTTGGGAAACTGTCCGGAGAGAATCTTCTTGAGAGGAACTTCCTTGATTAATTGTGCCTTTATCTTTTCAAGCTAAAATGCCCCTTCACCTCGCGCTGGCCACTGATACGTACTTTGAACCAGTAATCCGATTCGGGCAGGGGCGTACTATTGAAGGTACCGTCCCAACCCTGGCCCAGAGGGTCTATCTGGCCGATAAATTTTCCGTAGCGGTCAAAGATGCTGATGTTGGCCGTGGTCGAGGATTCGGGGTCGGCGCCGATAATTTGCCAAAAGTCGTTAACGGCATCCCCGTTGGGCGTAAAGAAATTAGGGTATCCGAATACTGATACCGTCTCTTGTACTTCGCCGCAACCATTTTTATCGCGAACGCTAACGGTAACGGTGCCTGAGGCGATATTTTCGATGATATTGCTATCAGAGTACGTGGCGCCATCAATGGAATATTCGTAGTTTCCGTCGCCGCTAACGCGAATGTCGAGCGCTGTCTCATTACCTGTGCCGGTTATGAAAATATCGGTAATCGTTGCCGGGTTCGAGGGCCGTACGGTAAAATCTTTTTGATGGGTACAAAGGATCGATTGGCCGTTTATCACGGTCGATTGCTCAACGATCAGACGGTATTCTCCGGCCGCGGTGGGGCGTATAGTTTCGGCGGTGCCAATTTCCGTAATCGTTCCCGCGTCAATTCTGGCCCATGTATACTTTTCAAATCCAGTAGGCGCCCTAATTTCCAAGTCGGGATTTTCTTCACAGATATAAAATTCATCGGCCAAATCGATTTCCGGAAGCGGATTGACCCGTAATTCCAGCGATGCTATGGTACGGCACTGGTTGTCGTCTTCTATTCGGATGTAGATGGTGGTATTGCCGGACGTGATTTCGCCGGAAAGGGCACCACGCTCCAAGGAAGCATTTTCTAAAGTGGCGTAAAAGGCAATATCGGAATCGGGAAAGTTCGCCGCACGAAAGCCGTCAAGGTCGAAGGATGCCTCTAAACTGGCACCCCCGAAATCGGAAGCGCAGGATATCAGGGGACTTTGGGCGGTCGGTTCTACGGTGGTCGACACTACGTTGAGATCGATTTCCCCAAGGCTCTCACAGGTTTCCGTACTAATTCTGTAGTAAAGGGTTTGGGAAAAAGGCGTGGTGTTCACATAATTTTGGATGTTGGCAATCGGAGTGTCCAGATTGCGTAATTGCTCACTCTCGTAAAAGAGATAGTCAAAGCTTTCTGTAGCGGTAACGGTTTCGAAAATCTGCTCCAGGTCGAACGTAGTAAGACCGTCCGTCGAATTGGCCACGTCTACGTCGCACTGTACCAGTTCTGCGGGTAGGGCTACCGGAGTATCGAGCAGGACCAAGGTAACGGGCACGGTCAAAAAACAGGTAGCATCGGTATTTGAGGCTATGCGTGCGTAGATAGTACCATCGGAGGTCTCGTAGGTGGCCGTGGTGAGCGCTGCCATGTTATTGTCGGCATCGTTTTCGGTGGGATGAAGGCTTACCGTGTAGTTCGAGGGGGTTTGAAGGCCGCCGTCGATATCCTCAAAAATGGGCTGAAGCTCGAAGGTTTCGGTCCCGTTGTTATCGCCGTCACAGGCGGTATAGCTCAGGTCGGCCGAGAAGGGGGCGTCGATGTTAATGCGCTGCTCTACGATTTCGAAACAGCTGTTGCCACTGGTACCCTTGATAAAAACGGTGGTCGAACTATCAATAGGATAGGCGGTCGGATTGTTAATTTCCTGCACCCCATCAAAAGCATTTTCCCTGGAACGATAGTATTCATAAAAAATGCTTGGGTCGGAAGTAATTTGATTTGCATTCAGGGTCAGATCAACTGGGCTACCGGCATCCGCAAAACAAGCGCTGATCGGATCAATGTCGAAATTGATGACCGGTGGATCGACAAAATCAGAACTTCCCTGCCAATCCAAGCTGAATCCGCCGTTGCCTTCGGGGCGATCGATGAGCAAAAAATAAGTTTCCCCCGCAACGACATCCAAGGGCGCGATAAAACTGTTACCTGCCGGCCCGGGACCCTCCGATTCATCGATTTCCCCGGCCCGCAACCCGGTAAGGTTACTGGTCAGCCCTGCCTGTTCGGGGTTGGTCGACGAGCAGCGCACCGGTGCATCAAAATTACCACAGTTAAAATTCGGGCCATAGATATAAAAATCGTAATCGGCCTCTATATCCTTGGAATCGGGGGTAAGGGTAAACTCCAATGTACCCGTCCGGTCAATGTTCAACTGCAGCCATAAACTATTGACTTCCGAAAATTCGCAAGGATTTCTGCTGCCATCCAATTCCTGAGTGCCAAAGCCTGAAACATTTGAGGTGATAACACTATTGCCGCAGACCACAATGGCATTGGAGCAATCGTTCGCCGTTTGTGCCCATCCCCATCCAAAAAATAGGAGACATACGGGCAGGAATACTTTTTTCATATCGGGTGTACTGTTCTGTGGAACAATATAGTACAATTAGCGAATGGATATTTAAGCGATTCGATAAATACAAGAAAATCACGATGAAAATCTACGGGTAATCCAGTAGAAAATCCGGGATAGAAATAGGTGCGTCAGAAACGGACTACCGATTTATAGAATACCTGTACGGACTAGGGTTACAAGTCGCGTTTTTTGAGCAGCGCGAAAGACAAATAAACGAACAGGGCCGTCCAGCAGAGTACGATGGCGATTTCGTACCAGTGCACCTGATAGTTCAGAACGACCGTTTCCCCAATTTCGGTGGCGATGGATTGTACCGCTTTCAATCGCGAAAAAGGTTCGTTGATCAGATTGGACATGGCCTGAAGTGGAAAAAATCCCTTTATCGCGTTTGCCGTATCCCAAGCCACGAATTTCCATCCTAGTATCCCGAATAAAGCCTGTTCTAGAATAGACCATAATATCAGGAACCCCAAGGCAAAGGCGGAGCGTTTTACCAATATGCCCAGAAAAAGACAGAAGGCAAAGAAACCGACCAATTTGACGAAAAAAGCGAGCAGAAACTCCAAATCGGAAAAAATAATGGAAAGCTCGTTAAAATCGGAATAGGCCAAACCGAGAACGAGGGAAACTACGAATACGAAAACGGTCGAAATCAGGGCAAAGGAGATGACGGTCAGAAATTTGGATAGAATGAATTCTTTTTTCGAGAGGCCGTCGATAAGGTTTTGCTTGATGGTCTTGTTGCTATATTCGTTCGACATCATCGATACGATAACTATGGCCAGAAAAAGCTTGAAGAGTGCCGCTATAAACGTGTTAAAATGCCAGATGTAGGGAAAATTGAAGATACCCTGATCGGCTAGATGGAATTGAATGGGCCCGATGTCGAATTTGATGGCGGCTACCAGGGCAATGGATGTCAATAGCACAAAATAGGATATGATCAATACCTTGCTCGCCCTGTTGTTCCAAAGTTTTATAAACTCGATCTGTAAAAGTCGTACCATTAGTGTTGTGTTGCGCGCCTTAATTGGCCTGATTCTTTGTTAATTCCAAAAATTGCTCTTCAAGACTTTCCTTTCTTTTTACAAGATGGGAAAGCATGATACCCTGATCGAATAGCGTTTTATTGAGTTCCGTAGCATCCATTTGCTCCTTGAGGATGGCCGTAATCAATCCGTTTTCAACTTTTACCGCCCCGAAACTGGCGTGCTTCTCCAGAAAATCGGTCAATCGCTCGGTGTTTGCCGCCCGCAGCTCGAAAAAACCGTGACTGGCCAGCATGCCGTCGACCCGTCCGGAGTATAATTTCTTGCCTTTTCTGAGGATGACCACGTGGCTACAGACCTTTTCCACCTCATCCAGTAAATGGGAGGCCAGTAAAATGGTCGTACCCTCGGAGGCGATTTTTTTAATGATTTCGCGAATCTGATGGATGCCCTGCGGATCGAGTCCGTTCGTAGGTTCGTCCAGAATCAGTATCTCAGGGTCGTTCAGTAGGGCAGAGGCGATGGCCAGGCGTTGTTTCATGCCCAATGAAAAGGTTCTGAACTTGCTGTCTTTACGGTCAAGCAGCCCGACCAACTCCAATTTTTCCTCGATTTTCGTATTCGGGACTTCCTTGATCTTGCAGACCAAGTTCAAATTTTGAACCGCGGTCATGTACGGGTAGAAATTCGGGCGTTCGATGATAGCGCCCACTTTCTTCAGCGCTTCGTGGGTCGAGGTGTTGCCGTCGAACCATGCAAAGTCGCCCTTGCTCCGATTTACGACATTGAGAACGATGCCCAGGGTGGTCGATTTGCCGCTACCGTTCGGACCAAGAATACCATAGACATTTCCTTTTTCGATGGTAAACGACAGGTCGTTGACAGCGGTCAGCGCGCCGAAATTTTTGCTGAGGTGGTTGACGGTAAGAATTTTTTCCAAAACGCGAAGTATTTTAAGGGGGTCATTATTTTCTAGGATGCGTTCGGAAAATGACGCGCCCCACTTAGTTGACGACAAAACCGTAGTTTTGTTACAAATAAAACCAAATTATGTCCGAAGAACGATTGATGTCGAAGAAAAAACCGGCCTATCCGGTCAACGAGAAGCTCGATGCCTATCTCGAGCACTACAACCGTAAAATTGAAATCCCCATTTTTTACGAAGATCTCCTACGCTTTTCCGGGTCGGTCGTGGTCTATGACTCGAACGAAGAAGATACGCTTTGGATTCGGGTCTACTACCCGGAATTCGAACGCCAAGAAATCGACAACAGCCTTAAAAATGTATATTCTATCTTGCATTCCGATGGCAGCAACAGCATTCACCAATACTTGAACGTTGATGCCGTAGATTACTGTACCTTTGGCAATTCCAAACCTTTTCGCATTCGTATCCGGAATATTCTCAACGACAACTTCACCTATTTTTATATCAAAAAAACAGATGCCTCCCGAATCTATGGCTTGGAGTTGGAGCATATGTTATCGCCCTATAACCTGAACTTTTTGGTGTATAAAGACACCTTGATAGAGGAGCATATCGCGGGTATTCCGGGCGATGTTTTTATTAAGGATATGCTGCCCAGCTGTACAGAGTCGGAAAAGGCGCAACTGGCCAAGGAATTCGTAAAATTCAACGAACGCTGCATGATTCGGCTTTTAGGCGATATGCGCTCGTACAATTACGTCATCGTGCCGGTACACGACTTTGATCATGTGGTATACCGTATCAGGGCCATTGATTTCGATCAGCAGTGTTATGAGGGAAAGCTAAAAGTCTACCGCCCGCAATTTTTTAAGGAGAATTATCAGATGGTCGAGCTCGTGCGCCATAAACTTTTGCACGACTCCGTAGACCAGTACAAGTTGGAGGAGCGCTCCATAGTCGCAAAACGTATTCTCAGTTCCGGAAACCGCATTAAAAGGCTGCGGGCCATAGCAAAACAGGATGCTATTTCTACCGATGGAAATACGGAAATGCTCAAGGAGCAAATCTTTGAACTGACTTTGGACAGTAATTTTAAAAAATGCAAAACTATGGGCGAGGTACTTGATTTAGCACTTAACTTCGTACGCCGTAACTATCAAGATGTGAGTATGAAACAGATAATCGAGCAGCGGATAAAGCTATAGTTGCCCGAAACGTCTAACTTTTCTCTTCTTTGTTGAAGTAAACAAGATAATAATACATCTGCTTCTCTTCGTCCCAACCTTTCTCCACAAATTTTTGGGCAGATTCCGGATTTATAAAATCCATTTTGATCTGTATGTGCGTGTCTAAGTTGATGACGTTCTTGATTTTTTTCCGGGCGTCGGACACCGCTTTGTTGGCGATGTTGAAGTTAGAAACATCCTCGACGCTGTATTTGGGTCCCTTTTCAACCTTGTAGTTCTTGAATTCGGGGATGAACTCCGGGTTTTCCATGACCTCGTTCAGAAAATTGCTTTCCTCGAAGTTGTCGTTCTTGGCGAAGTGGTTGACGGCACGGTTCATAAACAGCACTTCTTGTTGCTTGTCCTCCGCGGGCAGTACGACGTCTTTGGCGAAATTTTGGCAGAACTTAAGGTAGTTCTTGGTATAAAAATTTTCGTCGGCCAGGGGGGTGGCGCCCAAAAATTCTTCGAGCCAATATTTGGTATCATAGCGATTGCTATCGACCGATAATATCTTGTAGCCTTCTTCTTTGCCGACGTTGAAAATCAGGCATCCCTTGTCGAGTTTGTTGATATTGATGCCCTGTTGGACGACGATATCGAGATTGCTTCCCTTTTCTTCGAACTGCAGAAAGTCGTGCTTGAGCTCGCTCTTGAAAATTCCGATGGCATCCGTTTTCACGTTGTCCAAGAGGAGTCCGGTTAAATGCGCCACATACACTTCGCCACTTTTGATATGCGGATGATTGGATTGATCGAACAAGTGCTTGGCGATTTTTTTGGAATTCGCATGGGTAGTATTGGGATCGGCAAAAATATCGGATGCTATTTTATAAAGCTCGTTGAACTCCACGTCGACCTCGTTGGAAAGCTTAAAATAATTCTCCTCTTTTTC
>JBATUY010000269.1:0-2936 GCA_049671465.1 Pricia sp. | reverse complement strand
GGCCAGACCCACTTTGTTTTGGCCCACGTTTTGGTAGAAACCGCGGGAGAGTTGATCGATAAAAACGGCGTTCTTTTTTTTGCCCAATATACCGCTTCGCAAGGCCATATCGGTAAGATATTTTTGGGCGGTTTGTTGCTCGTAGTCGATGGGCCCCAGTTTTTCGAAGACAGATTTGAACTGAACGAACATAAATTCTTGTACGGGATGTATCAGCTCTTCAAAAACCTGCTTTTCGTTTTCCTCGTGAAAGTAGACGCCGTCGGGTCTTGAATTGACGTCGGTATAGCCGATGGTACTACCGTGGGGCGCTGCCAAGAGTTGCTCGTACAGTTGCCCATTGGCCATGAGTACATCATCGGTATGGTTTCGGCTCGGATATATCGAAAAATTGAGCCCGTACCTTTTGGTGTCCGGCTGAATGTTATAGACTTCCTTAAGACCTAGGTAGTATCCGGTAACGGGAATTTTTCGGTTCCAATATCTATACAGGTTTTCTTGCATGGTACCGCCCCATCCGACATCGACCAGATGGACGCCTTCCTTTTCAAAATCAACGTTGAAGCTCTCCAGATAGGCGGCAAAGGCCGATTTTTGCTTCAATCTATATTTTTCGTATTGGGCGACAAAGGTGGCGTTCTCCTTTAAGCTCAGAAAAGTGTCCGATCGGAAAAATTCGGATATCACTTCTTCGGAAACACCCGCAAGACCGCCCATAATATGTTTAATAGTATGTTCCGAAATGTCTATGCCCTGTAAAAAATCAAGTATCGACATACGCCCTAGACTTCCTTTAAAGGCCTTAAAATCTTCTTCTTTCAGAGGTTTTAGGGCAATTTGCAATGCCGAATGCCGCGATATCTTTAAATAATGGGTATTGATTTTTTCCTGACCGGTAAACCGGTTCATCTTCTGATAGGCATCAAAGAGGCGTTTTAGATAAAGACCTTCCCGAGCCAAAAAGAATAAATTTTTGACCCCGGCATGTTTCGATTTAATGTACAACCTTTCGGTAAAGAAATAAAAATGGAGTATGTATTCGCTAAACGGATGCGGACTCTTTCGGCAGTCGCCCTCAATCTCGCGGCATACCTTTTTAAAGGCACGGATATCACTGCCGAAAAGATTTTTACGGTTTCGTATTTTGTGGGAAGTATGCTTTAGGTGGATGGCATGAAGACCATACTTCGCTGCATTATCGGCGTCGCTGACTTTATTATCGCCCATCATGACTGTCTTTGCCGAATCGGCAGCAGTTTCTTCGAGCACGTGCGGATAGATTGTGCCGCTTTCTTTGCTCTTGCCGAGTGAACAGGATATAAAAAGGTTTTGGAACAAATCGGTCATCCCATGAAACTCCAATATTTGGGCAATCAGAGATTCCGGTAGATAAAAATCGGATATCAAATGGATAGGATATCCCTTGGCCTTGAGCGAGCGAACATCGGCAATCAGTCCCTCGTTTTTGAACTGTACAGAGGTTTCAGCAACATAGTCGGCCCTTTCAAAAGTCGCGCTGAAATGGGGGTACGAAATACCGGATATCAGTTCGCAATTGATAAGTCGTTGATACACCTCGGCAATGACATCGAAATAATCGACCTCGATTTTTTTCAGTTGCTTTTGTTTGCTTACGTATTGAACAGCTTCGTTGCGGATGGAAAAAAGACGGTCTACTTCAAGGGTCAGTCCCAGCTCCCTGACCATAAATTTGGCCCATAACTTCAAGGTATAGTTGGGGTGTACCGTGCGGTGTATCAGCGTATCGAATAAATCGGTAAAAACAATTTCGTACTGGGGGTTACCTTCTATCTGTGATTGTAAACGACTCAAGTGGGGCTTTGCGTTATAGGGTTCGATTAAACTTTATTAAAGATACTGCCATGCCATAATTAGGTCGTTCTACATTAAATAAACCAAATTTATGTTTGGCTTATAAAGGTACAAACGTTTACGGAAAATGGTAAAATTCAAGACGGGGAGGCCAAAGATGTATAAAAAAAGGTATTCGGCGTACAATATCTGATAAAAGTCAGCTATTCAGGGTTAAAAGGTTGTGATTGATAAATTCACGTGGTACGGTGACCAAAGGAAAGTTCAAAATAAAACTCCTAATCTATATTTATGATTGCGTTATGCTAAGCATTATCCCATTGAGATTATCAAACCCAAACAGGACAACTTAACCTCATTAAAATTTTGAAAGGAATAGAGGCTTCAAATTAGCGTACGAAAAGCATAAAAATAATAGGGGAGCGGTTATAAATGGAAAGGATAATATCTTCCTTCAACGCTTCAATCCATACTTGCAGTCCGCTCTTATTCATTCGTTCCGGGGCTTTCACAATATCTTCATTTAGGGTTCAACTACAGGAATATACGATGAACTGCAGCAGCTGGACGCTTTTTAAGAAAACATTAGATAAAAAATCGATGAAATGCGTTCAGAGTAAGGCAATTCCTATAAATGTCGGTTATTTATCAATCGTATTACCGCTTGTGCTCAGTGATATAAGCGGCTATTTCTTCCGCAATCAGTTCCCGCCCGTGGCTATTCCAATGGTGGTCATAGATGAGGTTGGTCGGTTGGTCGGATTGCTTGAAACGTTTCGCAAAATCGATATAGCGAATACCTTCTTGGCCCAGAAAGTCTAGAAATCGGCTGCTGGTCGTTCTACTATCCAAAAGAATCGCGGTTTTGCTTTTGTCAAATCCATATAGTCGTATCAAACTTTTAAAGTTTTCGATATATTCGGCATCTTTCTCTTTTTGCTTTGCCTCATTTTCTTCGTTTAAGGCGTTGTCTTTATAGGCGTCTTCGGTATCACCGAAGGCATCACCGCCTTGTGCCAGCTTTTTCAGGGGCTCGACGATTCCGATTTTTGAGCCATAGGCCAATAGTTTGATATTATCGCGAATCTTGAATACGGTAGACG
>JBATUY010000268.1:0-14760 GCA_049671465.1 Pricia sp. | reverse complement strand
TTTATTTTTTGACTTTGTGCCCGTTTTTATCACGGATAGCACATATCGTAAACTTTTGCTTATTTCGGTCTTGTTGTGTACCGAACTTGTTATTTCAACAATGCTGTTGTCTTGAATTTTAAGATTTATCGCAGCGGCAACATCTGTATTATATATCTGGGAAACGGCCCATAGCGGAAAACACAAAATGCAAATCAGAAGTCCTGATGAAGTTTTCATTTGAGGTGCGTTTTTATCAGTTGAAGTTTCTAATGGTTATTGTTTTTGAACTTCCTTGTTGACTCAATATCAACTTATCTGTCAAGGAGTTACTTCCAAAAATGACAATACCTTGGTTATTACCTTCTTGAATAATTCTACGATCTATATTCAATTTAGGGGAATTGCCGTATTCAAGAAAAAGGTTGTTGTTTCCGTTTTGCAGTAAGTTGTGGGTAACGGTCTTCCCTGCCAAATTGATTTTGACACGGTTGGCGTATCCGGTCTGAACAAGGTTGGCTTCTTTGTTTTTACCATAAATAGTAGCTGAAGCTGTATTATTCGAACCTATCTGTTGTATGAATATTGAATTCTCGTCGGTCACTTCACCCTTCATCCGCCCTTCTGAGACCGGGCTAAGGGTTTCTATATCCAAGTCGGTAATTAAAGTTGAAGTTGAATGCCCTGTATTTTCACTTTGGGCGTTCCCGTGGTAAAAACCGATAAGGATTAGGCCAAATAAGATTATGTTTTTATTGAATGGATTGGGATTCATGAGTTGTGTTTAAGGGCTGTAACGACTGGGTTCTACGTACTACAAATAAATTTAGTGCTCGACCCAAGTATAATTGGATTTCATTCTAAACCTTATCAAGAGAACGAACGTATCGATTTTTTAAAATGGGATGGCCCTAACAACCATCCCATTTGCAATCGAACCTCGTGGGGACTTAGTTCGACTGTATGACGTTGGCTACGTTATTGGAACCGATTTGCATGATATCGCTAGTAAGGCCATATCCCGATTGACTTACCGTTGCGATGTTTGCGTTACCATCACTTTGGGTCACATTACTTAAATGATCATCACCATATTGCGATACGTCAACTACGCCTTCGTTACCCAATTGGTACACGTTGCTAGTGCTCGAGCCATCTTGAAAGACCGTAGCGCTATTGTAGTCGCCACTTTGAATCACGTTGCTTTCAGCATACTCGCCACCTTCTTGATATACATCGGCATAATTGTAATCACCACTCTGATCGATAGTACTGTAAGCGTCATACCCATCTTGATACACCTCAGCCTCGTTTTCGTCTCCACTTTGCGTCACGTAACTTACAACTTCCTCACCAGCCTGATATACAGTTGCGCTATTGTCGTCTCCACTTTGGGTTACATAACTTTCGGCATACTCACCTTCTTGACTGACATCCGCATAATTGTAATTACCGCTCTGATCGATTTCACTGTAGCTATAATCACCAGACTGATACACCGTTGCTTCGTTGTAGTCTCCACTCTGAGATACATAACTTTCGTTGTAATCACCTTCTTGGTTTACATCTGTATAATTCTCATAACCACTCTGGTCGATTTCGCTGTAATTGTAATCACCAGCTTGATATACCGTTGCGTCATTGTAGTCTCCACTTTGAGATACATAACTTTCATTATACTCGCCTTCTTGATTTACGTCTGCATAATTATAATCACCGCTCTGATCGATCTCACTGAAAGCGTAAGATCCATTTTGGGAAGAACTGGCCTCATTTTCATCGCCACTTTGATCAATATAAATTTCTCCAAATTCATTTGATTCCCCTTGAAAAGCATAAGCGGTATTGTAATTACCTGACTGATAAATCTCAGTAAGGTCATCATAACCTAGTTGCTCAACACTAGCGATATTATCATCACCGGTGACGTTCACGTAGGCGGAGTTCTCAAAACCGTCATATTGCGACACGTCGACGTCATTTCGGTCACCTACAATCGATACTATTGAAGCATGATCACCTCCGGTCTGGGTTACATCGGTGGTGTTATCATCGCCTTCTTGAGTGACTTCACTCGTACTTTGGGCCATAGCAATAGAACCCATCGAAAGCGCAATTGCGCAAAACATTACTTTTTTAATCATAACTATTAAATTTACAGGTTAAAAATTTTCTATTTGCCGGTGATGTCATTAGTTCAGAACACACCCAACACCGGTATTGGAATGTCCGCTTAAATAAAAACCGCTGCTAGCAGGATACGGTATTCTCGCTGTCTTTATCACAATCAAAATGTAGGATGAGAAAGAAAAAGACAAGCCAAAAAGCTTAAATTAAATCTTCATACAATGTTTAAATTAAAGGGTTAGTAAATACATAATATTCTATGACTTGACACTTAGAAGCGTAATCTTAGTACGCTGATATAATGTCATTTACATCAGGTATACTACTTTAGTGAAAAGCTCCCCTCGTAGTTTTATAGGCACAAAAATAGTATGGGTACTATCTTAGTGGATATAACATTCCCGCCGGATATGTAAACATTTCCGACAGAATAGTAATATAAAACTGATAGACTAAGACATTTCCGACATGCCTATACTTTAACTCTAGAAAGTGTTGGTACTGACTCCTATCTTTTGTTGCAGTATTTTTTGAGTTTTTACATCTTTCTTGTGGCAGCTAATGTTTTAGACCATGCACAGCTCGGTATAGATGGATGCAATTTTGAAGTTTTCACCAATATATTGAGCGACTCGTTTAAAGGTTGTAATCCTAAAACTCCTCCAAGCCTTACGAAAGCATCTTAAAGCTGAAAGTGCCAAAAGAAAAATCGTACCCGTCACTATCGATTTTATCATTTTCTAATGATTTTGGCAGTACTTTTGATATGTCAATATCAGTTTTCCATGTACTGATAAGCGACTAAAACGACCAAAATGACCAAACAACTGATCGCATGTCTTCTAACATGCTTTATCTTCTTCACTGCAATAGCTCAAAAAAAAATAGACAACGACCAATTGGCGGCTCAAATTGCTTTGTATAAAAATGACATCCGCGGCCCGTATAAAGATATCCGTTGGTTCTGTACCGATGGAAGCGTACGGGCCCCGAAAGATCCGTGCCCCACGGATATTGGTCCCGGCGTGCAACATGCCCGATATAAAGACGATGTGGAGGCCATTGCCAAAGATTACCATATTTTTCTGGGACAACTATTGACTTACATCGACGCATCCGATTTTTGGGATGCCAAAAACGAGCATTCCCGTTTGAAGCAATACCAACTCGATAAATATCTGCGCGCTGTCGATAATGGATGGATCAATCAAAAGGGACAGTATTATCGCGGTGCCGTACAGGCGGAGGATGAAGAGGCGTGGGGCATCGCTTTTTACAAGTGGGTGCTTTCTAAGGATGACGTCTTACAGGAAAATTATTTCTTGGTGCGCCAATCTTTAAAGGACGTTCCGCACAGCGGTGACGACAATCTCGCCCAACGGATGCGGAGCGAATCAAAGGTTATTTCGGACGCCTATTCGCCTTTTATGGACCTACGGGTAAAAATCCACGGGCAACCGGAAGCTGCGGATATCGAAAAAGTAAAGGCGTTCCAGAAAAAGAACGCGGCCAAATTGACGGCGGCCCAGAACAAACAGTTTGACGGACTCATCGCTACCATGACCGATTTCTTCAAACCTATCGATATCAAAAAACTGGCCCAGAAAGCAGACATGCTGAAAGGTACTCCCTTTGGAAAATCTCTAGATGGTTTTATCGCCAGCCAATCCGGGGAAACAAAACCTTCAGTATTAATTGCCGCAGCGGCTGATGTGTTACTGGATATCCGAAAAGGCATTTTGGATGAAAAACGCCCCATGGCCCGATTACAAGTATTAGCTGTTTCCCTTAAACTAGAGGAAATACTTTTTAAGAACGCCCCCAAATGGCAACCGGAAACCCTGCAGGGCCAGCTTCAGAAAATTAAAGCACTTACCACCGCTTCGGCCGGGGCGGGCTATTTGGAACTTTGGGAATACGAACAGATCAAAAACACCTTGAACACTGCTAGTAAAGAGAAAATGACGCTAGCAGAACTGAACGCCGTTCTCGAAACGGCCCGTGGTGCGGTAGAGTGGAGCGCTGCCATGGTCAAGGCCAATTACCAGGATATTGTAGCTATTTACACCGGTTTCGAACCCAAGGCCTACGGCTTTATCGACGACCGTATCCGAGGTTCCATCGCCTTGCATTTGGGCAAAAGCGTAGGCGAGCTCGGTGACTTCATCGCCAAAGAATCCGCCCTGACCAATAAGGTGATGGACATTGCCAACCAAAGCACCGTACGCGGACTCAATCCCGGCTATG
Organism: Pricia sp.; assembly: GCA_049671465.1. Classification (GTDB taxonomy): domain Bacteria; phylum Bacteroidota; class Bacteroidia; order Flavobacteriales; family Flavobacteriaceae; genus Pricia. The sequence goes on along the minus strand of JBATUY010000268.1, from coordinate 10,407 downwards.
CCTTTGGGGAACTGGTCGTAGTTGCCGGTTCGCCCGAAGATGTCGAAGTTTCATCGGATAAGATTTATATTTTCATGCGTTCCCCTACCGATCTGAAACCCGTTGCCGGTATCGCCACGGTGGCCGAAGGCAACATGGTATCGCACGTACAGCTCTTGGCCCGTAATTTGGGAATCCCCAATGCCGCCCTGTCGGATGAAAACCTGCAGAGTCTTAAAAAGTACGATGGTCAAAGGGTCTTCTACGCGGTTTCGAACAAAGGCAATGTCATCCTAAAACCGGAAGCGCAAATGACCGCCCAAGAGCGGGAGCTGTTCGCCGTAAAAGAGCGGAACACCGAAAAAATCGAAGTCCCCATCGAGAAAATCCGGCTAGATAACACAGAGGTACTGAATTTACGCGGTGTCGATGCCAGTGACTCGGGACAATTATGCGGCCCAAAGGCCGCCAATTTGGGCCAACTGAAAAAGATGTTTCCGGATAAAGTGGTCGAAGGCCTGGTCATTCCCTTCGGCATTTTTCGGCAACATATGAATCAGCCGATGCCTGGCCAGCCGGTTTCTTATTGGAAGTTCTTGAACACCATGTTCGCCGAGGCCGAAAGAATGCGAACCCGGAACATACCGGAACCTGAAGTGGAAAACTATCAGTTGCGCCAGCTAGAAACCCTCCGTGCCGCCATTGCACAGATGCCCTTGAAATCGGAATTTATAGCCGAGCTGCAAAAAGACTTTAAATTTATCTTAGGAAAAGACTTGGGAGAAATCCCCGTGTTCTTACGCAGTGATACCAATATGGAGGATCTGAAGGACTTCACCGGCGCAGGACTCAATTTGACCAAATTCAACGTTGTAAATAAAGAAGCTATTATCAGTGGCATTAAAGAAGTTTGGGCATCCCCCTATACCGAGCGCAGTTTTAAGTGGCGTCAGAAATATTTGTTGAACCCTGAAAATGTGTTCCCTTCTATTTTGGTCATTCCCAGTGTCGATGTCGATTATTCCGGCGTCTTGATAACCAAGGGTATAAACAGCGGTAACGAAAAAGATTTGACCGTCGCCTTCAGCCGTGGTGCGGGCGGAGCGGTCGACGGGCAGTCCGCCGAAACCTACACCATCTATGCTGATGGCGGCTATCGTTTATTGGCACCGGCCAGGGAAACTTTTTACAATAGCCTGCCCACCATTGGGGGCACCGGCAAAAAAACCGCAACCTTCGAAAAACCTGTGCTGAACGAAAAGAACATCAATGAAATACGCGAGTATGCCAAGACCATCCGAAAAACCCTTCCTAAGGAAACCAAATCTGACTACAATGGCGCCTATGATGTAGAGCTCGGTTTTCAGAACGACAAATTATGGTTGTTTCAGATACGGCCGTTCGTGGAGAATAAAAAAGCACTGAGTTCGGGATATTTGGAGTCTATAACACCTCAAATCGATACGAAAAAAGAAATCACCCTTTCAAAAGCATTGTAATGCATAAATCTATTGTTATTTTGTTGCTCTTTGCCGTTTGTTCCTCTTTTATGGTTCTGAACTACTATCCCATAGATGGCTACGAAAAAACAGGCATCAAACGCCTAAAGCGTCTGGAACTTATCAAAAGCGGTGAAATCAAAAACGCTTCAGCTTTGCCGGCGGGCGCGATGAAAACATACGGCGAAATCGAGCTCAATTTACTTTCGAGAAAGTCGGATAGCGCCGCGGCCCTGATGACCGTGGACGAGGATTTCCAAAAAGAAATAAACGGGCTGTTCAAGGGATTGGATAAAAGTTATTCCTTGACCGTTCTTGATATTTCCGATGTGAACAATATCCGTTATGCCGAGCGTAACGAAAAAGCGGGCTACCAACCGGGCAGTGTCGGGAAGCTGGCCGTCTTGAACGGACTCTTTGTTCAACTCGCCAAAATCTATCCCGATTCCTTCGAAAAACGTACCGAGCTGCTCCGGAACAAATCCGTCAAGGCCGGGGTTTGGGGATTGACCGATGAGCATACCATTCCCATTTACAACATCGAAAAAAATACCTTGGTCAAAAGGCAGGTCGTCGCCAGCGATGTTTTCTCGCTCTACGAATGGGCGGATCATATGCTATCGGTAAGTAACAACGGAGCGGCCAGCATCGTATGGCGCGAAGTTCTGCTCATGGCCGCCTTTGGTGAACAATACCCCGATTTGACCCAAGAAGATGCGGATGCCTATTTTAAGGAAACCCCCAAAAAAGAACTGACCGATCTTGGTAATGATGTCGTAAACCTCCCTTTGCGCGATTTGGGAATCAGCGCAGATGAATGGCGGTTGGGAAGTTTCTTCACGAGGGGCGCCAACACCTACGTGGGAAACAAAGGCGGAAGCATCGGATCGCCACAAGGCCTAATGAAATTCTTGGTGCAATTGGAGCAGGGTAAGGTAGTCGACGAAGAAAGCAGCCTAGAAATGAAGCGTCTTATGTACATGACCGACCGCCGTATCCGATATGCGCAATCGCCCGCACTTAAAGAAGCCGCTGTGTATTTCAAATCAGGAAGCCTTTATAAGTGTGACCGTAGTAAAGGCGAAGCCTGCGAAAAATATATGGGGAATGTTACGAATTTCATGAACTCCGTGGCGATTGTCGAGCATCCGAACAACTGCACCTATATGGTGGTGCTGATGACCAACGTACTGCGCAAAAACTCGGCTAGCGATCATATGTATTTGGCAGGCAACATCGATAAGCTGATTCGGAAGCCGTAAAACTTTAGCGCTCCCTCAACTACCCGCAAGAATCCCCTCCCAAGCCTCCGTCGCAAACGTCCGCAACTTCGGGTCGTCACTTTTGATGTACTTCATGACCAGCGGCACATATTTCTCATCCTGTTGCTGCTTAATTAGGTACAAGACTGCCAGTTTCAGTTTGATATCGTTGCCGTTGAGCAAGAGTTCAAAGCACGCTAATTCCGTCGGGACTCTGTGTTTGATTTTTTGTAGCACTTCATCCGAGGCGGTATCCAATACTGATTCTTCGATGATGGGCAGAAGGGTGCGTTTCAAGTCTCCCGTCAGAAGATTGTCCAAAAATTCTATGGCGTTGGTTCGGGTCTCCTTTTTGTCACTGATAAGACCTTCGTAGGCGATTTCGATGTCCTGTTGGGGGTAGCGTAGGCCCAATAATTTGAATATGCGTTCCAGACCGGCATCCAATCGACGCTCTAACAATTCCAACAAACTGCTACGGGCGTCCCGTTCTTCGACACTGATTTCCCTTTTGGCTTTCGTGCGATTTCTATAGGATATGATAATCTGCGTGTGCATGGCCGAGAGCGTCCTGTGGTGCAGTTTGCATTCCTCGTAAATCAAGGCTACGATCTTGTATTTATCGAATTTGAGTTTGGGATGGTTTTTTCGGATATCGCTCAGCGCACGTGTACTTTCTAATCGGATGGACAAATCGGTATCCTCCATCAAGCGAAAAAGGCTACGAACAGTTTCTTGAGACGGAAAATTTTGCAACGCGGCCGGAATAAAACGACAGGTTTCAAGGGGCACCAATCTCTCGATCGCAATATTCGTCAATACGGGTACCATGGCCCTGCCGTAACTATGCAGGGCCTCAATGGCGAGTTTCCGAAACTCTTTTTGCGGTAAAAATTGAACCAAATCCGTAATAAAGCAATCGTCTTTAGCAAGGCCAGCAGCGAAAATGGCAGCTTCTATGACTTGGGGACGCTTATCCTTAAAATGCTTGCTAATAAAAGGATAGTGCGCTGTGACATCCGCCGCACCAATAGTTTTTAAGAGGGATCTCAAGGTTGATATTTCGTGTTCCCCATCAAACTTCCGATGAATTCGGTTTTCGATCCGATTGTGCAAAGCGTACGTCCGTTTTAAAACCGCATTATCTCTAGACTCCTTGGCCAGACAATATAGTGCGGCGTCGGAAATACGAATGTTTTCGCTATCTAAATATCGGTCATATATCAGCGAACTGTCTTTTTGGGCATGCAGTAGCAGATATTCTAAGGTGGCTAGGGTCAAGGCTTCGTCATCTGTATACAGAAGCGGTTTGACATTGGATACCATGGTCGCCGTATTTAAAAAATAAAGATTTTGAATGGCGGCCGTTCGGACTTTTGTAGATGGATGGTTTAACAATTCCTCCACATCCCTTTCAAAACGCCTATCATTGATTTCCATTAACTTTCCCAACATAAAGAGAATCTGTTCCTTCGAACCGGTCTGGAAAACGTTTCGCATCCCTTTTACCACTGACATTTTTTTGGCTTCCGGTTTTTGGGATTTCCCGCTATGTTCGGTCAGGGTTTCTAAATTACTGCGGAAGGTCTTGTAGTATTCCGTGCGTACCTGAAGGATGAAAAATATCCATATTCCCACCAAGACCAAGATGATGGCCGCAATATAATAGGATGGCATATCAAGGCCCTTTACCACGAAAATTAACAGGAACCCGGCGATTCCGGTGGCAACACTATCTACAACGACATCGATAAACGATTTGGTCTTGTTTTTTAGGTCAAACGGAAGCGGTAGGGCCAAAAGTTCCGAGGCACTTTTGTGAACGGATTGTTTCATTACCCCGTCCATGGCCTTTATTACAATGATAGCAGAAAGTTCGGGTATTATGAAAAAGAAGATACTTGCGGCAAAGATACCGATGGGCAACAACAACAGCGAAAAACCCACGCCCCAGATACCCACGATTCGATGGGTGAAAAATAATTGAACGGTCAGGGACAGTAGGCTAAAGGTAGAGAACCAAAATGCGAAGAAAGCCGTCAGTTCGTCGGGATCCGGGATGGCCGCTGCCGCAAAATCGCTGAACAGATAGTCAATAAGTTTGGCCGTCAGTACACTGACCGTAACTATACCTGAGATGTAGGTGAGGTGTTTCGATTTTTTGATGAGTTGCCAAGGTTTTTCCGCTGCGTGGGCTGTTTTTCTCGGACGCTTCTGCTTCCCCAGTTTCGTAATGCCTGAATTCCAGATTTTTTGTAACAAAGGGATGCAGCACAAAAGAAGAAGCGCAGCAAGAAAGATGAGGTTTTCGGTACCGATGAACGGCGCTAGGAGCGAGGTGAGGTATCCCCCGAAAATTCCACCTAAAATCGCACCCGATCCGATGAATCCAAACAGCCTTTTTGCCTCCCGCACATTGTAGACCAAATTGGCCAATACCCAGAACTGAGAGGCTGATAGCACCGCATAGAGCGCCACCCATATATAGAACAAATACAGTAACCAGCCGCCCACCCAATTGAATTTCAAAAGCAATCCAAAACTGATCAACACAATACCTGATCCGAAAATAGTAGACTTTATGATCCGGTTGAGTGGGAAGCGGGTCAATGCCATGGAATAAAAGAACGAACTGGCTATAGCCGTAATGGCAACCGCTAAAAAAGCAAATGGTAGCTGCTCGACCCCCAGTTCCGAAAGAAAAAGTGCGTTTACGGTCGGCTTAATGATCATCAGTACCGCAATCACCAAAAATATATACGAAAGCATATACACGGAAATGCGGAATTCCCCCTCACGGACATCAAATGTTTTCTGGACTAGGTTGCGGAGCATGGTAGGTATAGGAACATAAGCATTGCGTGTCGGCAGAACGTAGCGGATGAAATTCGTAATCTGACGGGCAGACCTAAAGTAATTACCTTAGCCTACTTAGTGACCAAAGATATGTCCTTTTTTAAAACCTTTTCAATGGGTCGCACCAAATCCCGAATAATCTGCTCACCATTGGCATCATCTATCAAAGCGACAATAATATAGCGCCGCATCGGATTTTCGCCCCAGACCAAGACCGAATCGGAGTGGTAGGTTCGCCAAGACCCAGACTTTCGGAACAATCTGGCATTGGGTGCCACTTTATCCAAAGTATTCACGAATTTATGGTGCAGTTCCGGGTTTTCGAGTGCGGCCAACATATCTTTCGAACGTTTCTCATTCACCAGTTTGCCGTTGGCCAATAAATAATAGAAGCGGCATACCTGCGTCACCGAGGCCGCATGGCTCAAATGTTTTAAGGGCTCACGATGGGTAGCCCCACCACCGCCGTAGCGTTTACCGACCCAGAGTCCACCACCTTTTTCCTCATCATAGAAATCGTACTTGGGATCCGTCATCACGGCCTCCAATTTATCGTAGCCTATACGGTCGATCATACGGGTCGCCGCCTGGTTGTTCGATTTGCTGATCATTAGGCGCATGTCTTTTTTCACTTCTGGAGTTTCCTTCAGTTCGCCTTTTTCGATAGCATCGGTCGCCGCCAGTAGAATAGCAATTTTTGGCAAGCTGGCCGCATACATCATATAGTTGCCGTTCACCCGGGCAAAGCGAGGCATTTCAGGATTACTGAGGTCGACAATACCCACTGCCATTTTCTTTTGGGCAATCAAATTTTTCCAGTCTGCGTGGCTGTTCAGTTCTTCCTCAAAACGAGTCTGTAGGGAGCTGTCAAGCAGTTGTCGCAAAGGTTTGATCTGGGCATCTTCGATTTTAATGGGCAATTCGTCTTGCGCGTTTAAGTAGGTAGCACAAAAACATAAAAAGAGTATTGGAATTCGGTTTAGTTTCATTGATAGGATTTGGTTTAAATGATACTATCAAAGATATGCTATCCGCTGATTGGTAGGGTGTTAAATTTTAGGGGATGCATTACAACGATAAATTGAATAAATTCGAGATAGTATCGAATTTTCTGACTTTGTCGAATGTTAATTTTTGTGGAACCTCTCTTATCGCACTTCCATTTCCCGCATATTTAGCTAGAAATAATTCTTTACAAAAAAACCTGCTTCAAAATTTTGAAGCAGGTTTTGTAAATTTCAATCGTCTAATACTATTTCACCATCTCATAACTCCGGGCAATAAAATTCGTCAGTTCCTCACCTTTCAGCAGTCCTTTCGAAAGCCTTGCCAAGTCAACGGATTGATTTATTAATCGCTCCCTTTTTTTAGCGGTCTTGGTGTTGAGGATTTCACCGACCAGTTCGTGATTGGTGTTCACTACGAGATTGTACATCTCTGGCATACTGCCCATGCCCATGATACCCCCACCACCGGTCTGCTGCATTTCTTTCATGCGGCGCATAAATTCCGGTTCGGTGATGATGAAGGGGGAGGCGTCACTGTCCATCGCCTCAAGCTGTACGGTGTAACTTTTGTTTTCTATGGCTTCTTCGAGGTTCGTTTTCAGCTTTTCCTTTTCCTCGTCCGACAGTTTGCTGATGGCCGTTTCCTCTTTTTTGATGAGTTTGTCGATATGATCGGCATCGACGCGGGCAAAGGAAATTTTTTCTTTCGAACTTTCCAGTTTTTGCATCAAATGGCCAATGATGGGCGAGTCTAGCAATAACACCTCATAGCCTTTCGCTTTGGCCGCTTTGATATAACTGTGCTGGGCTTCTTTATCGCTGGCATACAAAATGACCAACGTATCATCTTTATCGGTTTGATTGCCCTTGATTTTCTCCTGTAGCTCTTCGAAAGTGAAATACGTACCGTCTACCGTTGGGTAGAGTGCAAATTTGTCCGCCTTTTCAAAGAATTTATCCTCTGACAGCATTCCGTATTCGATGACGATTTTGATGTCGTTCCATTTCTTCTCGAAATCCGCGCGATTATCCTTGAAGAGTGAATTCAATTTGTCCGCCACTTTTCTAGTGATATAAGAGGATATCTTTTTGACCGCACCATCCGCCTGCAAATAGGAACGTGATACGTTCAACGGAATATCGGGGGAATCGATGACCCCGCGTAGCATCGTCAGGAATTCAGGTACGATGCCTTCGACATTATCCGTGACGAACACTTGGTTCTGATACAGCTGAATTCTATCCTTCTGAACGTTAAGGTCGTTGGTCAACTTCGGGAAATATAATATTCCGGTGAGGTTAAACGGATAATCTACGTTTAGATGGATGTGGAATAAAGGCTCCTCGAATTGCATAGGATACAACTCACGGTAGAACGACTTGTAATCTTCATCCTTTAAATCTACCGGCTGTTTGGTCCACGCCGGGTTGGGGTTGTTGATGATGTTATCGACCTCTTTGGTAGGGGCCTTATCATCTTCTTTCGCGCCTTCCGGTTTCGGAAGCGTTTCCGTTTTCGTACCGAACTTGATGGGTATCGGCATAAACTTATTGTACTTCCGTAGCAGGGTGCTGATGCGGTTCTCTTCCAAAAATTCGGTGGAATCTTCCGCTATATGAAGTATGATTTCGGTACCGCGCTCTTTTTTCTTTCCTTTTTTTAAGGTGAAATTGGGCGAACCGTCACAGCTCCAATGCATGGGTTCGGCATCTTCTCTATAACTCTTTGTCAGTATCTCGACTTTCTCGGCCACCATAAAAGCGGAGTAAAATCCGAGTCCGAAATGCCCGATAATACCGGAGTCTTTGGCGCCATCCTCATATTTATTCAAAAATTCCTCGGCACCGGAAAAGGCGATATCGTTAATGTACTTTTTGACTTCCTCTTCGGTCATCCCCAGGCCTTGGTCGATAATGTGGATTTTTTTACCTTCCTTATCCACTTTAACCTCAATGACAGGATCGCCATATTCCACTTTCGTTTCGCCGATGGTGGTCAGATGCCTCAATTTTAGGGTCGCATCCGTAGCGTTCGAGATAAGTTCCCGAAGAAAGATTTCGTGGTCGCTGTATAAAAATTTCTTGATGAGTGGAAAAATATTGTCCACCGAAACATTGATCTTACCTGTTGCCATAAAATTGTATTTTTTTTAGTTTCCCACGCATTCCCGTGATACTATCTAAGGATGTCGGAAATTTGTTGTTTTTTAAATTTTTAAAAAAAAAGCATCCCTTTGTACTGAATACTTTTTGAAACTGGAATATCAGTAGTCAAAAAAAGTACCACAGCCGATGACCGTGACAAACTGACACTAACTACCTGTAGAAGGAGAGGGGAATATCCTATCCTAAAAAAAAGCAATAAGAAAAGTTTAACATTTTTTTGTTTAAACTATTCGTCAAATGACTAAACATTTACTTATATTTGAAATGATTATGAAAGAGTTGCTATGAGAAAGAGATTAAGTCATAATCATGTTTTGATTATTTATTGGTTAGGTTGTTTGAAAACGTGCTCTCACTTGAGGGCACGTTTTTGTTATTGAAATATTGCGTAAACCGAATTGTTTCGTAATCCCTTAACACAGTATGCTGCGAATAACCCCTAAATTTACTTACTAAAGATAACAATGATTTTCGTCCCTACATCTGAACGAAAGATTTTTGGGACCCCTAATAAAATACACATCTATGGCTACGAAGACAAAAGCGAAAACGAAGAAAATAACTGAAGACGATGTAATTGGCATGTACATGGAGTACGTGTTGGAGCACGAGTCGGTACCTAAATCCATTTACAAATTTTGTAAGGTCAATAAAATAGAGGAATCTGATTTCTACGGATTTTTTGGATCTGTAGAAGGTATTCAAAAGGCGATATGGAACAAATTCTACACCAATACCGAGGCCTTGCTTTTGAAGAATAAGGAATACGATAGTTTCAGTAATAAGGATAAAATGCTCACTTTCTTTTATACCTTTTTCGAAATGTTGACCCTCAATCGAAGCTATGTGCTTTTCACGCTTAACGAAGACAGCGGTATGATGAAGAACATGAAGCAATTGAAAGGTTTGCGAGGTCATATAAAAGGATTTGCCACTGATTTGATAGACGACGGCAATGTTGAAAAAAACTCGAAAATCGCACAACACAACCCCAGTATCTACTCCGAAGGCGCTTGGTTGCAGTTTTTGTTCGTTCTTAAATTTTGGATGAACGATACATCGCCTGCTTTTGAAAAGACCGATGTGGTCATAGAAAAATCCATCAACACCATTTTTGATGTTTTCGGTAATACGCCGCTGGAAAAAATCATCGACTTAGGAAAGTTCTTATATAAAGAAACGGTCGCATAGACTCAGCCTAGGTGATTTCAGAATAAGCGAATAAAGAAATAGACATCATGAAAACCCTTGACAATATTCCTACCGGAAAAATTGAGCGTGCCGGTAAAATGGTAAAAACGGGCGCGAAAATCGGCGGTAACTATCTGAAGTATTATGGCAAGAAGCTGGTCAATCCCGAATTGAACAAAGACGAGCTCAATGAAGAAAATGCGGGAGATATCTATGATGGGCTTAAAAGTCTCAAGGGTAGCGCGCTTAAGGTAGCGCAAATGTTGAGTATGGAGAAAAACCTGCTGCCTAGGGCCTATGTAGAGAAATTCTCCCTATCACAGTTTTCCGTTCCGCCGTTATCCGCCCCTTTGGTACGCAAAACCTTAAAAAAATATTTGGGCCAATACCCCGAGGAAATTTTTGATACGTTCGAAAGCGACTCCATAAACGCCGCAAGTATAGGTC
>JBATUY010000267.1:0-24003 GCA_049671465.1 Pricia sp. | reverse complement strand
GTATCATCGCTACCATGCCACAATCTTTCGTCCAGGAATTCGTATCCAGAACGGTAGATAACAATGGTGGATTAATGTTCATCCTTATAGAGGTCATACTTTGGTTCTTGGTAATTTTGGCCTGTGTTTTATTGGTGATGGCAACACGTCAGATTCCGGTGCAATACGCCAGAAGAACGGCATCCGGAGGATACGAAAAGAATATCATGGGATCGCGTCAGTACATCCCATTGAAGTTGAACGCATCGGGGGTGATGCCCATTATATTTGCCCAAGCTATTATGTTTGTGCCAAGTTTGATAGGTAAATCCTTCAATAGTACGGCGGTGGGTCAATGGATGGAAGTGAACTTTCAGGATATCTTCGGTTTGGCCTACAACATCTTGTTCGGAGTGTTGATCGTTATTTTTACGTATTTCTATACGGCGATTACGGTTCCTACCAATAAGATGGCCGATGACCTGAAAAGAAGCGGCGGATTTATTCCCGGCATACGTCCGGGTAAAGAAACAGGTGATTTCTTGGATAAGGTAATGTCTTTGATTACCTTGCCGGGCTCAATATTTTTGGCCCTGTTGGCGGTATTACCGGCCATTGTGGTCAAGGTAATGGACATTCAATCGGGCTGGGCACTTTTTTACGGTGGCACCTCCCTTTTGATTATGGTCGGTGTGGCAATAGATACCGTACAACAGGTAAACGCTTATCTATTGAACCGTCACTATGACGGCCTTATGAAGTCCGGTAAAAATAGAAAAGTAGCATAAAATTATAATCAATTACGAATACACAATATGGCTAAACAAGCAGCAATAGAACAAGATGGAAGCATAATCGAAGCATTGTCTAACGCGATGTTTCGCGTAGAACTGGAAAATGGTCACGTCGTTACCGCCCATATTTCCGGAAAGATGCGTATGCATTACATCAAATTGCTACCAGGCGACAAAGTGAAGTTAGAGATGAGTCCCTATGATTTATCCAAGGCCAGAATTACATATAGATATTAAGAAGACAGTAAAGACAGAACGATGAAAGTAAGAGCATCCATAAAGAAAAGAAGCGCCGACTGCAAGATTGTACGCAGAAAAGGGGTTTTGTACGTGATCAACAAAAAGAATCCTAGATTCAAACAAAGACAAGGATAATATGGCAAGAATTGCAGGTATAGATATACCAAAACAGAAAAGGGGCGTCATTGCGCTAACGTATATTTTTGGTATCGGTAGAAGTAGGGCCAAAGAGATTTTGGAGAAAGCCGAGGTCAGTGAGGACACAAAAGTGGCCGATTGGAACGATGATGAGATCGGTCGAATCAGAAACGAGACATCTTCATATACCATTGAAGGTGAGCTTAGGTCTGAGACCCAATTGAATATCAAGCGTTTGATGGATATCGGATGCTACCGTGGTATTCGCCATAGATCGGGATTACCCTTGCGAGGCCAACGTACAAAGAACAACTCAAGAACGCGAAAAGGGAAACGAAAGACAGTCGCCAACAAGAAGAAAGCGACGAAGTAAAATTAGTATTTACTTGTTATTGATTCGTAATTGATAATCAGTAATCAATAGGCAACAATTTCAAAAAAAAATGGCAAAGGCAACTACAAAAGGGGGCAAAGCTGGTAAAGCGGCAAAGACAGCGACCAAAAAACGCAAGGTCAATGTCGAGTCTGTGGGCGAGGCGCACATCACGGCATCTTTCAATAATATTATTATATCGCTCACCAACAAAAAGGGTGACGTTATATCATGGGCATCCGCCGGTAAAATGGGCTTCAGGGGTTCTAAAAAGAACACTCCCTATGCCGCTCAAATTGCTGCGGAAGAGTGCTCAAAAACGGCACACGATGCAGGATTGAGAAAGGTGAAGGTATACGTTAAGGGACCGGGTAACGGTCGCGAATCGGCCATACGTGCCGTACACAATTCGGGCATCGAGGTAACCGAGATTATCGATGTTACGCCACAGCCGCACAACGGTTGTAGACCACCGAAACGAAGAAGAGTTTAAACAATCACTATATTTTTCACGAAAGTGTCATTGACGATTATCGAAGGATAAGCCTTAATTCATAATCACACTTTCAAACCTAAAGAAAATGGCAAGATACACAGGACCTAAAAGTAAAATCGCCAGAAAGTTCGGCGAGGCAATTTTCGGAGACGATAAGTCGTTCGAAAAAAAGAACTACCCTCCAGGGCAACACGGTAACGCACGTCGTCGTGGAAAGAAATCGGAGTATGCCGTTCAGCTGATGGAAAAGCAGAAAGCGAAGTATACGTACGGAATACTAGAAAAGCAGTTTAGAAATATTTTTGCCAACGCCAAACGTAAAGAGGGCGTAACCGGTGAAATTTTACTTCAATTGTGTGAATGCCGTTTAGATAACGTTGTTTATAGAATGGGCATTTCCAGCTCTCGAAGAGGTGCCAGACAATTAGTGTCGCACAGACACATCACCGTGAACGGTGAACTGGTAAACATACCTTCATATACCTTAAAACCTGGCGACGTCGTTGGGGTACGGGAAAAGTCAAAATCGCTATCGATCATTCAAGATGCACTTGACGCGAACAGCAGCGTATACGAGTGGATGACGTGGAACTCAGAGAAAACGGAAGGTACCTTTGTAGCCGTTCCCGAAAGGATGCAGATTCCCGAGAACATCAAAGAACAGTTGATTGTCGAGCTTTATTCCAAATAATTAAGAACACTATTTCTATGGCATTATTTAATTTTCAGAAACCCGATAAAGTTATAATGATCGATTCTTCGGATTTCGAAGGGAAGTTTGAATTCCGACCTTTGGAACCTGGCTACGGATTGACCGTTGGTAACGCTTTGCGTAGGGTATTGCTTTCTTCCTTGGAGGGCCACGCCATTACGTCGGTCAGGATCGACGGAGTAGAGCATGAGTTTTCGGTAATTTCGGGCGTCGTTGAAGACGTGACCGAGATTATATTGAACCTGAAGCAGATGCGCTTTAAGAAGCAAATCGATGATTCGGAGGCAGAAGTAGTTGCCGTTTCCGTTAGTGGAAAAAACCAATTGACCGCAGGGGACTTTCAAAAATTCATTTCAGGATACCAAGTATTGAATCCGGACCTTGTCATCTGTAATATGGATTCAAAGGTAAGTATCAATATGGAAATCGTTATTGATAAAGGACGTGGTTACGTGCCCGCCGAAGAGAACAAGAAGTCGAATGCCGCGCTAGGTACTATTGCTATCGATTCGATATTCACCCCGATCAAAAATGTGAAATACAGCATTGAGAATTTTCGGGTAGAGCAAAAGACCGATTACGAAAAATTAGTTTTCGAGATTGTTACCGACGGGTCTATACATCCAAAAGACGCGTTGACCGAAGGTGCTAAGGTGCTTATTCATCACTTTATGTTATTTTCCGATGAACGCATCACCCTAGAGGCCGACGAAATCGCACAGACAGAAACCTATGATGAAGAATCTCTTCACATGCGTCAGTTATTGAAAACCAAATTGGTGGATATGGATCTTTCCGTTCGCGCCTTAAACTGCTTAAAAGCTGCTGAAGTTGACAGCCTTGGGGATTTGGTTTCCTTCAACAAAAACGATTTGATGAAGTTTAGAAACTTCGGTAAAAAATCCTTGACCGAACTTGAAGAGTTGGTTATCAACAAAGGCTTGAGCTTTGGTATGGATTTATCAAAGTATAAACTCGATAAAGATTAGATTAACCGCTATTTCTTGCAGGACAGGGATAATCCCTCAGTTGGAGAAATACACAGTACATAAAAATGAGACACGGTAAAAAAATAAATCATCTAGGGAGAAAGACGGCCCACAGAAAGGCAATGTTAGCCAATATGGCCTGTTCCTTGATCGAACATAAAAGAATCAATACCACGGTAGCCAAGGCGAAGGCCTTACGTAAGTTTGTAGAGCCGCTGATTACCAAATCGAAGGCCGAAAACAACATTACAGCAGAAAAAGGCACCCATAACAGACGTATCGTCTTTAAGAATCTTCGCGATAAGTATGCGGTAACCGAATTGTTCAGTACCGTTGCCGAGAAAGTCGCCGACAGACCTGGTGGTTATACCCGAATTATCAAATTGGGTAACCGTCTCGGTGATAACGCAGACATGGCCATGATCGAATTGGTCGATTTCAATGAGCTGTACAACGCAGGCAAGGCTAAAAAGAAAACCACCCGAAGAAGTAGAAGAAGTGGTGGCAAGAAAGAGGACAGCCCAGTGACCGAAACTGCAGAAGAGACAAAATCTACCGCAGAAGGCACGGCCGAAAAGTCTAAAGAAGCCAAAGAAACTAAGGTAGAAGCCAAAAAAGAGGCTGAGCCAAAGGTAGAGAAGGCAAAAGAGGTAGAGGCCGCTCCAGAAAAAGACGCGAAGGCCGCACCTGAAAAAGAAGCAAAAGCCGAGAAGAAGGTAGAAGATACACCGAAAGCCGACGCTAAAAGCGAGGGAACCGAAAGTAAAAAAGAAGACAACAAGGAATAAAATGTCAAAACATTTTTAAATAGTAAAAGGATAGACTTAAGTGTCTATCCTTTTTTTGTATCCATCGGTTATCCGTGAATAATTAATAACACATCATAAATTCTCCGTACATGAAGTATCAAGCAAAAAAGAAAGCAATCGTATTACTGGTCGATGGCACTATTTTTCACGGAAAGGCAGTCGCTAATAAAGAGGGCACCGCTTTCGGTGAGGTCTGTTTCAATACAGGCATGACCGGTTACCAAGAAATTTTCACCGACCCATCCTATTTCGGACAATTGATGGTTACTACCAACGCGCATATCGGAAATTATGGAACCAATGTCGACGAGGTAGAATCGGAATCCATAAAGATAGCCGGTCTTATCTGTAGAAACTTCAGCTATACCTATTCCCGAGAGCTCGCGGATAAAAGTCTGGAAGATTTCTTGGATGATAACGACTTATTCGCCGTTTCCGACATCGATACCAGGGCTTTGGTCAGCTATATACGTGACCATGGCGCTATGAATGCCGTGATTTCTACCGATGTAGACAACATAGTGTCCCTCAAGAAACAATTGGCCGATATGCCCGATATGAACGGTCTGGAACTGGCTTCCAAGGTCTCTACCCGAGAGCCTTACTTTTTCGGGGAGGCGAATGCCACTTATAAAATAGCAGCACTTGATATCGGTATAAAAAAGAACATCCTTAGAAACCTGGCAAAACGGGACGCCTACATTAAGGTTTTTCCCTATAACACTACTTTTGAGGATATGAAGGATTTTAATCCGGATGCCTATTTTATATCCAATGGCCCGGGTGATCCAGAACCATTGACCGACGCCGTTGATTGCGCCAAGAAAATGATTGCCAGTGGTAAACCGGTGTTCGGCATCTGCCTGGGGCACCAAATCATTGCCCTGGCCAATGGGGTCTCGACCTACAAGATGCATAACGGTCATCGCGGTATCAATCATCCGATTATGAACCTACTTACCGGCAAGGGGGAAATTACATCCCAAAACCATGGTTTTGCCATCAATAGAGAAGAGACCGAGGCCAATGCCGACCTTGAGATTACCCACGTTCATTTGAACGATAAAACGGTAGCGGGCATTCAGATGAAAGGGAAAAATGTATTTTCCGTACAGTACCATCCGGAAGCCAGTCCCGGGCCGCACGATGCCGATTATCTGTTTGACCAATTTTTCGGAATGATCAAATCAAATGTAACGCAGCCGGTATAGACGCGAATCTCGCAACGCTATGATGGCGGGTATTTGGATGTAAAGTCATGTGTAATTAACAATACGTGCCAATTTACAATTATATAAAGGTATGCGGCAACAAAGAAAGCTCATGCTTTTGTATATTTGGAATCGTTAAAAAATCAATCTTAAAGACATAGTATTATGAGTATCATCTTAAGCGTTCACGCACGACAAATTTTTGATTCAAGGGGCAATCCCGCCGTAGAAGTAGATGTCATTACCGAAAACGGAATTATGGGAAGGGCGGCCGTACCCTCCGGTGCCTCTACCGGTGAGCATGAAGCGGTAGAACTAAGGGATGGTGGAAAGGCCTATATGGGCAAAGGAGTCAGTAAGGCCGTTGAAAATGTCAATACGACGATTGCCGAAGAGATTTTAGGAATGTCGGTCTTCGAGCAGAATCTTTTGGACCAAACGATGATTGATCTTGATGGTACCCCCAACAAGTCAAAATTGGGCGCAAACGCTATCTTGGGCGTGTCCTTGGCCGCCGCCAAAGCTGCAGCCAACGAGCTGGGCATGTCTCTATACCGCTACATCGGCGGGGTAAGCGCGAATACCCTTCCTGTACCCATGATGAACATCATCAACGGTGGTTCACATTCCGATGCCCCTATCGCTTTTCAAGAATTTATGGTGATGCCGGTAAAGGCGAAAAGCTTTTCGCATGCTATGCAAATGGGTTCTGAAATCTTCCACAACCTCAAAAAAGTATTGCACGATAGAAACTTAAGTACAGCGGTCGGCGATGAAGGTGGATTCGCACCAACACTCGACGGCACCGAAGATGCACTTGACACCATAGCAAAGGCCGTTTCAAATGCCGGCTACAAGTTGGGAGACGATGTGATGATCGCTTTAGACTGTGCCGCTGCTGAATTTTATGTGGATGGTGCCTATGACTATTCAAAATTCGAGGGCAGTAAAGGGGCAGTACGTACCTCTGAAGAACAAGCTCAATATTTGGCCGATCTCTCCGAAAAATATCCTATTATTTCCATTGAGGATGGTATGGACGAAAATGATTGGGACGGATGGAAATCCTTGACCGACAAAATAGGTGATAAAGTACAGCTGGTAGGCGACGACTTATTTGTGACCAATGTAGAACGTTTGGCCAAGGGTATCGAAAACGGTATCGCCAATTCAATCCTGATCAAAGTAAACCAAATCGGTACATTGACGGAGACCATAGCCGCGGTAAACATGGCCAAAAATGCAGGATATACTTCAGTAATGTCTCACCGTTCGGGCGAGACCGAAGATAATACCATTGCCGATTTAGCGGTCGCATTGAATACCGGACAGATCAAGACCGGTTCGGCGTCACGCTCCGACCGAATGGCCAAGTATAATCAATTGTTGCGCATTGAGGAAGAATTGGGCGATGTAGCTTATTTTCCGCAAGAAAAAGCGTTCAAGCTTAAATAAGTGGATGCCCACATCCATTTAACGTTCAAAAAAGCTTTTCTCAATCTGAAAGGCTTTTTTTTTGCGAAATCATTAAGTTTTCCTAACTTATTCGCAGTAACGGAACCCGTTTAACCTAACCAAGAATATATGAGTAATTTCCTTTTTGTTGCCGCCGAAAATGATGGTATTCACAACTGTAAGGCCGGAGGAATGGGCGATGTAGTGCGCGATGTGCCTAGGGAAATAGCGAAGCGTGGGGATACGGTACATGTAGTGGTTCCGTCATATTCTAGGCTGCATCGAAACGGCAACTTGGTTACCGAGCTTAGTTTCCCTCTTAGGGGAACCATCTATCAGGCAGAGCTATATAAGGTCACCCCGAAAAAGGAGGTTGAAAATATTACCCATTATGTTATCCACCATCCCGAAATCACGGAGGGGGGTATCGCTCATATTTACCACGACGATCCTACGGAACCTTTTTTCAACGACTTTATCAAGTTTATGGTGTTCAATACGGCTGTGGCCGAAGCAATAAAGGTCGGGGCGTTCGGCGACGTCGACATCGTACACATGCACGATTGGCATTCAGCAGCCTTGCTCTTTATCAAGAAATACCATCCGAATTATAGAGACCTCAAAAAGATGCGCTATGTGTACAGCATCCACAACCTAGCCATTCAGGGCATTCGTCCTTTTTATGACAACTACGCTTCCGTACACAATTGGTTTCCAGAGGTAGCCTTAGATCACGAAGCCTTACAGGATCCTCAATACAACGACTGTATTAACCTGATGGGCGTCGGTATCCGATTTGCCGATGCGGTACACACGGTCTCCGCATCTTATAAAGAAGATGTGATGCTGCCCAGTGCCAGACCCGAATTTGTTGGTGGCGAAAGTTTGGAGAACGATTTGCGAAAGGCCAATGATGAAGGCCGGTTGCACGGTATACTCAATGCTTCGAACTATAATAATATTAGGGAAGCCGAGAAAGGATTGCTGTACCGAAATACGGTAAAAGCCTTGTTTCGTTGGTTGCAAGATGAATCAAAAAAATACAAAGCGGATTTCTTAGCGCATACGGGCGAAAAAATCATGGAGTTTGTATCCGTTCGGCCCAAGTTTATCGTTTCGAGCGTGGCGCGGCTGACCGAACAAAAATTTTATTTTATCATGCGTTCGCCAGAATCTTTCGAAAAGATGCTGGAGCGTTTAGATAAAGTAGATGGTATCTTTATGCTCTTGGGAACCGGTGATCCCGATTATGAAGAGCTCTTCCGCAGTATGAGTTATCGACACAAAAATTTTATTTTTACCAATGGACAGTCCGAAGACCTGATTGATTCCATGTATCTCGAAACCGATTTGTACTTCATGCCAAGTCTTTTCGAGCCTTGCGGTATCAGTCAGATGTTGGCCATGCGCAACGGGAATCCCTGTCTTGTTCATCATACTGGCGGATTAAAAGATACCGTGGAACATATGAAAACAGGATTCGCCTTTGACGGAAAGACCTTTCAGGATAAACTCGACGATATGGTAGTCAAATTCGATGAGGCGGTTACCTTATGGGAAAACGATACCCCCAAGTGGAAAAAAATACAGGCCAACGCCAAGAAAATGAGATTTACCTGGGATAAATCCTTGGACGAATATTATAAAAAACTTTACATCCTATAGAAGCAAAATATAGGCAAAGGATACATTGTTAATTATTACCCAAAGCAAGGGCCTAAATTGTTACCACAGGCCGTTTTACTTAAATTTACGTTCACTCAAATAAGCCAAAATATACATGTCAGATAAAGCAACTTTAGAATACAAGGGCAAGAAATACGATTTTCCGATCGTGGAAGGTACGGAAGATGAATTTGCCATCGATATCAAAACCTTAAGAGCTTCTACCGGGGGGCTGATTACCTTAGATCCCGGTTATAAGAATACGGGTTCGTGTGAAAGTGCCATTACTTTTTTAGATGGCGAAAAGGGCATTTTGAGATATCGGGGATATGCTATCGAAGAGCTAGCGGAAAAAGCCTATTTTCTGGAGGTCTGTTATCTATTGATTTTTGGGGAACTGCCCGATAAGCAGCAATTGGCAAAATTTCATAAAGATATTACCGATGAATCGCATGTCGATGAGGAGATGAAAAAGATTTTGGACGGTTTTCCGAAATCCGCGCATCCTATGGGCGTGCTTTCTTCCTTGACCAGCGCACTGATAGCCTTTAACCCATCAACGGTAGATGTTTCTTCCGAGAAGGAAATGTACCACGCCATCGTTCGTATCTTGGCAAAGTTCCCGGTTTTGGTAGCTTGGACCTTACGTAAGAAAAAGGGTCTGCCCTTGGATTATGGTGATGACGACCTCGGATACGTTGAGAACATCCATAAAATGATGTTCAAAAGACCGAGCCAAACGTATAAGAAAAACGATGTTATCATCGAGGCTTTACGCAAGTTGTTGATTCTCCATGCCGACCACGAACAGAATTGCTCGACCTCCACGGTGCGAATCGTAGGTTCTTCGCATGCAGGTCTTTTCGCTTCACTTTCCGCAGGTATATCGGCCCTATGGGGACCGTTGCACGGCGGTGCCAACCAAGCGGTACTTGAAATGCTTGAAGCCATCGAGAAAGATGGTGGAGATACCAAAAAATATATGGCCAAGGCCAAGGACAAAGATGACCCCTTTCGACTGATGGGCTTCGGCCACAGGGTATACAAAAACTTCGACCCGCGCGCCAAGATCATTAAAAAGGCGGCCGATGACGTGCTGGCGGACCTGGGTGTCGAAGACCCAATTTTGGAAATTGCCAAAGGTCTTGAAAAAGAAGCCTTGGAGGATCAATACTTTGTGGATAGAAAATTATATCCGAACGTTGATTTTTACTCCGGAATTATCTACAGGGCGTTAGGCATACCCACCGAGATGTTCACGGTCATGTTCGCTTTGGGCCGTTTGCCGGGATGGATCGCCCAATGGCGCGAAATGCGACTGCGCGGTGAGCCGATAGGTCGACCAAGACAAGTGTATATTGGAGCGACGCAAAGACCTTATGTCGAGGTCGACAAAAGATAGTCGAAAACGTAACACAAAAAATTTTAACCTGTCCGAATATAAAGGACAGGTTTTTTGTTTCTTGTGACTCTTTTTGAAATTTGATATCTAAAACCCTAATTTTTGATGTAAAAGAAGGTGAACTACCGCGCATATTAGTTAAACTGAATTAGCGATTAAAAGTGCAGGCCTTTCTATCTTTACCCAAATCCATTTCGCATATGCGTTGCCCTGAATGAATAATTTTCAATGCGCAACTTTCTATCTTTACCTAAATTAAATCGGATGCTACAATTAAATATAAATGACGAAATTTCCACATTAAAAGCGGTGGTTTTGGGCACGGCCGAAAGTCCAGGCCCGGTTCCGACCCCTGATGAGGCCTACGATCCGAAATCCTTAGAACACATACTGGCGGGCACCTACCCCAAAGAATCCGACATGGTCAGGGAGATGGATGCGTTTGCCGAGGTCTTTGCCAAATATGGCGTTAAAGTTTACCGACCGGAGGTACTTAAAGATTGTAATCAAATTTTCTCCCGTGACATTGCCTTCGTCATCGGCAATAAGCTGATTACAGCCAACATTTTACCCGAAAGGGAAAAGGAAGTCGAGGCAATCTTGCACGTATTGGACAAAATTGACGATAGCCACATTTTGCATCCCCCTGAACATGTGCATGTAGAAGGTGGCGATGTAATGCCGTGGCACGATTATATTTTCATAGGTACCTACACGGCCGCTGATTACCCCAATTATATTACCGCACGTACGAATCAGGCGGCCGTGGACTATATTGCGGAACAATTTCCGGACAAGACCATAAAGGCTTTCGAACTTCGAAAGTCCAATACCCATGCCATGCAGAACGCCCTACATCTCGATTGCTGTTTTCAGCCCTTGGGCAAGGGCAAGGCGATACTGCATAAAAACGGATTTCTGGTCGAAACGGAATATCAGTGGTTGGTTGATTTTTTCGGAAAGGAAAATGTTTTTGAAATTACCGAAGAAGAGATGTACCGTATGTTCAGCAACGTCTTTTCCATTTCGCCCGAGGTCGTGGTCTCCGAACGGAATTTTACCCGCCTCAACGACTGGTTGCGAAAACAAGGGTTTACGGTAGAAGAAATTCCCTATGCCGAAATTGCAAAGCAAGAGGGTCTCTTGCGATGCAGCACCTTGCCACTGATACGGGAGTAATAACCGAAGTTCTAGAAACACCTTTGAATCACGGGTCTCACCAAAAAATTATTTGAAGTCTAGTTAAGACTTGTTTATATAGGCGATTATTCTAATAATTCTAACGAACAAAATGCAAAGTACCAACACCATACTCATGATACGCCCGGTCAATTTCCGGATGAACGAACAGACCGCGGTCAACAACTATTTTCAAAAGGACCTTGATGTCCAAAATTCTGCCGTAAACTCGAAAGCGCAGCAAGAGTTCGATACCTTTGTCGCCATTTTACGGGATAAGGGCGTACACGTTATCGTAATTGAAGACACCAAGACCCCTGATACCCCGGATTCCATTTTCCCGAACAATTGGATTTCGTTTCACGAAGAAGGTATTGTCGGTCTCTACCCCATGTTCGCTGAAAATCGCCGTAAAGAACGGCGGGAGGATGTCTTGGATGTTTTGGAGGAGAACGGGTTTGTTATCAAGGATATTATAGATTACACAGCGGCCGAATCGGAAGGCTTTTTCTTGGAAGCTACCGGTAGTATGGCCTTGGACCGTGTGAACAAAAAGGCCTATTGCGCCCTTTCGGGAAGGGCGGATGAATCTCTCTTTATCGAGTTCTGCGAAGATTTTGAATATTCGCCCGTAATTTTCACGGCATATCAATCCGTTGCCGGAAAACGGATGCCCATCTATCACACCAACGTAATGATGTGTTTGGCCGATACCTTTGCGGTCATTTGTTTAGATACGATAGATGATAAAAAGGAAAAAAAGAACGTCGTCAACCACTTAAAAGAAGACGGTAAGGAAATCATCACGATTACCGAAGCCCAGATGCACCATTTCGCCGGTAACATGTTACAGGTTTTAGGCGCAAACAACGAACCGCTTCTTGTAATGAGCACGCAGGCCTATAAAAGTCTGACCCAACCACAGATTGCGACCATTGAAAAACATTGTGGCATCGTACATAGTTCATTGGAAACCATAGAAACCTGTGGCGGCGGCAGTGCCCGCTGTATGATGGCGGAAGTATTTTTGCCGAAGGCGTGATACATCCCCTTAAAAAGAGTTACTTTTAGGGAAGAACCGTTTTACGCAAGGTAAATGAAAGTTAAATTAAGCTTACTAGCTGTGCTGCTTATGCTGGCAGGATTTATTTTCGGAATCACTAAAACCAGCGGTCCCGCTGAATATATCCCCATTCTTACTGAAAAGGATACCGGTCGGAAAACTGATGTCAATTACACTACAATGATGGATGTACTGACCCATCAACGTTGTATGAACTGCCATCCCAACGATAACGTTCCCAAACAGGGAGACGAAAGCCATCCGCATAATTTTGGGGTGGCCGGAGGTGAAAACGACCATGGCTTTCAAGCGACAAAATGTGCAACTTGCCATCAGTCTGAAAATAATGCCTATTCCGGAGTGCCGGGGGCACCACATTGGGGGCTTGCACCGGCTTCCATGGGCTGGGAAGGCTTATCGCGGAACGAGATTGCGGAGAATATGTTGAACGTGGAAACCAACGGAGGAAAAAATCACGAAGAACTCGTAAAGCACATGACCGAAGATGCCTTGGTGTTATGGGCGTGGAATCCCGGGGTCGATGCCAAGGGAAAAGTCCGGGAAATTCCTCCGGTGTCCGAAACGGAGTTTAAAGCAGCGGTTAAAGCGTGGTTTGCCCATGGAGCCGTGATTCCCTCTGAATAGACAATAGCCTTACTACGCCGAGATATGCTCGAAATCGAATGTGGTAGTTGGGATCACGTTATGAAAGCGAGTCCCGTCCTAAATGAAAGCTAGGCCCGTTACAATACTTACTTGAAACAAATGATGAAGAAAATATCTTTAATTGTCAACGGTGATGCTCACACCATCACTATTGCCGATGAAAATACCCCGCTGCTTTGGGTCATTCGGGACATTCTCGATTTGAAGGGGACTAAATTCGGATGCGGAAAGGCAGCCTGTGGTGCCTGTACGCTTCATGTTGACGGAGAGGCAATACGATCTTGTTCGTACGCGGTCAAGTTTGCGGAGGGGAAGAAAATTACTACTATTGAAGGTCTGGGCAACGAAGAAAATCCGCATCCGGTGCAACAAGCGTGGATCGAAGAGGTAGTACCCCAATGCGGCTATTGCCAGCCCGGTTTTATGATGGCCACAGCGGCCTTGTTGGAGAAAGTCTCGAACCCGACGGATGAAGATATCGATAAAAACATCATCAATGTCTGTCGTTGCGCTACCTATTATCGTATGCGGAAGGCCATTCATAGGGCCGCGGAATTAAAATCAGATGCTAAGGAAGTCGTATTGACCCCGGTCTCGACGGATTCAAAATCCCTATCCAACGTACAGGTTACAAAATTGACTTTTAGTGCCCCCTTGCCAACTTCGAAAATAACGCCTTCACTCCCTTCATCAGAATCCTAAATTTACTGCATTTGAGCAAAGACGAAAAAAACACGAAAAAAGTATCTCGACGGGCATTTCTGATCCGGGGCGGTCTGGGAACGTTGGGCGTTTTGGCCTTGGGTACCTATGTATTCCGAAACCCGTTGCGCAGGGTCGTGGCAGGTACCATCAATACCGCCGACGCACCGTTTGTGGGCAATACCGAAACCCCGATCATTTGGTTCGAAATTACCAAAGACAACCATGTCGTATTACATAGTCCCAAAGTCGAAATGGGCCAAGGTACGTTTACAGGTCTTGCCCAGATGGCGGCCGACGAACTTGAGGTTTCCATCACGCAAATGCGGGTAGTACATGCAGATAGTGCTTCGGGCAACGTCGACGGCTTTGCTACGGGTGGCAGTACTTCCATCTCTTCGCTTTGGATGCCGTTGCGCGAATTGGCGGCTACTATGCGCGAAATGATCAAAACGGAAGCGGGGAAAAAGCTGAACGTAAATGCTGCAGAATTATCGGTCGCCGATGGTATCATCAGCGGCGGGGACAAAACAATGAGCTATGCCGAGGCCGTCTCCGGAATCGAAGAGTGGGAGGTACCCGATACGCCAAAATTAAAACCGGTATCGGATTATAAGTTTGTCGGTAAACCGATTGCCCGTGTTGATTTGAATGACAAGGTATACGGTGCTCCGATTTTTGGTATGGATGCCACTTTGCCCGGTATGCTGTACGGTGCCATTGTTCGCCCATCGTTGATCGGAGCCAAGTACAAGGGAGCGGATATCGCAAAGGCCGAAAAAATGCCCGGTGTAGTAAAGGTGGTAAAGGAGAATGATTTCGTTGGCGTCGTAGCCAATTCTTATATAGAGGCACAGAACGCCAAGGAAGCCATTGAAGCGAAATGGGAAACCGAGAAAAGCTGGAATACGGCCGATATCAAAGCCATGGTCGAAGTCGGAAAAGGAAAAGCTTATGTTATTCAAAGGGAAGGAAATCCTGAGGATATTTTGGAAGGTGATGCGTATACGCTGAAAAGATACGAGGGTAGTTTAGAGGGTACATCGGATAACTTGGATGTTGACGCAGGTAGCCTAAACAGTGATACAGGGAGTCTGGTTTCGGAATATTGGAGCCCTATAGGGGCACACGCCCAGCTAGAGCCGAACGGCGCCTTGGCCTCGGTTGAAGACGGTAAAGCTACCATCATGATTTCGACTCAGGTCGTAGGCCTGACCCGTGACGAAATTGCAAACCGATTGGGATTCGACAAAGAAAATGTAAACATCGTCCCTACTTTTTTGGGTGGAGGTTTCGGCCGCCGGCTTCATACTCCGAATGGCATGCAGGCCGCGGTGCTATCAAGAGCTGTTGGCAAACCTGTCAAATGTTTCTTTACCCGAAAGGAAGAATTTCAGAACGATACCTTTCGCCCACCGACGCATCATATCATGAAGGCCAAGTTGCGTACCGATGGCATGATAGAAGCTATAGAGCACAATGTTTCAAGTGGCGATGTAGCTTTCGGATCGCCCATTATGCCCCGAATTGCCGAGCCCGTTTTAGGTGCCGATCTGGGCGCATGGCGCGGGGGAATGATACAATACGGAGCCATACCGAACTACCAGGCCGTGTCTTGGCGGGTAAAACTCCCTTTTGCCACAAGTTGGTGGCGCAGCCTTGGCCTTTTGGCCAATACTTTTGCCATCGAAAGTTTTATGGACGAGTTGGCGGTGAAGGCGAAAAAAAATCCCGCGGAATTCCGACTCGCCCATATTCAAGATGATGGACGCGGCAAACGGCTAAAGTCCGTCATCGAAGCTGTAGTCGAAAAATCGGGCTATACGGATAAGGTGGTTGACGGAAGGGCCATGGGCCTTGCCGTTTCTACGGATACCAATACCCCCTGTGCCCAAGTCGTTACGGCATCGATTCAAGAAGGGGAAATAAAAGTACATAAAGTGACCTGTGCCATGGATCCCGGATTGGTCATCAATCCCGATCAGGTACGGGCCCAATGTGAGGGCGCTATCATCATGGGTATCAGCGCCGCGCTCTACGAAAAAATGGAAGTCGTCGACGGCGCGTTGACCCCGACCATATACGGTCCGTACCAAATGGCATTGATGAAACACGCTCCCAAAGAAATTGATGTAGTGCTGTTGCAAGGTGTCGATGAACCCGGTGCTGTTGGCGAACCACCGCTGGGCCCGATAGGCGCCGCCGTTGCCAATGCTGTTTTTAGGTTAACGGGAAAAAGGCTGCGGGAAATGCCGTTGACTTTGTCTTAGATTATTATAGACGTGCCTTCTGAATTTTCAGCTTCCCATACATTTCCTTTAAAAAAATAACCGCCATTGCGATGCTGAAAAACGCAAAGGGCAGCGAGGTAATGATCAACAGTTTTTGAACCGCTGTCAGCACGTCTATTTCGGGTTTTACATTGCCTAAAAGGATGAGGGCCATGGCGGCTAGAAGAATGAATACCGACCAAATGAGGCGATGCCGTCTGCTAGGCTCTCTCTTGCCCTTATCGGTAAACATGCTCAAAACGAAGACAGCCGAATCTAACGAGGTGACCAAAAAGCCGATCAAAAGAAAAATGGTGACCACGTTCAAGACCGTAGCCATGGGGTAGTGGCTGAAAAAGACGAACAGTGACGAAAAGACGTTTCCGAACTCATCGTTATAAGTGCCGAAAGATTCGATCAATTGAAAGGCCGAGGTACCGAATACGGAAAACCAAAAAAAGGTTCCTAGTGACGGTAATATCAAAACGCCCAACAAGAGCTGACGCAATGTTCTTCCTTTTGAGATTCGGGCAATAAAAATACCGGTAAAGGGAGCCCAAGCCAACCAAAAAGCCCAGTAGTAGAACGTCCAATCGGTGAGAAAGGCCATGCCAGGGTCAAAGGCACCGTAGGCAAGGCTCATGGGAACAAAATCGACAAGATAATTAGAGGTCGCGATGGCGAAGGCCCTAAAAATGTATACCATATCGCTATTAAAAAAGATAAAGAGCAACAAGAGAAACGTGACCAGAATGTTGATTTTCGAGATGATTTTTATCCCTTTTTCTACCCCCTGCCAGGCGGAATAAAAAGCGACGGAAGAAATCAGAACGGCCAGTAATAGGTTAGCCGAGAGACCGAAACCCCCGTCGAAAACGTGGTTTAGCCCGCCGGTAATCTGGGTGACCCCGAGGCCGAGGGCCGCTATGAGTCCGAATACCGTGGTGATGATCGTAGTGATGTCAATGCCTTTTCTGGCCACCACGTTGGTGATGGTGTCTTCGATGGTGGCGCTGACCCTGACTTTCTTTTTTCGAACAAACAGCGCGTAGCCCATAACCATGGCGAAAAGTCCGTAAAAGGCCCAAGCGGTAAACCCCCATTGGTAAAACGTGAATTCCAAGGCTAGAACTTCTGGCTCCAGTTTAGAAGGGTAGGGCGGATGCTGCTGCATAAAAATCGGTTCTTGAACGGCACGCAGAAGAATGCCCGCACCCATGCCGGCACTATAGAGCATGGCGGTCCATGCCCATAGCGAATGCTCGGGCTTTTCGTCTTTTTCGCCAAGTTTGAGATTTCCAATAGGGGAGAGGGCGACCGCAAAAAGCAAAAGAACGCAACCAAGGCCCAAGTAGAGATAAAAATATCCGAAATAGTTGCGAACCCAAATTGAGGCATCCTCAATGGCATTGTAACTGGCTTCGGTCATAAAAAAAACGATGGCCGAGCAGAGGAATATGATTCCGATCGATATAGTGAGAAGTGGATTCTTAAAAAGAGGTTTTGTGATGATGGCTTATACCTATTAATTGAATACGTAAAATGTAAAGGTTCAAATATAAAATATTCACAGGCTTCGTTTTATATGCGGTGCCATTGAACCGCAAACTTCCAATTTCTTTCACCCCTTCGCGACCCCCCGGATCATTCCCCCGAAAACAAAATAATGCAACGGTACAATGCTGTACCAATACAGACGGCCCCACAATCCCCTAGGTCGAAAAGTTGCCGTTTGGTGCAATACGTTGTTTTCATCGATTCGGAACTCCAGCCAAGCTTCCCCGGGCAACTTCATTTCGGCAAAGAGCAACAACCGTTTCGCCTTTTTATCCGCTAAAAGCACCCGCCAGAAATCAAGCGAATCACCGGCATAGATTCGATCGGGATGGGTACGCCCCCGCCGAAGGCCGACGCCACCTGAAAGTTTATCCATAAAACCCCGTAATTGCCATAGCCAATCGCCGTAGTACCACCCTGTATTCCCTCCGATTTTCCAAATATTCTTAAGCACCTGTTTGGGGTCGTCTATCTTCATTTTTTTGACATCCCGTAGAACCCCGAACTTGGGAACTTGAATGTATTTCTCAAGGTCCTTTTCGAAGCGGCCACTTATCATACTGTCTTTCCAACTGCTGACTACGAGGTTCTGTTCGATTTTTTTGAACGCCATATCGATAGCTTCCCGATACGTGTGCGGCTTTATGCCCAAAATATCCTGTAGGCGCGTATCTCTCGCCACGACTTCCACTTTCATGCTATCCACTAAGTTCAAGGCCAACTTGTACGAGGTTGAAGTGACGAAATAAAGCCAATAGCTCGACAGTTTCGGGGTCATGACCGGTACCGTGATAATCCAATTCTTAAAATCGCGCTGTTCGGCATATTGGTGCAGCATTTCTTTATAGGTTAGCACGTCGGGCCCCGCTATATCGAAGGAATCGTCATACGTTTTTTTGTGCCCCAAAACTCCCGTTAGAAAGCTCAATATATCGCGAATCGCAATGGGTTGGGTCTTGGTCAATACCCACTTCGGGGTAATCATGAGCGGTAATTTCTCGCAAAGATCGCGTATGATCTCAAACGAAGAACTCCCGGAGCCCACGATAATACCGGCCCGAAGCACGGTAAGGTGAAAAGGACCCTCCGACAATATTTTCTCGACGTTCTTTCGCGACCACAGATGGGCCGAAAGATTCTCATCATTCACGATACCGCTGAGGTATATGACCTGTTCAACTTGGGTATCCTTCAGATACAGATTGAAATTTTCGGCGGTCTTGGATTCCATTTCCACAAAAGTCTCTGTCGACGAACTCATGGAATGAATCAAAAAATAGGCGGCATCGATGTCTTTGGGTACTTTTCCTTCAACGATATCATCTAAAAAATCAATCTCGACCACTTCGATTTTTGACCGCAGTTCGGCGTCGATGGAAAAGCGTTCTTCGTCGCGCACGGTACAGACGACTTCGTGTCCCATTTCGACCAGTTGGGGCAGCAAACGCATACCGATATAGCCATTGGCCCCTGTAAGAAGTATTTTCATATGAGTGAAAGATTGACCTGTTTAACTATATTGATCGCTATCATAAATCTTCGATTGACGTGGGCGCATTATCCGCCTTATAATCCAACAGCTTTCTAAAAAATTTTTGTACCGCCTTGGTATCTGCCTGTACCTTAATGAAAAAATGGTCGCGATACATGGAATAAATCGCTAGATCACCTTTGTAGACGGTAAGTTTATAAAAAGGGATGACCAAAGCAAAGGTCTCCAGTAGCGACCGAAAGCGCACAATGATACCTTTGGGCCGAATTTCTACGTTGCATTGGTCCCGATTATTGTCCAAAATAAGTAGATTTCTGATTTCGACGCTGGTCTCGGTAATGAAAAGGCGCGGCGAACCGATGCCGCCCATCTTCAAGCGTTCTTTCAGGGTAAAGGGTTTACCGACTTCGGCGTCGACCTTTCGCGTGATTTCTTTGTTATTATAGGATACGTTTACCAGCATTTGCAATTTTTTATAAAGTTAACCAAAACAAGCTGGTTTGGGAAGAGTCTTCGTCTATAAAACCTGAAAAATGATTAGTTTTGCAGCCCTCCGAAGGGAATAGCTAATAGGATAAAAGCGTATTGCGAACGATGAATTTACAGACGATACTTAGCATAAAAGTCAAGGAAGCCATTTTGCAGCATTTTTCGGTGGAACTACCGAAGGTCGAATTTCAACCCACGCGAAAGGATTTTGAGGGCGATATCACCGTGATGGTCTTTCCGATGCTACGCCATATCAAGGGCAATCCCGTCAAAATCGGGGAGCAGATCGGCGCATTTTTGGAAAAGGAGGTCGATGCCGTGTCAGGGTTCAATGTGATACAAGGATTTCTGAACGTGGTGATTACGGATGCCCACTATCTTAATTTTTTCAACGATATAGTAAATACGCCGTATTACGGATTCGCCGCCGAACAGCAAAATGATGCCGTAATGGTAGAGTATTCATCCCCCAATACGAATAAACCTTTGCACTTGGGCCACATCCGAAATAATCTTTTGGGGTATTCCGTCGCGGAAATCCTGAAAGCCTCGGGTAAAAAAGTGTATAAGACGCAGATCATCAATGATCGGGGCATTCATATTTGTAAGAGTATGTTGGCCTGGCAGCGTTTCGGCAACGGGGAAACGCCCGAAAGTTCTGGTCTGAAGGGTGATAAACTAGTGGGAAGCTACTACGTAGCCTTTGATAAAGCGTATAAAAAGGAAGTAGCCGATAGTATCGCCCAAGGAATGGATGCAAAAGTGGCCGAAAAGGAAGCTCCCATTCTTTTGGATGCCCAAGAAATGCTCCAAAAATGGGAAGCGGGGGATAAAGAAGTGGTTGCCCTCTGGGAAACCATGAACGGATGGGTATACAAGGGCTTTGCCGTAACGTACGAGAATTTGGGAGTCGACTTCGATACGCTCTACTACGAAAGCGATACCTATTTGTTAGGTAAGGACGTGGTGGAGGAAGGTCTCAAAAAAGAGGTCTTTTATCGAAAGGACGATGGCAGTGTTTGGATCGACCTGACCGATGACGGGCTGGACGAAAAAATTGTCTTGCGCTCCGATGGAACAGCAGTTTACATGACACAAGACATCGGTACCGCCATTCAGCGCATCAAAGACCATCCCGATGTTGGCGGCATGGTGTACACCGTCGGGAACGAACAGGATTACCACTTTAAAGTATTATTCCTGATTTTAAAGAAACTCGGCTTTTCATGGTCTAAAAACCTACATCATTTGAGCTACGGCATGGTCGATCTCCCCAGCGGAAAAATGAAGAGTAGGGAAGGTACGGTCGTCGACGCCGACGATCTTATGGAAGACATGACCCGAACCGCCGCCGAAATATCCGAGGAATTGGGCAAGTTAGAAGGGTATTCCGATACTGAAAAGCAAGACCTCTACAAGATGATCGGTCTGGGCGCGCTCAAGTATTACATCCTTAAGGTAGACCCCAAAAAGCGCATCCTCTTTAACCCAGAAGAATCGGTGGATTTCCAAGGAAATACAGGTCCGTTCATCCAATATACGTACGCCCGTATTCAGTCTATCCTCAGAAAGGCCGAGGAGCTAGCGGTGTCAGGTTTAGAAAAAGCGGAAACGCTATCCGATGGCCCTCTTGAAAACGAAGCCTCGCGACCGCCTTACAATAAGGTAGCCGAGCCTGTCTCTACATCATATGAGACTACCGAACTGCATCCCAAAGAAAAGGAGCTTATCAAACAGTTACAAGGCTTTCCCGAAACCGTTCAATTGGCGGCCGAAAATCTGAGTCCCGCTTTGATTGCCAATTATACCTACGATTTGGTCAAGGAATTCAATTCGTTCTATCAACAGGTATCCATTCTGGGAGAAGCAGATGAAAGTAAAAAATTGCTGCGTGTTCAGCTTTCGAAAAAGGTCGGGGAAGTCATCAAGTCCGCCTTCGGTCTACTCGGCATCGAGGTGCCGGAAAGGATGTGATATTGGCATCTTGTGTACATCTGTTCTCGATAACCAAGGGCAATCAGGTCAACAAATAGCACCTTCAATTCAATCTGCCCCGACCAAAAGACAGCTTTTTTCGATAAAGTGTTTTGGAACGGAATGTCGTTTATCGACACTTTTTTACCTGTTGTCGGCGTGTGTGCAGATTACCGAAAATCAGGTGTCGTTCAGCGTTTTACAACCCTGTTCAACTCCCTATGCTGCGTTATACTTATATAAAAACGCACGTCATGAAAACTATCGCAACTTTAATCTTTGTTCTTTTTATCGGAGTAACCGCCCAAGCCCAAACTGCAGATGAGACCGTAAAGGTAGAAGCCGTAGAAATGACCGTGACCGAAGAAAATTCTTTTGAAGAAGTTTCGCTAGAATCTACAGTTGAAGTAGCGCGTTTGTATAAGCGTAACAACACTAGGGTCATAAAAGAACTTTCTTTTTATACAAAGGCAAACCGTGCCAAAACTGCTTAATAACAAAATTTGAATTGCACTTGGCACTAAGAATTATTCGTCAAAAAACCAGACTGCAGAGTGACCAAGTATCTTGCGTGCTAGAGAAATTGCTTCCTAGACGAAATCTTCATTGAATATCTCCGTATCATTTCAAAAGTTGTTTTCGACAGTACTATACCCAAGCTAGTCGCTTATTTCCAGCCGAGGTCTCGGTAAGAGTCATTATCCGTATTTTTACGAAAAAACTATGAGCTTCTTAACGGCGGATTGGAAGAAACTTGTTTTCTTCAATTACAAAGTCGACCGGAATTTTTTGATGCCGTACCTGCCGGTCGGAACGGATTTGGATGTATGGAACGGAGACTGTTATCTAAGTTTGGTCGGCATGATGTTCAAAAATACCAGGTTGTTGGGCATCAAAATACCTTATCACATCAATTTCGAGGAGGTCAACCTGAGGTTTTACGTTGAACGTCAAGAAAACGGGATACGTAAAAAAGGAGTTGTCTTTATCAAGGAAATTGTACCAAAACCCGCCTTGACATTTGTGGCGAAAACCGTCTACGATGAAAAATACGAAACACTTCCTATGGCGCATTCGTGGGTGCTGGAAGAGCACAAGGCGACAATCGCATATCGCTGGAAGAAGCAGGGTAAATGGAATTCCATTCAAGTAGAGGCCGAGCCGAAAACCCATGAAATTCCGAGCGAAAGCGAGACCGAGTTCATTATCGAGCGATATTGGGGTTATGCGCGGGTAGATGACACCACATCAAATGAATATGAAGTAAAGCATCCCAGATGGCAGATAAGCGATATCAAAGAGTATAGAATCGATGTGGATTTTGGAGCCGTGTACGGTAAAGAATTTGATTTTCTCAACTATGCCGAACCTAGCTCGGTAATGTTAACGAAAGGATCGAAGATTTCCATAGAAAAAAGGGTAACGATTTCTTAAAAAACTATTTTCTAAAAAGGTTCATTGCGACATAACTCACCGAACACGTTGAGCATTTGGTCGCAGGTAAATTTGAGGGTATCAAAAGCTCAGTGCTCGCACAAAAAGCACAGCGAAAAAATCACATAAATGAGCTCAAACATGAAAAACGATACGGAGAAAACATGGCTACAGAAAGCCCGTGAAAGCTGGGGCAATACCGGTAACCAACGGCCATCATTCGCTGTTAAACCGAAAGCAGGACAGCGGTCCGTCTGGGATTTTCCGCGACCCCCGGCCATCGAAAAGGTGGAAAAAAAAGTATCGGTCGAATATCAGGGCAATGTCATCGCAGAATCCCATGACGCCTTGGCCATTTTGGAGACCGCCAGTCCTCCGACCTTTTACATTCCCCGAAACGATGTCGATATGAGCGCACTGGTAGAAATACCCGGTAAGACCTCGATGTGCGAATGGAAGGGCAACGCGAAGTACTGGACGCTGAAAAGCATCGACGAACGGCCGGTGGCCTGGTCCTATTCAAATCCTTTTCCGGAATTTGAAGCGATAAAAGAGTACATGGCGTTTTATCCCCAACTTCTGGAATGTTATGTCGATGGGAAAAGAGTGAAAGCACAAGCCAGCCAATTTTACGCGGGTTGGATTACTCCGGATTTGACGGGACCTTTCAAGGGGGAACAGGGAACGGAACATTGGTGAGCAAGCTACCAAACCCTCAATATTATAGAACTTTTAAAATCGCGCGCGGAAACTGACGTTAGGTGTGAACCCTAGGGAAATATTCTCAATTTTTTCAATTTCTTCTTGATCATTAAGTCGGTAATAGGCATTCAAGATATTCTTGCGATCGGTGAAATTGAGTACCGAGGCTCCGACGGAAGCCTTCACGTCGGACGCAATGTCAAAATTATAAA
>JBATUY010000266.1:0-19887 GCA_049671465.1 Pricia sp. | reverse complement strand
TCTCTAGGGTTCAGTTCAATTCGGAAAACGGATTTTCGATGGGGTACGGTCTTTTTCGAAAACGGAATGGCATCACCGCTGTATTGCGCGCGAATAGCACCAGTACCGGTTTTGAGGTACAAACTTACCTCATCGGAAATGGGGCGCGCCGTATCAAGGTAAAAGTGGATGTTTTCTTCGGTCGGATTATCGAGTCGTATATAGGTCCAAAAATTGGCGTCTGTAAAACCGAAATTCTCCTCTACATCGTTCATAGGGGCCAGCGTACCCTTTTGAGAAAGTTCAATAATCTGGTCTAAGGTATATGATTTTTCGCCCGAGACGAGAAGCTTGGCGTACGGGCGGAGCGATACCGTTTCTTCGGGTGCCTCGGTCAACGAATATTGGGCATGGGTCGAAACTACTCCAAATAGCAGCAAAGCGGTCGCTAAGAATTTTCGAATTGATTTGAAATTGAGATACCGCATATAGTAGTAGGTTGAACATGAGCTCGTTCAGTTCAGATCATATCGACTGGGAAAAGCCGAATGGTTCAATGTATGAACAGCTTCGCGAGCTATTTCCTTTAAAACGTGAATGGAGGGGTTTGGCGTCTTTTTGTTGGATTACTTGCGGATATATTCGATGAATCCTACGATGAGGCCTCTATTTCTTGACTTTTTTAGGATTTTGTTTGACGAACGCCTCCCAACCCGTGTAGTTTTTACCGACCTCGACCCGGCCCTCGTTGTAGAAATGGCAGACCGCGGCGGCCAAACCGTCAGTACTGTCGAGATTTTTGGGCAGGGATTTGAGGCCCAAGGTACTCTGCAGCATTTTGGCCACCTGCTCCTTACTGGCGTTTCCGTTGCCGGTAATGGCCATCTTTATCTTTTTGGGAAGGTATTCGGTAATCGGTATCTGTCGTGAAAGTCCCGCTGCCATGGCCACACCCTGTGCTCGGCCCAATTTCAGCATCGATTGCACGTTCTTGCCAAAAAACGGTGCCTCTATGGCAATTTCGTCGGGATGGTACTGATCGATCAGGTCAATGGTGCGCTCAAAAATCAGTTTCAGCTTGGTATACGGGTCTTTATATTTGCTTAAAAGCAGTTCGTTCATCTGTATAAAGACCATCTTTTTGTCGACGACCTTGATAAGGCCAAAGCCCATGATAGTAGTACCGGGGTCGATGCCTAGTATGATTTTTTCTTTGCTCATTGCAACACTATCGGTATCCGAAATTTTGCGCTGACCGGTATGCCCCGCTTCAGGGCCGGTTCTATTTTCGGCAGGCTGTTCAGGCTTTTCTCAATCTGATTCTGAAATTCGGGGACTTGTTGGCTGATTTGTTCGTCGTTTTTAATATCGATCAATGTTATGGCACCGGTATCCTCCATTCTAAAATTTACAAAGATGGTATCCTTTACCTCTTCGGTCAACACCAAATCTGATTCTTGCAGAGATTTTGAAAAGTGGCGCAACAGGGTCTCCATAAAGCATTTCTTCTGCTCCGGTTTACTGGCCAGTTCGTCACAATCTGCAAATAGGGGATACTGGTCTACATCTTCCCAATCGATGGCCTTCATTTCACGGTCTACCAATTGCTGCGTTTTCTCCTCCCGTTTGGCCGACCAGTCGCAGGCGGTCAACAGGCATAGCAAACATAAGATGGGAAGCTTCCGCATTACCTTGGATTATGGGGCGGAAATTACGAATTTTTGAGGGATTTACGGTGTAAGTAAGAAAAGAGGAATGCTCATGCAAACGGTCAATTCTTCGCAAAATGAATCTCTTCCTTCAATTCCTTGATGCGCCTAACGGCCATCTTCGAGGCATAGGGCATCTTCGTACCGAACTTCGCGATATACTTTTCATAATAGCCCAGCTTGGCCTTCGGGTCTTTGTAATATTGGTCGGCCGCTTTTCATTAGTCAATTACTTTAATTTAAAATCGATGGGTATCGAAAAAGGCACATTGACATTCTTACCCTTATGATTGCCAGGCTTCATCTGCGGCAGTCGTGAAATAATTCGGACGGCCTCGTCTTCTAAGGTTTTGTCAGGACCTTTGGTTTTGATATTGGTGATATTTCCTTCGTCATCTATCAAGAACGAAATGCTCACTCTACCCTGAATTTCCTTATCCTGGGCTTCTTGCGGGTATCTGAAATTTTTCGAAATATGTCTTTGGATATTTTCCTGAAAACAGGCTCTTGGGTCAACGGCTCCCTTACAGCCGGGAAAAACGGGTACGTTATCCGCATAGGCAAAAGGCACCTCATTTCTTTGCTGCATTTTTAACAGCTGGTCCTCTTCCAATTTGGTATTATTGGCATCTTGGGAAAAGGCGCTGAAACCTGCTCCCTCCAACTTAAAATTAATCGGAATCGAAAACGGTATGCGCACGGCTTCGCCTTCGTGTTTTCCGGGTTTCATCTGGGGCAATTTCTCGATTATTCTTACCGTTTCGTTTTCCAATAATGCGTGGGGACCTCTTTTCCGAATGTTGGTGATATTACCTGCTTCATCGATAGTGAACATGACGGATACCCTACCCTGAACTCCTTGTCGCTGTGCTTCTTCAGGATATCTGAAATTCTTACTGATATGTCGCTGCATTTTTTCCTGAAAACAGGCACGCGGATCGCTAGCATCTTCGCAGCCTGGAAATATAGGCACCTCATCTACCGTCGCAAAAGGAACATCGACCCCATTCCCTGATGATTCGGTACCTGCAACTTTCATATCAAATAGACTGAAATCCTCTTTTATGACGCTGGAACTTATTTCCATCTTTGCTTTGATAAAAAGCCCGTTCGGTCCCGAAATGGTAGAACCTTCACTCGATGGTTTCGAAAATTCGACGGTCGAATTTTTATCCTTTAATGTCAAGCCCCAATCTTGGCGCTGTGTAGAGAGTTCTATCAATCGGTTGAACACTTTCTCCTCCTCGGCCGCACTTAAATTTTCAATATCCGCTACCGCTATGGTTTCGTTGGCGCCCGCTTCGTCAAATACGTCTCGCTCGCATGAGGTATAGAAAAGCATACCGATTAACATCGGCACTAAGGCCAAATACTTCAGTTTAAAAATGTTGAGTGATTTTTCTTTGGTTAACATGACTATCCGTTTTTTGATTAATGATGAATTAAAAAATTGATTGATGAACGATATATTCTGGGTTTGAAAGGCTTGTGACAATAACAGCTCGCAGTGCTCTACGGTATCGGCCTTTGCAGCTTGGGCGTCGGCAATAAATTCGTGTAGTTCCGATATCCGGTTTTGATAAACATATACCAGCGGATTGAACCAACCTATAATGCGCATGAGCTCGAAAAAAAGCAGATCCCACGTATGTCTCTGTTTGATATGTACCAATTCGTGCGCTAGAATGTTCTTGTGTTCGCGCTCCAATATCCTGTCCCCAAGAAAAATGGATCTGAAAAAGGAAAATGCGACGCTGCTGTTGGCGATGATGACCTGGGTAAAGTCTTTATAATGAACGACCTTTCCTTGACGCCTTAGCTGGTTTAACTGCCACATTTTACGGCCGAAGAAGAGCAGGGCAATGAACATGCCACCAAAGAACAAGCCCTGTTCCCAACTTATGTTGATGGCGGAACCATCGGTCACGACTACGGTAGCGGCATCGTTAGTCCCCCACATATAGTCAGGATAGGCATACTGCGCCGAAATTTTTGTTTTAAAGGCTTCTATCTTGACCCAAGGTAAAATCAAAGACAAGACATAGGTGCCGATAAGGTATAGCCGGTTCCACTGGAAAAAGGTTTCCCGCTTCAAGAAGAAGTCATAGATGACCAAAAATATAAGCTGAAAGGCGATGCACTCAAGTATATATTGTATCATTTCTTGTCTTTTTTAATGTCCTTTAAAACAGATTCCAGCTCGGAGAGGCTCATATCGTTCTTTTTCATGAAAAAGGAGACCATACTCTTGAACGAGCCCTGAAAATAACCGTCAACGAGCTTGTTGATGCTCTGATTGCTGTAATCCCCTTTTTTGACGAGCGGAAAATAGAGGTGGCCCCTACCCTCTTGCTCGTGGTCTACGAACCCCTTACTTTCCAGTATGCGTACGATTGTGGAGACCGTGTTGTAGGCCGGTTTGGGTTCGGGCAGTTGCGCTATAATGGCGGCTACATTGGCCTTTTCAAGGCGCCACAGCACCTGCATAACTTCTTCTTCGGCTTTTGTCAATTGTTTCATGAGGATGTATTTACCACAAATATAACTAAAAATATAGTTTAAACTAATTATTTAGTTATAAATATTAATTTCGTAGTCTTTGTTGGGTTTCCCATAGGATAAAATCTGTAACAATTTCACCGTACCTTCGTCAAACAAGAAAAGTAGAAAATGGATCTTGCACTGCTTATACTAGGTTTCGTTCTCATGATAGTCGGCATACTCGGCAGTTTTCTGCCGGTGCTTCCCGGTCCGCCTATAAGTTGGGTCGGACTTTTGCTGCTGCACCTTACCAGTGCAATACCACAGAATTGGATGTTTTTGGGGATTACCGCCGCCGTGGCGCTTCTGGTTTTGGCTCTTGACTATGTGATTCCGGCTATGGGTACAAAGAAATTCGGGGGCAGTAAGGCAGGAATGATCGGTACGACGATCGGGTTAGTGGTGTCTTTGGTCTTTCCGATTTTGGGTGTTTTCGGAATCATCATTTGGCCTTTTGTTGGCGCTTTGGTCGGGGAGCTGATCAACAAGGCGGACCAAAAAACCGCCCTGAAAGCTGCATTTGGTTCTTTTATGGGCTTTTTGACCGGAACTTTTCTAAAATTTCTGGTCGCCGCAATATTCTTGGGGCTTTTTATATCGAAGGCTTGGGAATATCGTACGGGTTTGTTTCCGTTTTTGGATTAGCTACTCCATCCAAACTACCTTCTCTCCTATTGGCGATGGTACCCGATCGTCGATTTCCCCATCGTAATGCCCCATATAAAAGAAGCCCAGGCATACTTCGCCATCGTTTAGGTCAAAAAAATCGCCCATGTGCTTGATGAGTCCCGGAGAACTCCAATAGCAGCCAATGCCCATGTCGGTACAACAGAGCCACATGTTCTGTACGGCCATGGCCGTTGCGGCCACTTCTTCCCAATCGGGGATGCTCTCTTTAGGGTCCCGCTGCATACAAATGGCAATGATCGCACCGGCCTTCTTTGGGTTTTCGATCAATTTCTTGGTCTTCATCTGTTTGGGCTTGGCCTCGGTCTCCATGTATTTATAGGATAAGAAGAGTCCCAATTTCTCCTTGGCCTCGCCCATCAGCACCTTGAACCGCCAAGGTTCCGTCTTCTTGTGGGTAGGAGCGTAATTGGCAGCTTCCAAAACTTTTTGGATATCGGCCTTATCGACAGGTTTGTCGTTATATTGTACGGGGAAGACGGAGCGTCTTTTTCTTATGAGATCAAAAATCACGTTTCTTGTTTTAAGGGATGGATTCCGTCGACGAAGGTAAGCATTTAGGGTATTTGATACTAGGTTCAACCAACTCAAAGCAGCTCTGAACCATACCGCCAGTCTTCTATTCGATCAGTTCTGATCTTTTCGGCTAGCTCGGATCTATTTCAACCAGCTCTAACCTACTCCAACCAGCTCCGATAATACTTCCCGTCATCAATATCCAGGGCCGTTTGCGTCAATTGCAAGGGCTTAAACGTATCGACCATGACGGCCAATTCTTCGGTGCCCTTCTTTCCGATACTGGCCTCATAGGTGCCCGGATGCGGACCGTGGGGGATTCCCGCCGGATGCAATGAAATGTAGCCTTTATCGATGCCTTTTCTGCTCATGAAATCTCCATCGACATAATACAGTACCTCATCGGAATCTATGTTAGAATGGTTATACGGCGCTGGGATGCTTTGCGGATGATAGTCGTACAAACGCGGACAAAAAGAACATACCGCGAAGGCCGAGGTTTCAAAGGTCTGGTGTACCGGTGGCGGTTGATGCACACGGCCGGTTATGGGTTCGAAATTATGGATGGAAAATCCATATGGATAATTGTAACCGTCCCACCCCACCACATCGAAAGGATGAGCGGCGTATGTTACATGGTGTAGTTGGCCCTGCTTCTTGACCTTCATTAAAAATTCTCCCTTTTCGTCGTGCGTTTGTAGGTTTTGGGGCAATTTGAAATCCCGCTCGCAAAATGGGGAATGCTCTAAATGCTGACCGAACCAATTCCGGTACCGTTTTGGGGTATAAATAGGATGATAGCTCTCCACGATCAACAACCGGTTGTCTTCGGTATCGAACTCTATTTGATAGATCATTCCTCGGGGAATCAACAGATAATCTCCGTATTCAAAAGGAATCTCCCCAAGCATGCTTTTCAAGGTACCCGATCCTTTATGGATAAACAGCAACTCATCGGCATCGGTGTTCTTGTAAAAATAATCGGTCACCGACTTTTGGGGTGCCGCGAGCCCGATGTGCACATCTGCATTGAAAAGTACGATTTTTCGACTATTAAGATAATCGTTTTCAGGGCTGACCTGTAACCCCTTCAGCAATCTTGATTTTATATTGTGCTCGACCACGGCCCTTGGCGCAACATCCAAGGTTTTGCCGACCTCTTTGATTTGAGTAGGCCTGTGTAAGTGATACATCAAAGATGACATACCATCGAAACCTATGGTGCCGAAAAGCTCTTCATAGTGCAGGGTTCCATCCTCTTTTCTGAATTGCGTATGTCTTTTTGAAGGTATTTTTCCCAGTGTATGATATAACGGCATTTTTTCTTATCTTGAAAAACATTAGTAATCCTATTTAAAATTACGATAAATTTTGAAGTACCTGCATTTGCATCACCATGAGTATGAAATTTGGTGCTCGCTCTGCAAAATCCTTTCGCATCAATTATAATCCTGTACAAGATCGCGCATTGTTTTGTTTGACTTTATTTTGATTTTTTTATGTTAAGGATAATCCAAATAATAATAAATATCGTAGATATTTAACTACAAGTTACGAAAGAAGAGTACAGCCCCACACTTTACCGAAAACAGCACTACGTCGTTTGCCGTATTAGCAAGCTTATGCGCAGCTATTGAACTATTATGCAAAGCGGACGACCTACTGCCGTTTCGCACAATAGCAGAAGAATACGCCTGAAAAGGATGTTATAAATAACACAACACTAAAACCCGAAAGATGAAGAGAACACATTATACGGTGAAAGCGCAGCGAGCAAGAAAAGCTTGGAAGCGCCTCAGAAACCAATCCCAATCCAAAACGATCGATACGACCGATGCTATAGCCACTCCCCTAATCGATAAGACGGTAACAGAAATAGCCTAATACATATGCGCCTGTAGGAAATCACTTTTTAGGGTGTTGCCCTATCGGGTTTCAACACTATGAGGTACATAAGAATTTAAGTTGGTTTTGGCATCTTTTTTCAAACGCTACCAGCCATGGATTATAACTTATGAAGTATCCTTTGAAGATGTCAATGTCTGTTACTAAAAAAAAGCCTTCCGTTTACCCGAATACCAAAAACTATCGTAGCGGGAGGAAAGCCTTTCATTGGCCCAAATCTTTTTACAAAATTATTGGGTCACAACACAACGTGGTAAATATAACAAAGCTTTTTTAAATTTTGTTCTATTCACTAAAACTATTCCCGATACAATTTTCCACTTCCAAGACTTCTATATATTTTAGAAGCTTCCGACTTTAAAAAGTCGTGTTAGTTGGCACCTGTTTCTAAAAGATGTAAATTCCAAGCTTACATTAAGAGACCGCACAGCCATGAAAAAGAAAGCTACTAGAAGATCATTCCTCAAAAAGGCCGCTTTAGGTTCCGCAGCGCTAACGTCGGCACCCATGGTGTTTGCCAACACCCATCAAGAGCAACTACCGCTGAGCAGGGTGTATAACGCTAAACAAACTTTTAAGAACGACAAAATCAACTTAGCCCTAATAGGTTCAGGCATTCAAGGTATTTATGATGCCCAATCGGCCTTGAAAGTCGAAGGCATCGCCCTAGTCGCTGTATGTGACCTGTACATGGGCCGATTGGATCGTGCCAAAGAGCTTTGGGGCGATACGATTTTCACGACACGGGACTATCGTGAACTTCTAAATCGAAAAGATATAGATGCCGTCATCGTCGCCACACCGGACCATTGGCATCAAAAAATTGTCGTCGATGCCCTCAAAGCGGGCAAACATGTGTATTGCGAGAAACCTATGGTGCAGCGATTCGAAGAAGGACAAGCCATTATAAAAGCACAAAAAGATAGTGGTAAAATATGCCAGGTCGGAAGTCAGGGCATGGCTTCCCTAGGCAACGAAAAAGCAAAACAGCTTTATGAAGAGGGTGCTATCGGCGATATTGTAATGCTAGATTTCTTCAATGACCGATACTCCGCGGAAGGTGCATGGCAATATCCTATTCCGCCCGATGCCAGCGCTGAAACGGTAGATTTTGATACCTTTCTGGGCACCGCCCCAAAAACCGCTTACGACCCTAAACGCTTTTTCAGATGGCGTAACTATAGGGATTACGGAACGGGGGTCGCCGGCGATCTTTTTGTTCATGCCTTCTCAACGCTCAACTATGTCATCGGTTCCAACGGTCCGGATCGGGCTTTGGCCACTGGTGGCCTCCGCTCTTGGAAAGACGGCCGCGATGTACCCGATGTCAGTATTACCTTATATGATTACCCGAAAACGAATTCGCATGCCGCCTTCAACGCGGCCTTCCGAATAAATTTTATCGCCGGCAGTGGTGGCAGTGGCGGATTCAAATTAATAGGAACCGAAGGTGAAATGGAGATCGGTCAGCGCTCGGTCACCCTCAAACGTTCAAAGTTGGATATGGCTCCCGGAGGATATTCCTTGATTGCCTATACCGAAGCTACGCAGCAAAAAATCATGAAGGAGTATGCGGCCAAAAATTTAGAATCCCGCGCCTCATCTTTATCCACCGGAGAAACCATTTGGCAAGCGCCCCAAAATTACAAAGGTGGTCATTATGACCATTTTTATAACTTTTTTCAGGCCATCCGGGAAAAAGGACAAGTGATACAAGACCCTACTTTTGGGCTAAGAGCCGCCGGAGCGGCACTATTGGCCAATGAAAGTTACTACAAAGAACAACCCGTAAAGTGGGACCCCATAGCCATGAAATTGATTTAACCCCAATTACAGTTCCTCACAATAAAACCCATGCATCCGGAACACCGACGAAATGGTCATAGCGCTAAGATTATGGGCCTCGACCCGGAGGATATGATCACAATCCTCCAGGTCAAAGTTCC
This sequence comes from Pricia sp., assembly GCA_049671465.1. Lineage (GTDB taxonomy): Bacteria > Bacteroidota > Bacteroidia > Flavobacteriales > Flavobacteriaceae > Pricia. The sequence continues at coordinate 10,604 of JBATUY010000266.1, read as the reverse complement.
ATTCACCATCCCCATCCACTATTCTATTCAATAAAGGGCGAAGGCGTCTGACCTGATTCCTTTTCGTGACCGAGGTCTTGAATACTAGAACATTTTCCATCTATCATCAGTTTAAAGGCCTTGCCGATCCCAAAACATAGGGGGTTCAATGCCGAGGGACCTCAAATAGACGTAGCCCTGTCCGCGATGATGTATCTCATTGTCGATAAAATAGAAGATGGAAGACAGAACCGTGCCCTCATATAACCCAAAAGTCTTGATGTTTTCCTGAAAGCGCTCTACCGTTAACTTGGTCCAGTGCGTATCGATTTGTTCAGTAGTTTCATCCCACATATGTAAGATGTACTCTTTTCGGTTGCCATGCTCAAAATGTTCGACCAGCTCTGCGGTTTCGCCCGTAGCGATTTCTCGGATACCCGGCCCGGCTATTCCCAAAAGTTCCATAATCATATCGGCGAAAGGCCGCATACCCCCGATAGCATGATCGAAGAATTCCTTTTCCGGAAAAGCCTCGATAAGCTTTCTGGTAAGGCTTCTGTGGCCTTGCCAATGCGCCAATAATTTAGAGGGACTGATGACCTGTTGTACTTTGTCGCCTTTCTTTTCTACTGTGTTCATAATCGTATGTTTTTAAGTGGATACTAACCTATATGAACAAATGTAAAATGGGTAAGTGACAGCGGTTTGTCAGTAGTGAAAAATAATTTTTATAAGCAAGCGAACCGTTACGGACTATTCATTTTCAATGGAATCTTGACGCTCCAATGCATCGAATTCCGATTGGTACCGCTCTAAGAATTTCCGCTGCATCGCTTCCATTCTTTCGTGAATTCTGTCGATATCCATAAAGTCGTCCCCGAATTCGCTGTCAAAGAAGTCGTCGTTGAAGAAACGTCTCGTAAAAAGCGAGTCATCGGCGAACAGGTCTCCGAAACGCTGGTCGTCGAAACCTCTAAAATTCCGATAAAATTTAGATTGCAAGGATTGTATCAGGCTATCGGGATTCTTCTGCGCCAAGTCCTCAAAATTATCGGTCGAGGACCATGAATAGATAGAATCGTATCGAATCAGATTCCCATTTTCATCGAATTCCTTATCGACCTTCCATGTGCCTTTCGGCTGTTCGGCCATTTGTTCAGGATTATCTTTTTGTAGATTTTCATTCTCTTTCTTTTCTTGGCCTTTGCAACTTGTAGTCAAAATTGCGACCAATGAAAGCATTGCCAGTCTTTTCATTTTTACTCAATTTTAGTTATACATCAGTTTATGTGTCAAGTTTCAAAAATTCTGCCAAACCCCTATGATTTAGAGGCTTGACAGGTTAAAAAATGTTAAATACAAATTGATTTTTATACTTCGTATTTTTTTGGAAATACACATCCCCGTATATTTAGTCAAGCTTAAATTTCGTTGAAATGACGTTCGAAATCGCCTTGATATTTTTAATAATCGCAACGATTATCGTTCTATTTGCCTTTGAGATTTTCCCGATGGACAAGATTGCCTTTTGTATCATAGGGGTCTTGATTCTTTTCGGTCTTGTTACTCCAGAGGAAGGCATCAGCGGCTTTTCGAACTCAGCAGTCATTACCATATTATGTCTGATGATCATAGCGGCGGCCCTAGAACAGAACGGCGTCATTTCGTGGATGGCCAAGGGCTTGAAACGGTTCAAAGGCTGGCCCATTTATTTTATCGTGCCGGCATTTATGTTTATCACCGGATCCGTATCGGCATTTATCAGTTCTACGGCCGTCGTAATCGTGTTTATAAAAATAATTACCGAGCTTTCCGATACATACGAAATCTCAAAGAGCAAACTATTATTGCCCATCTCGTTTGCCAGCATCCTTGGTGGAAGCTGTACTTTAATGGGTACTTCGACCAACTTGATCGTCAACTCCATTTATCTCGAAAGGTCGGGCGAGCGGTTCGCCTTCTTTGAATTTTCGTGGCTCGGAGCCATTTTTTTGGCCGTATCCATCCTTTTGGTCACTTTTTTGTCTAAATTCCTTCCTTCCGATTCCAAAAACAAACTAAGAAAGCAGTACGACCTTGACAGCTATATTACGACTTTGGAGCTCTCACCGGATTCGAAACTGGTAGGAAAAAAAATACGTGATACTTTTTTTGACGATACGGGTATTTCCCTATTGAAGTTCTCGAGTAAAGGTAATAAGGATACCTTTCCAAATAAAGAGACGATACTCAAAGAGGGAGATAGGTTGATGGTTTCGTGTAGCCTGAAGAACCTGCTGCTATTGAAAAGCGATGATGAAATTATCGTTTCCCCCGACGATGCGGGCAGGGGCACCTATTCACGATATGAATTTAAGGATGGGAAAACGCCCAAAAAAGGGTTCGATGGAAATGTCATTTTGGTAGAGATGATGATGATGCCCGGGGCGCGCTTTTTAGGAAAGACCTTGAACGAACTGAAAAACTCCATGCTACACGATGCCGTTCCCCTGGCCATCAAAAAAAGGAAAAATCTCCGGTTTCTTAAGGATAGATTATTCACCGATGATCTGGACCCCACCCGTCTAAAGGTCGGCGACAGGGTGCTTCTCGAGATTGACCGGGATAGTATATCTGATTTTGACCTTTACGACAATGTTGCCATATTACAACAGCACGAGGCCCCGGAAATCTCAAGGTCTTCGAAGCGGAACCTGACCCTTGCGGTATTGGTCGGGGTCGTCGTTTTGGCGGCCAGCGGTATAATGAACATTTTGCCCAGTACGTTATTGGGGTGTGTCATGCTATTATTGTTAAACTGTATCTCGTTGGAAAACGTGTACAAAAAAATCAATTGGCAGATTTTATTCTTATTGGCCGGCATGATTCCACTGGGTCTGGCCATGCACAACACCGGAACCGATACATGGTTATCGGAACGGCTGCTTGAGCTGATGCAAGGGCAAAAACCGGTGTACTCGATCGGCATCCTTTTTCTGGTCACCATGCTGCTCAGCGCATTCGTGTCGAACAATGCAACGGCCATCATCATGGCGCCCTTGGCCATTTCGATATCCGCTGGAATGCAACTGCCCGCCAAACCCTTTGTACTGGCCGTGATGTTCGCGGCGAACTTCAGTTTCTTCACCCCGGTAGGCTATCAGACCAATTCATTGATCTACAGCATGGGTATCTATAAATTCAGGGATTTTATGGTTGTAGGCGGTGTCTTATCTATCCTACTTTTAATTTTAGGCACAATATTACTCGGTACGATGATCTGAGCTCAAATAATCAGTGCCCGCAGCTTTGAAAGTCTTCGACACCCTATTACTGAAAATAAAAAGGGGAACCGCAGTGCCGGTTCCCCTTAAATTCCATTTTAAAATTTAAGAAATTTTAATACTTCTTGCGGGCTTCTGTTTGGCCTCTTCCTTCTTGGGAAGATGCACGCTCAATATACCCTCGTTGTATTTTGCCTCGATTTTGCCATCCTCTACCGTTTCGGGCAAGGTAAAGGTTCGCTTGAAAGAAGAATATCCGAACTCCCTTCGAGTATAGTTTCCATCATGATGTTCGTTCTCTTCCTCCGTTTCGGTAGATATGGATAATACCTGATTGTCGAGGTCAATATTAAAATCGGATTTTTTAAGTCCCGGAACGGCCATTTCAACGAAATAGGCATCGGGAGTCTCCTTGATGTTGACCATTGGAAGGCTCATACCGGTATTGAAATTTTGAGAGAATACCGATGGCAAGGCCCCTGTAAAAATATCATCGATTAAAGACCACATAGGACGTTCGGGTGACCTGTTGGGATTTGTTCTTGTCAAACCCCTATTATTCGAAACTTTTGCTAAAGTGCTCATAATAATTAAGATTTAAGTTAAACAATAATTTTACTAACATTCTGACAAAAAAAATGCCAAATACAAAAGGCGATAATCAGGCGGCAAAATTAAAATTACTTTAAGAAAAAACTGTCGATTCGTTCGTCTAGCCACGTTCATTTCTGTCAAAATGACATTTTAAAAGCCTGGGTTTTAATAAAGAAAATTTTCATTCTTTTTTGGGTTTCGTGGGTCTCGGACTAAAATGAATTTTACATCCGAACCAGGCCTTCATCGAAAATCCTATCTTTGGGATATACATCATACCTATAAACATGGGCCTCGACACCTTGAAACGTTTTGATCGCATCGTCGCCATATGGATTCAATTACAGTCGAAACGGATTGTAAAAGCGCGAGAACTTGCCGACCGTTTCGAGGTCAGCTTGCGCACTATCTATCGTGACATCCGCACCTTGGAAGCTTCGGGCGTACCGATTTCCAGCGAGGCAGGCGTCGGATATTCCATTATGGAGGGTTACCGCCTTCCCCCGGTCATGTTTACCCGCGAAGAGGCCGGAAGCTTTGTGGCCGCCGAAAAGCTAATGCAGCAGTTTACCGACAAATCGCTGGGCGCCTATCACGAATCGGCGATGTACAAAGTGAAATCCGTTTTGCGCGGCAAGGAGAAAGATTGGATATCGGCATTGGAGTCGCATGTGCGTATCGACCCAGCGCAGGCCCTATTCAATGAAGCTGTACCCGATGCCCTTGAAATTCTATTCGAAAGTATGGCCGAAAAGAAACAAGTGTTTCTAAAATACCATTCGCTGGAAGCCGAAAAACCTTCGGAACGGCATATCGAACCCGTCGGGCTTTTTCACGAGAACAATTTCTGGTACGTTTTGGGCTATTGTCACTTTCGGAAAGATTACCGGCAGTTCCGTACCGACAGAATTGTGCAGATTCAGCGGGCCGCAGGTGATTTTACATTGCAACACGGTACCATTGATGAGCATCGCAACCAAAGGGAAGAACCTCGAAAAACCAAGGTCCGTATTCTGGTGGACAAACAAATTGCCCGATTTATCAGGGGTACCCGAACTCAACACGGCTTCATTTCAGAAGAAATCAAAAAAGAAGGCGTAGAAATGACCTTTATGACCCCCTACATGCGAGAGGGTTTTTCTCGTTGGTTTCTGATGTTCGGCGATTATGCCACGATTTTGGAGCCCGATAGTTTAAAGGAACTAGTAAGGGAGATATTGAAAAAATCAGAGGCTAGGCTTTGAGGATTATAGGATGCTTCACCCTTTAGAAATCAGCCTCACGAACCCAATTCGGTACATTCTTTATGTATTCTTTCTTTTGGCTAGATTTTCCGTCACCCGAAAAGCTGTTATTTTAGTGATCAGCTCGAAAGGTATAGGTTCCGTCAACGGAAACTGTACCGAACCTTTTCCCTGTTTGTAGCCAGAAAGTTCTTTTTTAAATTGAGCGTGCCCGTTAGGTGTCGCGTAGAATCCGATGTGATTTTTGTAGCCTGCAAAATAGACGAGCTGTTTTCCGTTCAGTTTAAAAGCGGGCATACTATAGCTGATGGTCTCTTCGGCCTCGGGCGCCGCTTCTCTGATGCTCGACCTGACCAGCTCTAAAATGGTCTGAACATCTTTAGGAAACCCCGCAATGTAAGCGTCGATAGTTTTAGGCGTATTCCCCATTACCTTTGAGATTCAGCATATTTTTTAAAACTGTTCAAAATGGCTTGCCAACCTCCCTGCTGCATGGCAATGGAATTTGTATTCTCGGCTTCGAAAGTTTCGGTTATTTTCGTAGTATCTCCTTCCGTAGCAAAAGTAATTTCTACCTTTCTACCATCATCCAGCGTATAGGAAATCAATTTCATGGCATCAACCTCGTCGTAGGTTCCGCCAAAGTCAAATCCCATACTACCGTCCTTTGCCTCCATTCGTGATGTGAATTTTCCCCCGGCACGTAGGTCGTTTTCCGCATGGGTAGTTTGCCAATCATCGCTGGCCTTGTTCCCATTTTTGATATGTTCAGGCACCGTCCAAAGTTCCCAGACTTTTGCTACGGGAGCCTTGACGTCTGTTTTTACTGTGATACTTTTATTTGTTGCATTCATAGATAAGATGGTTTAATTTAATAAATAGGATATCGTATTGCCGTTAACATCCACTTTTCTTTAAATAACTTTTAATCCTGCTTTTCTGTCTCAAATGATGTCTCATATGCATTTCCGCATACTGTAACAATTCGTGTATCCCATTCCGGGATGCTCGGGTTTTTCATCAAGACAAGCTTATCGTTCATTCCATCCTTTTCCTTCGAAGATTTTTGGTGTGTATTTTTCTATCCTGCGTTTACGGGTTTTGGATTGTTTGGCATCGGAAAAATGTAACAAATATCCCCGTTGCCGCCCGGGTGTCAATTCTTTGAAGGCTTCCTTCAGATTCGGATTTTCCTTAAAGGCTTTCTCAAGTTCCTCAGGCATATCGTAATCGGATGTCTTTTTCATTTCAACTTCCAAGCCTGCCTTTTCAACTTCAATGGCCTCATAAGCGTAGGCCTTCACTACGTCTTTGTGTTTTTCGATTTCCTCGGTACCCGTAAATCGTATCTGTCTTGCGGCCTGTACGTTCTTTGTCTGCTGTATCAGCATATTCTCGCTATCTTCAAGCAAAGCACCCTTATGAAATAGTAAGGCACAAAAGTCCTTGAACCCGTGAATAAGCACAATATTACTGCCCTTAAAAGTGTAACAGGGTTTTCCCCATTTAAATTCTTCTTCAAGACCACAGTTGAGGATTATCTCGCGAAGTAGCTTATATTCTTTTTGCCATTGGCTTGGGTCTTCAAAGAAAGCGTCGATACTTTTTTTCATGGTTTCAGGTCTGTTTGCGATGCAATGCGCTTTACAAGGTAAAAATTTTATTCCATGGAATGCAGTCCGACCATATTGCCCTCCGTATCAAAAAACAAGGAGATAAACCCGAACTCGCCGATGGACATTTTTGGCTTAAAGATTTTACCGCCCGCTTTCTCTATCCGATTTTCTTCGGTTGTGCAATCTCCGCTGCCAAAATAGATAAGGCTGCTGTTACCGCCCGCTTCAAAACCTTCCATTTTAACCAGCGCTCCATTGGCGCCGTATTTCTCCATATCGCCCGGAAAACTTCGCATTTCCATTTCATCGCCCGTAGGGTTCGGCAAAGCCGCAAGTTTTAGGTCAAAAACGGTTTCATAAAATGTTGAGGCCCTTTCCATATCGTCTACATAGATTTCGAACCAGACCGATGCATTTGAATTTTTCATGATTTGTTTATTTATGGGATTACTAATTTTGTATTTTCCTATTATCCCTTCGGCATCTTTTCCATGTCCATATACAACATGCTCCATCGGTGCCCGTCAAGATCTTGGAAACCGAAGGCGTACATCCAACCTTGGCTTTCTGCTGGCTCGGCATAGATTTTACCACCGGCCTTTCGTACAGTTTCGGCCATTTTATCAACTTCCTCTTTGCTTTGAGCGTCAATATTGAGAAGGACTTCGGTTCCCTTTTTGGTGTCTGCAATAGCATTGCCCGAGAAGCTCTTAAAGCTTACTTCGGGAAAGAGCATCATCACAAAGTTGTGTTCCCCAATCAGGAAACTGGCCAAATGTTCGGCCTTTTCGTGCATGGGATTCTCCCGGAAACCGATGGCTTTAAAGAAAGTCTTTGATTCTTTTAGATTTTTTACGGGAAGGTTTATCCAGATTGATTTCATAAGTATTTGTTTCTTATTATTTCGACTTCAATGTAAAGCTTAAAATCAAGTTCATCTTCGCTATCGGCTGCAAGGCCATCAATGTTCATGAATTCTTTAAGAGTTACCTCTCTCTCGTTATTCCTTTCTTAAGGTTACCTCAAAGATACAGGGGGTTCTTGAGACATCGCAGGGGTAGTTACGTCAATACCACAGGTTGATTACGACAGATACTTTACTTATTTTGGATGGATTAAATTAGGAATAAACCATGAAACACATATCTATATTAGTTCCGAAAGGCCATACCAGCGTCGTGAATATCGGGGGCACCCATCAAATGTTTTCATGGGTTAATGAATTCTTTGAACAGACCGGAAGGGATGCACTTTTTGATATCCATTTGGTAGGACTCGAAAAACGGACGGCACAGTCGAACGGATTGTTTACGGTAAATCCCGATCAGCTTATCTCGGAGGTGGCCAAGACCGATCTCATTATTATACCCGCTATACACGGGGATTTTGAAAAGAATCTTGAAAAAAATTCGGATTTTCTTCCTTGGATGGTCGACCAATATAAAGAGGGAGCGGAAATCGTTAGCCTCTGTGTAGCGTCCTTTTTTCTTGCGGAAACGGGACTTTTAGATGGAAAACGCTGTTCTACGCATTGGCAGTTCGCGAACGAGTTCCGGGAAAAATATCCGAAGGCGGACCTGAAAGACGATAAAATACTTACGGAAGCGGATGGCATCTACACCAGCGGCGGGGCATATTCCTTTACTAACCTCATAATCTACCTCATCGGAAAATATGCCGGACGCGATACTGCCGTGATGGCCGCCAAAGGCTTTATGATCGATATCGACCGGAGCAGTCAGTCTCCCTTTATGATATTTTCTGGGCAGAAATCGCATAAGGATAAGGAGGTCTTAAAAGCGCAAGAGTTCATCGAGCTACATTTTAACGCCAAAATAACCGTTGCCGAGCTTTGCGAAGCAGTGGCCGTAAGCCGACGTACCTTTGAAAGACGCTTTAAAAAAGCGACCGCCAATACCGTGGTAGAATATCACCAACGTGTAAAAATCGAGGCCGCCAAAAAGGAATTGGAAAAAGGACGGAAAACGGTCAACGAAATCATGTACGAAGTGGGCTACTCAGACCCCAAGGCTTTTAGGGATGTCTTCCGGAAAATTACGGATATGACGCCTTTGGATTATTTGAACAAGTACGGAAAAGTAGCGGCAAGGACTTAAAAAATGCCTCTTTTACATCGCGTGGCTGTAACTTTTTTTCGGAAGTAATTTATCTTTCCTGTCATAAAAGCTTATCCTGTTTTATAGGCATAACACCGAATTAATCTGCGGCGCGTATCATTTTAAACACAAAACCTTATTTTTACCCCATCCAAAAAATAAAAAAACATGACCTTACTTCTAATGGCCGCGGGAAGCGGAAGCCGATACGGAAAACTGAAACAATTCGACGACCTCGGTCCCAATGGGGAATTTTTGATGGAATTTGGCATCAATGACGCCCTTAGAAACGGATTCGACCATATCGTAGTCATTACCAAAGAAGAGAACCAAAAATTTCTAGACGACCATCTCCGCAATCGCTTGCCGTCGAACACAAAATTGGATGTTTTGGTGCAGCAACTGACGGACCTTCCCGAGGGAACCACGTTCACTGGTGAACGCCAAAAACCATGGGGTACGGCACATGCCGTTTGGACGGCCAGAAATGTTATCGACGGACCTTTCGCGGTCATCAATGCCGACGATTTCTACGGCCAGTCCGCCTACCAGAATGCCGCCGATTTTATGCGGGCACATCGTGACGATAATGTGTACGCCTTGGTCGGCTATACGTTAAAGGACACCCTTTCTGAGCACGGGTCGGTATCCCGGGGCGTCTGCCAAGTCGATGGCGACAACCTCATATCGGTAGACGAACGCCTAAAACTGGAGCAAGACGGCGATAAGGTAAAAGACCTCGATTCGGGAAATACCTACTCCGGCGACGAGCACGTCAGCATGAACTTCTGGATCTGCAAGCCGTCTATCTTCGATAAAATAGAAAGCGATTTCCGAAGTTTCTTGGCCGATAAGGAAATGGGAATGAAAAGCGAGCTGTACATTCCGAAAATCATTCAAGATATGCTACAGGCCGATCAGATAGAAGTAAAGGTCGTACCCTCTGAAGGAGATTGGTTCGGGGTTACCTACGCCAGTGATCGCGAAAAGGCGGTGGCCGAGCTACAGCAAAAAACGGATGCCGGTAAGTACGATTCGCCACTTTGGCCTTAATCTGAACAGGATAGTACTGCTTGTTCGAACCAATCTACCCCATCGATGAAATCGTATTCAGACCGCGACCTAAATGCTATTTTAGCTCATTTTTCCGTAGCGGACAAGGCATATACGTTCGCTCCTTTGACCGACGGTTTTATCAACGATACATTTTTGGTTTTCGATGACGAAGCGCCCCAGTATATTTTGCAACGGGTCAACCACGATGTCTTTAAAGATATTTCAGGGGTGATGCACAATATCAAGCAGGCACTGAACAGCCTGAAGGCGACCGACTACCGTAAAATTACCTTGGTCGAAACCAAGGCCGGAAAAGAGTTTTTAGAACTGCGGGGAGAAACTTTGGACTATTGGCGGATGATGACCTACATCGACCAAAGCACCGCCCATAACACCACCACCGATCCAAAAATTGCTTTTGAAGCGGGACGCATCATTGGTAAGTTTCATACCCTTTTGAAGAATGCGAATCACCAAGACTATGTCGATACGATTCCCAAGTTTCACGATATCGACTTGAGAAAAAAGCAGTTCGAAGAAGCATTTTCGAAGGCTTCCGGTGAAAAATTGGCAACTGCCGAATCACCGATAGCGTTTACCAAAGAGCTTTTGTCAGTTTTGAAAAAAAAAGATTTTGACGAACTCCCCACCCGTGTTTGCCACAACGATACCAAACTCAACAACATCCTCTTTTCAAAGGAAACCGGTAAAGCCCTTTGCCTTATCGATTTGGAT
>JBATUY010000265.1:0-1599 GCA_049671465.1 Pricia sp. | reverse complement strand
TGGATAAATCACCATAATCTCCCCAGATTTCTATCCCAGTTCCCTTTTTTGTCGGGTTACCTTGTAGCATATATTGTTTCTTTTCATGAGTGCCAACATGTTATCGCAGCACAAAGGTGGTCGTAGTTATTAAGACAAAGCAGCATTTGGGTCCACTTAATACGGTACTCTAAATAATAGTTTGTCTGAACTATTTTCGATTCAATTCTCTAATCTTGTTCGCAATTTTTTCAATGCCTTTTCGCTCGCCGGTTTCGATATAGCGAGCTGCTACTGTTTTACATGAACTGCACCAACCTTTTGGAATGATATCGTTTAGATGGTTAATATAGCTTTTGTAGTTGATCAATTTTTTATGCTCGGCACCACAATTACAGAAAATGGAACTAGTAGCAATAGTTATATCCTCTTCCCAAGAGGAACCGAACATGGATTGAAGTTGTAACGGCCCTATTTCAACCTCGTCATGATTAATAATATGTTTTGTTCGTTTTTTTGACAACTTTCAATCGTTTATTTGAAATTTATTCTATTTCTGATTACCCCCTTGTTATTTTCGTTAGGTTCCAATAAATCCCACATGTTTCCATATAGGTCTTCGAAAACGGCGACCTTGCCATACGGTTGTTCCTTGGGAGGTCTGACAAAACTGATCCCCTTTTCTAGCATCCTATTGTAATCTCTCCAAAAGTCGTCGGTGAAAAGAAAAAGAAATACTCTGCCTCCCGACTGGTTTCCGACACTTTCCAATTGCTGCTTATTAGCGGCCTTTGCAAGTAACAGACCACACTCTTTAGCACCTGTTGGTGCAATAACGACCCATCTTTTAAGTTCATCGATTTTTGTGTCCTCCAAAATTTCAAAACCCAACTTTTCAGTATAAAATTGAATCGCGTCGTCATAGTCTTTGACCACTAACGCGATATGGGCTATACGTTGATTCATTTACAAGGTTTATTCAAGCATTAATCTAAAATACAAAACCTTTTGAAAGCGAACTTTTAATTTCTATTCGGAGCGATTCCGCATCATAGACTTCATCCCTTGAAAAACCTCTTCAAGTCCTTCATAGTTCGAATTGTTGGTAAGGATTATGAAACCTGAATTATTTGTAGTGTTTCTATAGATGTAGGTGCCAAATCCGACCCAGCCGCCTCCATGGTAAACAATCTGTTCCCCTGAAGGTGTATTTTCTATAAACCATCCATAGCCGTAGTCAAAGGTTTTTCCGTCGTTCAGTTTGGCCGGGCTAAAAATTGTGTCCATCGTCTCCTCTGAAACAAGCTCGTCGGTATATAGTATCCTATCCCATTTGTAAAGGTCTTCAAGCGTAGAATAGACACCCCCGTCCCCTTTTGCAAAATTTAAAAAATGTGTATCATTCGAAACGCTCTTACCGCCCTTTTGGGCAAAGCCGAATACGCGCATTGGCATTTTTGGATCATTGCCTTTAACGTACGAGTAGATCGAGGTATCCTTCATCTCGGCCGGATCAAATATATGCTCCTGTAAAAATTTTTCGAAAGGCATACCGGAAACCCTTTTAACTACTGTTGCAAGCAAGACATATCCCGTATTACTATATGCCCATTTCTCTCC
>JBATUY010000264.1:0-18478 GCA_049671465.1 Pricia sp. | reverse complement strand
CCATTCCCTTCATCGTGGCGATTACATTGTGTGCGGGTACCAGCTTCCAATCGAATTCAAGTTTGAGATGCACTTTCGCCGGACCCGGACCGATGTGATAGGTGATCGGGAGCCCGCCGCGCCAAGATTCCGGAGCAACCGGGCCTTCCAAAGCTTCCAGTAGGGGTTGTGCATCCTCATAGGAAATGGGAAGTACAGGAATTTTTGTGATAGTCGGTGCTTCCTCCCGCTTCAATCGTTTCGTATCTTTGGTGGCCGCATAGCCGGGCGTCAAAACATCACCGGGATATAAGGGCATATCCATCACCGAACCGCGCTGGACTCCCGTCTTGTTTTTAAAGGCGCCTTTGGGATACACATCGCCCTGTACGTACCCATCATCTTTCGGGTCGGAGTAAATAATGCATCCGATGGCTCCTTTTTCTGCGGCCAATTTGGGCTTTATACCACGCCAAGAACCGTAGTATTTGGCAATGACGATTTTTCCTTTTACATCGATACCCAGTTTCTCAAGCGCTTCATAATCTTTGGGTACGCCGTAGTTCACAAAAACGAGTTCGGCCTGCACATCCCCATCTGTTGAAAAAGCGTTGTAACTGGGCAAGAGGGCATCACCCTGCTCCGTGTATGGGTCCCCTTCGACCGCTTCCGGGGTCAATTTTGCCTTGTAGGGCGTTGGTGCCGTAAGTTCTAAAATGCGCGTTTTGGGATAGGGGAACAAGACCTGATAGGTCTCGATTTTCGCGTCATACCCCCATGATTTGAATTGCTTCTGCATCCACTCCGCATTTTTTCGACCGTATTCGGTACCTAACCAATGCGGTTCGGCAGCCATACGCCGCATCCAGGTATCGAGGTTTTCGGGCGAAAGCTTGGCCTCGAATGCCTTCTCGAGTTCAATTTGCTCTTTAGTATTTTCGGAAGTAAAACCGGTGATGGAAGATTGGGCGTTCAGGATGGTTAGTACCAAAGTGAAACTAATAGTGAAGAACTTTCGTAGCATACAATAAGATTTTAGTGTCGGAAAATAAGGTAGGGCACGAACGGAATACCATCGATTATTGATATGCGCTAAAACCAATGTAGTACGCATCGAACCCTAAAGTAAGGTACTTGTTTATCGACTGAAATAAAACGATTTCAGGAAAAATTTTTTGAAGCTTCGAACGTGAGCTGAACAAGCCTATCATAAGAGACTGCTAAGGTATAAGGAATCGGAAGGATTCAAGGTATCGCAAGGATACAATGAATTGCGAAGAATCAAGGTTTCGCAAGGATATTAGGGACTACGAGGATTCAGGCAATCGCGAGGATTCAAAATTGAGATGATAAGGCCAGACCGTCAACAAATCAGTATAAACCCGAATCAGAGGTATAATCCAGTACGTCGATACTTGGTTTTTTAATGACATCGAGATGGCGCAGGTATCCTTCTTTTTTAAAGGCACGTAACAGATTTTCGTATCTAGTACCACTGGTTATCAAGCTCAGCTGATAGTTTTTACATTTAATAATTATTCGCGTTTCGCCTATTTTGTATTCCCAAGGTAAAATGCGTGCATAGCGTGAAATACGGTTGGGGACGCCCAGTTTCGAAAGCACGTGCATCGGGGAAAGGTAAAATGTATCTATAACTTCTTTGCCGCGTATGAGGGTAATCGATTCGATTTCGTCTTTCATAACGGGAATCATCGGTTCATTGGTCGTGAATTCACCAAAAACCATGATTCCGTCGGGTAAAATATCGATGTTACATTTTGTCTGACTGCGCAGCACATCGGTTCTATGACGCTCGTTTTTAAAATCTACCAGCCGATATCGATATTTTGGCTTTTTGGAAACCAGCCCCAACTGCTTGGCGATGCTTTTATCGGATGAAGTAAATGCGGCGTTCATACCTGTGGGGTCGATTTGTCGGTTGATAAGGAGCCCGCAAGTTAGCCTTTTGAAGAAATTTCTGGGATTTAAAATTTTTGAAACTCATATTAAAGACGAGTACGGAGGATGTATTTTGTCGATCGTCTCCCGTTGCCATAGGTCTAAAAAAGTTATTATTTTTTATCTAAAACTTATCAACATTATGGAAAAGGCTTTCTTCTCCCACACTCCTGCCCATCAAGCATTGCGAGCTCTGTAAGGTAATTTTTACAAAAGCCCTCTCGCCTTGATCTCCAGATATTTATTGATGGTATTGATGGACAAACTTTCCGGCTTCGTGAGGATGGTCTGTATGCCGTAGCGTTGTAATTCTTTCTGCATCAAACGTTTTTCGAGCACGAACTTTTCCGCAATCGTTTTGTGGTAAATGGTCTGAAAATCTTCAGCATCGGTATGGATCAGTTGCTCAAGTTCGGTGTTCTCGAAAAAGATGACAACCAGCACGTGTTTTTTCGCCAAGGCCAGTAAAAAAGGAAGCTGCCTTTTCAATGCGGAAATATGCTCGAAATTGGTGTAGAGCAATAGCAGACTGCGGTGATTGATTTTCCGGTTGACCGTGACATAGAGCAAACCGAAGTCGGAATCGGTAAATTCCGTATCGATGTTGTACAGTTTCTCCAAAATCGTATTCAGGTGGGTCAGTTTCTGCACTGCGGGCACAAAGGTCTCCACCTTTTTGGAGAAGGCCAGCAGACCGGTCTTGTCGTTCCGTTTAAGGGCCACGTTTGAGAAGGCCAGGGCCGAATTGATGGCGTAGTCCACCAATTTCAATCCGTTGAACGGCATTTTCATGACCCTGCCCGTATCGATAATGGAATAGATGGGTTGAGACCGTTCGTCTTGATATTGATTGACCATTAACTGGTTTTGTTTCGCCGTGGCCTTCCAGTTCACCGTACGAAAGTCATCGCCCGTCACATATTCCTTGATTTGTTCGAATTCTTGCGTATGCCCGATACGCCGTATTTTTTTAAGTCCGATTTCGGTGAGCCGATTGCCGATGGCCAAAAAATCGTACTGTTGCATCTGCATGATACTGGGGTAAACCGGAACCATTTGGTCTTTTTGGAAAACAAATTTCCGCTTGACGATTTTTAAGGGTGATGACGCGAATAGGATGAGGTTTCCAAACGTATATTCCCCACGTTCAACGGGCCGCACGGTGTAGCTGAATTCCTTTTTCTCGCCTTTGATCAAGCTGGTGGCGTGTTCAAAATCCCGTTTTTGGAATTGTACCGGAAGCTCGTCGATAAGAGATATATAGGTTTTAAAGGGATACTTTGTACTATAATATATTTGAATGGGATTTAAGTCGCTGTTGGATAGCTTTTTTGGAAGGCTGCGCCGGGCCACCACACCATTGGCGGTAGCATATAAAAGATACGTATCGAACAGAAACAGGGCTAATAGCAATAAAGTTAACAGCCAGGCAATGGGATAAAGCAGCGGTACCCAAAACGAAATCACAAAGCAGCCGGAAAGCACGGCGATGTACCTAACAAACGTGTTGTGTATGTAGAAGGATTTTAGAAACTGCATTATCTGGGAATTTCCGCTGGAATCTGTGATAAAAATATAATGATGGCAAAAACTGTGAAATTATAAATGGATCGCAAACGCCATTATCTGGGAATCTCCACCGATTCGGAAATCATTTGCACAACGCTGTCCGTGGTCATACCTTCCATCTCGCGTTCCGGAGTCAAGATGATTCGATGGTTTAGCACGGGAACCAAAGCCCGTTTAATATCTTCGGGAGTCACAAAATCCCTTCCGTTGATCGCGGCAAAGGCCTTGGCGGCGTTCAAGGTTGCGATAGATGCCCGAGGGGATCCGCCCAGATAAAGGTGCGGATGGTTTCGGGTCTTGGTAATGATATCGGCAATGTATCTAATAATTTTTTCTTCCACTATGACGTCGCGTATTTTCGCTTTGTAGTCTTCCAATTTACTTTTGGTCAGCACCCCTTTGATCAATTCTTGGGGGTTTTCGCCTTTGCGCTCGTGGTGGGTTTGAATGATGCGCACCTCATCTTCAACGGAGGGATAGTCCACTTTAATTTTGAACAGAAAACGATCGAGCTGTGCTTCGGGTAGGGCATAGGTGCCTTCTTGTTCGATAGGGTTTTGGGTGGCCAAGACCATAAAGGGGGCATCCATAGGGTAGGTGGTACCGTCCATGGTGACCTGGCGTTCTTCCATGGTCTCGAATAGGGCGGCTTGCGTCTTGGCGGGGGCGCGGTTTATTT
Source organism: Pricia sp. (assembly GCA_049671465.1). Classification (GTDB taxonomy): domain Bacteria; phylum Bacteroidota; class Bacteroidia; order Flavobacteriales; family Flavobacteriaceae; genus Pricia. Next base: position 14,292 of record JBATUY010000264.1, on the reverse strand, counting down.
CGTCGATGAGTACGATGTTCGAAAATATAGGTCCTTTTTTATATTCGAACTCCGAGGTCTTGGCGCTAAAGATAGATGTGCCCAGAATATCGCTGGGCATCAGGTCGGGCGTGAACTGAATACGGCTGAAATCGGTTTTCAAGGTCTTGGCGAAGAGCTTGGCGGTGATGGTCTTTGCGATGCCGGGAACGCCTTCGATCAACACATGGCCGTCGACCAGCAGCGCAACGATGAGCAGTTCTATAAATTGCGCTTGGCCTACAATGACCTTGGCCAACTCGGATTTGATGTCGTCTACGGCGTTTTTAAGGTCGTCAAGGGGAATGCGGTTGTCGAAATCGAGGTTGCTGTTCTGCGAACCGGTATTTTGCGGATCGGTGTTTTGCGGATCGGTGTTTTGCGTATCAGTGTTTTCCATATGTTTATATTTTCTCTCATTTTTTACTCGATACATCGGTCGTACTCGAGGGGTAACTTATCAAATTGTTGTACGGGGCCCTTACTAACATATTTTGAGTTTACATGACTTTAGGCTACGCATCATGTTTGGCTTACGCGTCACGCTGCTTTGGCTTTCTTCTTAAATTTTTCGATGGCGGTATTCAATTCCTGTAATTCGTAATTCGTAACCGTATCCTGATTCCGAAGCTGTTCCAAAAAGCCAAACAAACGTTCTATTTCATGGACGGTATGCGAACTTCGGGCGGCCAGGTTACTGTAAAATTCATCTTCTTTTTGAACGGTGCCCAAATGGAAATGCGACCGGATATAATCCAAAAAATGGCCGATCTTATGTTCCGCTATGGGTTTGGCCTCTCCTTTTTCGTAATACATATCGGCAATGGTGCGAGTAAAGGCCAAGGTCTGATTTTTCAGGGGAAGCACCACGGGAATCGCCCTTTGCTTCCTTTTTCCTTCGAAAATGATATAGATTACGGCCCCGATCAATACCAGATAATAGGCCCATTTCAGCTCTTCGGTATTCAGAAAGATATGCATGGGGGAGGTGTAGACCGATTTTCCGGATTTATAGTTCATATCCATGTAGATATTCCCCGAGCTATCCAAATAAGATAAGAGTCCCGCCGTATAATCCTTATTATCGTCCTTTAAAATAAAATAATTGGTAAAGGCTTTTGGAAAGGTGCTGAGGATGACCTCGCCCTTTCCAAATTGACATTTGACGACGTTGTAAAACTCCTCTTTTGAAGTATTGCTTTCGTTGACGTTCTGCACGGTACCGATGACGGTCATTTTTTCGGTGTCATACTCCATAAAATAGGTCGCATACTCCTCTTTGTTAAAAAGATAGCCAGTATTGGTCTTTAGGTCAGGATGCACCAGACGGTACCGCAGCGACCGTACGTTGTTCAAATCGCCATAGAGCCGTGCCCAATTGAGGTGCAGGGTATCTAAAAGTTTTTCCTCAAAATCATTGGAGGCTATAAAAAGGGAATTGCCTTCGGCCGTCCATTCCAACAGGCGGTTCAAGTCGGTTTCCCCAAAATTCACCTCCTCATTGACAAACATATAGGTGCCTTCGGTATTTTCATGCGCACTTAAAAATTCGAAGGGCGTTATGGGTACGGGTATGGCGCGGTCCCCGAATAGGTTTTTCATGATATCATCGAGTACCAAGGTGCCATAGGGAATTTTATGGGTGGATACATAGGAGGGGAACCAATTGATTTTTTTGGGGCGGTTGTACTGCAATAGCACGAGCAGGGTAACTGTGAATATGGCGATGATGATGTAGATGGCTCCCTTTTTATCCATCGCGGTTCAATAATTTTTGTAGGTTCGAAAATGCGGTCTCGGCCGTGTTGTATTTGGAAGCGTCTATCGGAAAATCGCCGTACCAGATATACTCGTACAGCCGTGTGATGGCGCTGAAGGGCTGTTTTAGGTCCGCTTGATCGATTTCGCGCAGGTAGTCATCATTGGTTTTTTGAATTTCCCAAGCAATGATCTCCTTCGCCGTCATCAGTTGCAATAGGAAAAGATAATAATACCGAACAGCTAGTCGATAGTTTTTGTCCGCAAGTGCGTTCTGCACCAATTGCTGCAGATCCTCGTTTTTGATAAGGTGTTCTTCTTCGGATAATCGGACCGCATTTTGTTCCTTTTTGGCCTGTAAGAGGGACTGCGCATTGACTTTCAAGAAGAATTTGATCAATAAAAATACGAGTACGCCCAAAAGCAGATAGGGCAATATGCGTAAAAAGGATGCCAATAGTCCCGCCGCTTTTTGAACGCCGAAAATACCCTCAAAAATGCGGCGGAAAATATTCGATAACCAGGTCGTAAAATCATCCCACCACGTGATTTTATCTTCAGTCATTTCATAGTCAAAAGCTTTGTCATCTTTGTACTTTTGAAGGTCGTCGGCCTTAATTTGCTTAATGTCCAAAGGTGCCGTATCGTAGGTGATGGCGGTGGAGTCGTTTTGCTTGTCGGGCGTATGTGCGCTGGCGTCTTTTGGTTTATTTGGCGTAGTGGAAACGGTGTCTTTTGACCTGATTCGCGTAATGTGAGTGGCGTCTTTTTGAATCTTGAAAATACTGGCGACGAAGTTCGTTTGCGTTTTACGCGCAATGAAAGGTGCGTCTTTTTTTTGGCTGCTCGTTAATATCGTTATGGCGTTCTGCGCTTTACAAGATATGACGGGGATACATATATTAGCGTGTAGGGAAACGCTGCAGCCCAGAGTAAAAAAACACAATAGAAATTGTCTCTGCATAAAGTATAGTTCGGTGCAAAAAGTGTCCGATGGACTTTTAAGGATTTTCTGACCCTTTTAAGCCGTTCCCCCAAGATTCTTGATGCGTTCGTAGGTACCCGTAAAGTTCTTTTTTTCGTTCAGGTCGAAATAGATGAACACACCGGCAATTACCGAAATGATATTCAATAAAAATTGGGCCAACATACTGATAATTCCGAAGAGAACGGTCAACGGGTCGGCCATGCCGAAATTTTCGGCATCGATTTCTCCGGAAAAAATACCCATCTTGGCGTAGGTATAGATGGTATTGGGCAATGAAAAGACGAAACCTGCGACCGCCACAATGATACCGACTACCAAAAGGGTGGCAAAAGTCATCCACCAATGATCTTTTACCAAGGTAAAACTATCGCCAAAAGCTTCGGAAACACTTTTTCGGTTAAAGACCAAGATGCTGAACGAAAGGGAAAGCGGTACATACAGATAGATACCGGGAATGATACAGAACATGAACCCTACGCCGACACAGAGACCTACCAAGATAAACAATCCTACAAAATCCCAAAAGGCGCCATAGGCGGCGTTTTTGATCTCATCGAAGTCAATGCTACCTTTGTTATTGGCATACGACCTGATATAAAACAGTGTGCTGGCAGCGGATAAGGCGTAAGTGGCAATAAAAGCCGCTAAGAATGCCAATCCCGAAACGCCGGCAATCGCTACATATGAGAAGCCACCACCCGTATTGAAATTGAAATTGACAAAATCACCGACCATATAAACATAGGCGCCATAACAAATCAGCATGACCAACAGATAGGGCCCCACAATCTTAAAAAAAGTAGCGTAAAAAGGCTTGAACTCGTTTCGGATAAACGCAAAGGTGTCGGACAGAATCTCGCCGAGTTCGCGTTGTTTTTTAAATTCGATGTATGGTTTCATGGTACGGTTTGTGGTTTTATCGTTTTAAGGGTCGGTTTCTCTATTAATTCTTTTCACCGATAATTTTTGACGGTCAATGATTTTTTGGCCACGATCAGCCGCGACCGCTCACTTTTTTAAAGAGCATCCTCGGATATATAACGTAATACCATAGAATTAGTATCAAGGAAGCGACGATTATAAAAATAGCCAGAATATCGGGCATCTCGGTATGACGGGTTACAAAACCTTCCAGAAATCCCGCCACGATAAAAAACGGAACCGTGCTCAGCATTATTTTCAATCCGTTTTTGACCCCTCGTTTGAACGATTCCAGCCGGGTGTAGGTGCCGGGAAAAAGCATTCCGTTCGCCAATACCAGTCCGGCACATCCGGCAATGATGATGACCGAGATTTCGATGGTACCGTGGATCCAGATGGTCCGCATCGATTCCCAAAGTAGTCCCTGGTCGTAGAAAAAATATTGAAAGCTGCCGAGCATGATGGCATTCTGCATCATGATATAAAGGGTTCCGATGCCGAGAAGCATCCCGAAAGCGAAGGCCATCAGGGCCACCCGCACGTTGTTGATGGTAATGCCCAAAAACATATTGATTTCGCCCATTTGTTTATACACCGCCATGGGGTCGTCATTTTCGATGTTCTGCAAGGTCATGTTTACGTAGCCATCGCCGAGAATCGACCGTACAAATTCTCCCTCGTTGGCCGATGAAAAAGCCCCGACCGCGGTAAAAAAGGAAAAGACCAAAAATGCGATAAGCAATTCGCGTTGGTGGTAATAAAATAGTATGGGGAATTCGGTTCTCCAAAACGCCAATATCCTATTTTTGGGCTCGCGTTTGGTCTTATATATTTTCTGGTGCGCCTGTGAGGCCAAACGGTTGAGGTACATTTCGGTATTGCTGCCGGTATAAAACGTTTTAGCGTAGCTGAGGTGATCGGTAATCTCGATGTAGAGGTCGGACAATTTATCGGGGGCCAACATCGTTTTGTTGGACAGGGCGCTTTCAAAAGTGGCCCATTTGTCCTTATTTTGCCTAACAAAAGCGGCCTCGCGCATACCTTTTTGGGTTGATACCCAAAGAAACAAAACTATGGAACAATTTCAAATAGAAACGGCCCAAAATATAAGTATCAGCCAGCATACGGCTCACCTCGGAGACCGTATGCTCGCGTATCTCATCGATAGTTTTATTATTTTAGTCTATTTCGTGCTGATGATCATACTTTTGGTATCGCTGAATGCCGATTTCGCCGATATTTGGGCATTTTATATGGTATTGAGCCTGCCCGCTTTTTTGTACTACGTATTACTTGAGACCTTTATGAACGGACAGACCGTGGGCAAAAGCCTGATGCAGATCAGGGTGGTCAAATTGGATGGTTCGAAACCCGGGTTCGCCAGTTATTTTATCCGATGGATATTGCGGATTATCGACGTGGTGCTCACCTCGGGAGGTGTTGCCGTGTTCACGATATTGATCAAAGGCACCGGACAACGGGTAGGGGATATAGCGGCCGGAACTACCGTGATTACCGAAAAGAAAAAGATTTTTTTACAGGATACCTTACTGCGAGACCTTCCCAAAGATTATAGTCCTAAATTCCCTCAGGTCACCTTGTTCAAAGACCGCGAGATGCAAACCATCAAAGAACTGTACGATGCCGCAAGACGCAATGGCAACCATAATATCATCGTTTCCTTAAGCGATCAAATCAAAAAAGTAACCGACATTGCCACGGATATGAAACCTGTGGAGTTTGTCGATGTGGTTATTATGGATTACAATTATTATACGCAACAAATGTAAGTGGCTTCACAGTCGCGGACCTTACAGCCCGTTTTTATTATTTCGACCCTATCGTAACTTTTCAAAGAAAACGTCTTAACGGGAATTATAGCCTTTCAGAATTGCATCTTTGAGAATCGGCCCGCGATACTTACCAAAACAAGATTACCAGAACAAAAAGAGCTTACGCCAAATTTTGAACAGCCTCCCCGTAATTTACGGCTTCCCGTTCTAGATTTATGATGCCTAAAACGCTACTTTTACACCCTGCCTTTCACATCGTAACCACAGCGCCGCACAGCTATGTTCTATTTCATCATCGATATTTTAGGAACTATATCTTTCGCCATTTCAGGGGTCTTGGTCGCCATGGAAAAAAAGATGGATATTTTCGGGGTTTTTATCATTGCCTTCGTAACGGCCGTGGGCGGTGGTACGTTGAGGGATATGCTCATCGGTAGCACCCCGGTATTTTGGATGGCCGACTACACGTATATCTCCATAATTGTCGGTACGGTGGTCTTTGCGGTCTTTTTTGCGAGCCATCTTCAAAATTTTCGTAAGACCCTCTTGCTTTTTGATGCCATCGGTATTGGCCTGTTCACCATGGTAGGGGTCGAAAAGGGACTGGCCTTTGAACTTTTGCCGATTATGTGCATTGCATTGGGAACGATTACGGCCTGCTTTGGGGGCGTTATCCGTGATATTCTGTGCAATGAAATTCCCGCTATTTTTAGAAAGGAAATCTACGCTACGCCCTGTATCTTAGGGGGCTTTACCTACTTTGCCCTACGACGGTTGCCCTTTGACAATACGTACCATTTCAGTATCGCTATCGCGGTCATTATCGCCGTCCGGTTATTGGCGCTTAAATTCGGTATTTCGCTGCCGAACATCTATCGCAAAGAGAACGTGTGAGCCGTGGCGCCGACGGGTTACCATATTTCCATGGTTATCAAATTCGGGTAACGGGGGTATTTGTCGGGTATTCAATAATGCGTGAAATTTGCCTACTATTCGATGACTTCCGCTTTCTCGATATAGACATTCCGCTGTGGCCAATCTCCTTGTTCGCCGGTAGGGACATTATTGATCTTATCGACCACGTCCATACCTTCGATGACCCTGCCGAACGGGGTGAAGTCCCCATCGAGATGGTACGAGCCCGGGTCGGTTACGACAATAAAGAATTCATAGGGAGAGGCCAACATATGCGGGTTGTTCTCTTTTTCGCTACTTGGCATCGATAAGGTTCCTCTATGATGCCGATGGCCCTTGCGGGTATCGGGCGGTAAGAGATAACGGCCGATCGCGCTTCTTTTTTTACCGGTCTTTCGGTCGTCTGAATTGCCACCTTGAATGATGAAATCCTTTACCACGCGGTGAAATTGGGTCTCGTCAAAATAGCCCTTACGGGTCAAGTAAATAAAATTCGCCTTATGGTAGGGCACGTTGTCATAGAGTTGTACGGTAAAACTGCCCAACCGGGTCGTAATCTTTACCTTGTCGACCTCAAGGTCTTTTTGGTAATCGAAGAAAAAGTCCACCGCGTTGTCCTCGGTCAGCACAAATTTGTCCTCTTCCTCCTTCTTTTTTCGCTTTATCGAGTCTTTGACAATCGAATCCCGCTTTGCTTTTTCCCTTGCTTTCTCTGCTGTTTCCTGTTTTGTGGAAGTGGATTTTTCCTTAGGTCCGTCTCTGCACGAAGCCATTAAAAATAATAGTAATATTGCAACTGTAAAAAAACGGTGGACTGCCATGAATTTTGATGATTTTACCTTACGGATTCCAAAAATAAAAAATCTGCCGTTACCGGGGGAGGCCTCCCATGTAAAAATGGCGCCAGATTTTCGGATAGAAGAGCTGCGAAAGGCGAGGGCCGAGCAGAAAAATCCGAAGAAGGCCGGGGTAATGGCCCTGTTCTATCCCGATGGGCGAAATGAAACGCATTTACTGCTCATTTTGCGGCAACCCCATCCAAAAGATGTGCATTCCAACCAAATCGGGTTCCCGGGGGGCAAGGTAGAGAAACGCGATAGCAATATGCAGGCCACGGCCCTGCGCGAGACTTGGGAGGAGGTCGGTGTCTTTCCGGAAAACATTGAAATCGTCAGGGCCTTCAGTGCCATCTATATTCCACCGAGCAACTTTGAGGTGCATCCGTTTATGGGCCTTTATCGAAAAACGGAGCCTTTCGTGCCCCAAGCATCGGAAGTGGCCAAACTGATCGAGGTGCCGGTGTCCGATTTTTTAGACGATACCCGTCTGTTTACCGAGACCCTGACCACATCTTACGCGCAAAACGTTTCCGTACCTGCCTTCAAATTGAACGGATATACCGTTTGGGGCGCTACGGGCATGATGCTCAACGAAATGCGCACCCTGTTGAAAGCGGTCTTGTAAATTGAAATGTCGAAGCGGCGTTCTGCCCTATTTCTACTTTCTTCTTTCCTTCTTTTTCGTACATTAGCAGCCTATGGGGCTATTCAAAGAAAATCCTTTTGGGCATATCCTGTTTTTGAAAAAATGGTTGATCCGCCTGTTGGGTCTGATGACACATTCGCGGTATAAGCAATTCAACAGTTTGGAAATCGACGGCTCAGAGATCATTCGGTCGTTGCCGGATAGAAATGTGCTTTTTGTAAGCAATCACCAGACCTATTTTGCCGATGTGGTAGCCATGTTCCATGTTTTCAATGCCAGTTTGAGCGGGCGGGACGATAATATCAAGAATATCGGATATATCTGGAACCCGAAGCTGAACATGTACTATATCGCGGCGGCGGAAACCATGAAAAAGAGCCTGCTGACCAAAATTTTCGCCTATGCGGGATCAATCAGTGTCGAGCGTACCTGGCGATCCGAAGGCCAGGATGTCAATCGGAAGGTGAAGTTCAGTGATATTTCCAATATTGGTAAGGCTTTGGATGATGGGTGGGTCATCACTTTTCCCCAAGGAACGACCACACCATGGAAACCTCTGCGCAAAGGGACGGCCCATATCATTAAAAAATACAAGCCCATCGTGGTGCCCGTCGTGATCGACGGATTCCGGCGTTCTTTCGATAAAAAAGGATTGCGCATCAAGAAAAAAGGCATCCTACAGTCCATCGTCATAAAAGAGCCTTTGGATATCGATTACGAAAACGAGTCGTTCGATGCCATCATCGAAAAGCTGGAATACGCCATAGAGCAGCATCCATCCTTCTTAAAAGTCATTCCCCAAAAAGATTTGATCGCTTACGAAGAAGAGAACGAACTGCGTAGGTTCCGTAATCGGAAAAAAGTTTAATCGCCCATAATAATGCTGAGCGATCAGACTTCAAGACGCTTTAATTCTTTGTAGTTTTTGTAGAGCCGCTTCAGAAGAATGCCATAGACCAGGCGATAAAACAACCAGATAATACCGACCATAAAACCGATTCCCGCCAGAACTATCAGGCTCGAAATGAGCCAAAAGCGCAGTTCAGAACCGTTTTCTTTTACGGTGTCGAGCAGTTGCATGGTTTTTTCGTCGTGCGTAAACAGCGTGTAGAACGTGTACAGCGTGATGAGTACGGCCATAATCAGATTGTAGATCACATAATACCGAACGATGCGTCTTGTGCGTAGAATACTTTCCATCAGTTTCTTGACACTGTCTACTGTCGATATAGATTTATAGGCTTTGAACAAATAATATATGAATACCAGAACGACCAGTACCCCAAAGGCACTCGAAAATATGACAAAAGTTTGCTCCCCGCTACCGTAGGTCTCGTCCAATTGCTTTTGAAAAGAGTTCCAGAAAAAGGGCAATACGCTCATGACGATCCAAAATACCAATTCGATGATACTGATATAGTATATCCACTTTACAATGGAGGAAGACTTCTTCCAAAGCATCCGATAGATTTCGTCAAAACTCAGCTTGGGAAGGGTTTCCCCCTTCTTCTGCCAATCCTTTTTTAATAATTCTAGTTCATCCATCATACGGTTTATGGATTCAATATGGTTCTTAATTTGTTCTTGATACGGTTCATCTTTACCCTTGCGTTCACCTCGCTGATACCCAGGGTATCGCTGATTTCGCTGTAATTTTTATCCTCTAGGTACAAAAACACCAAAGCTTTGTCGATATCGCCCAGCTGCCTTACGGCCTTGTACATCAGCTTTAACTGCTCTTCTTCGGTAGCATCGTATTCTTCGGCCTTGATTTTAAAGATCACCGACTCGTAATCTTGTGTCTTAATGCTTCTTTTCGACTTTCTATATAAAGTGATAGCCGTGTTCAGGGCCACGCGGTACATCCAAGTGCTGAATTTTGCATCGCCCCGAAACTTGGGGTAGGCTTTCCACAGCTGAATGGTAATTTCTTGAAAAAGATCCTTATGTGCATCCCGGTTGTTGGTATACAGCGTACAGATTTTGTGAACAATGTTCTGGTTGTTCTCAAGTTCGGTCACAAACTGAAGTTCGAGGTCTTTGTTCACGCCAAGTTGGTAGGTTGCTGTGCTATTAGTAGCCGTTATTTTGGTTTCGTTACAGAAAAAGAGGAAATGCGCTTAAATTAACAAAAACCATTGTTTAATTTTGGGCCTTAGCGAAATAAATATGGGCGATATTGATGCGTTGAACATTCCGAAATCCAGCTTTCCCCGGGTGATTATCGTGGGCGGTGGCTTTGGCGGCATCGCCTTGGCCAAGAAATTGAGCGGGAAAGAGGTGCAGGTCGTGCTTTTGGATAAAAATAACTATCACACCTTTCAACCTTTGCTCTACCAGGTGTCTACCGGTGGTCTCGAGCCTGATTCCATTGCTTATCCGTTACGAAAGGTTTTACAAGGATACTCCAATTTTTTCTTTCGTCTCGCGGAAGTACGACAAGTATTGACAGCTTCAAAATTAGTACGGACGAATATCGGCGATCTGCGTTATGATTACCTTGTGGTCGGAACAGGTTCGGAAACCAATTTCTTTGGAAACGATGAGATTGAGAAATATAGTATGGGGATGAAATCTATTCCCCAGTCCCTGAACCTTCGCAGCCTGATCCTCGAGAATTTCGAGCAGGCGCTATTGACCGATAATCTACATGAAAGGGATGCCCTGATGAATTTTGTCATCGTAGGTGGCGGACCAACAGGTGTCGAGCTCGCCGGAGCTTTGGCGGAAATCAAAAAAGGAATATTGCCCAAGGATTATCCCGATCTGGATACGCGACGGGCACAGATCAACCTGATTCAATCGGGCGACCGTATCTTAAAGGAGATGAGCGAAAAGGCCTCACAAAAAGCAGAAGATTTTCTTGAAGAATTGGGGGTTCAAGTCTGGAAAGATACCCGGGTCACCGGTTATGATGGAAAAACCGTAACCACAAAAACCGATTTGGTCTTCGAGGCGGCCACCATGGTCTGGGCGGCAGGGGTAAAGGCCGTCTCCATGTTAGGATTGGATGCTACCGAAATTTTGGTGCCGGGCAACCGAATAAAAGTCAACGCTTTCAACCAGGTAGCGGGCCACGAAAATATCTTTGCCGTCGGTGACGTGGCCTGTATGGTATCTGACGAAACACCGCAGGGGCATCCCATGGTGGCGCAACCGGCCATACAACAAGGTCGTCACCTCGGTGACAATATCGTTCGTCTTTTGGGCGGTAGACCTATGGAACCTTTTGTTTATAACGATAAGGGAAGCATGGCCACCGTAGGCCGCAATAAAGCGGTAGTGGATTTAAAACACTATAAGTTTCAAGGGGTCTTTGCCTGGTTCGTTTGGATGTTCGTGCACCTGTTCTTTCTGATCGGTTTTCGAAATCGAATGGTGGTCTTTGTGAATTGGGTCTATAATTACGTGAGGTTCGACCGGGAAGCCCGTCTGATCATTCGGCCGTACAATCGGGATTATCGACAGTTTAAAGATTGAACCCGCTACCGCTAATTCCACTCCCTTTCCTCGGATGAAACTCGTTCATCACCCTTGTCAAATCGCTGCGATCGACATGCACGTAGATCTCTGTCGTAGTAATGCTCTCATGGCCCAACATCTGTTGAATGGCCCTCAAATCGGCCCCGTTCTGTAGCAAATGTGTGGCAAAGGAATGTCGGAACGTATGCGGACTGATGTTTTTTTGTAAATCCGTTTTTGAGGCCAATCGCTTAACGATAGTAAAAATCATGGCGCGAGTCAGCTGTTTGCCCCTGCGGTTCAAAAACAGGATATCCTCGAATCCTTTTTGGATGTTTTGATGCACACGTATCTCATTGCGATAAATTGCTATATATTTTTGGTTTATGCCGCTTATGGGTACGAAACGCTGTTTATCACCTTTACCGGTAACTTTGATAAAATCCTCCTCAAAAAATAGGTCCGAAATCTTCAGGTTTACAAGTTCCGATACCCGAAGACCGCAGCCATAGAGGGTTTCGAGCATAGCACGGTTGCGTTCCCCTTCTGGTTTCGATAGGTCTATGGCGTTGATGATGGCATTGATCTCATCTTCGGATAGTGTGTCCGGGAGCTTTCTTCCCAGCTTGGGCGATTCGATAAGGTCCAACGGGTTGTCTTTCCGGTAATCTTCGAACACTAGGTAATTGAAAAAACTTTTGAGTCCCGATATAATACGCGCCTGTGATTTGGGGTTCATGGTTTTGGCGACCGTATAAATAAATTGTTGTACCGTTTCTTTCTGAATATGAACAGGGGTAGCTGTAATGTCGTTGGTATCGAGAAATGAAATGAGCTTTTCGATGTCAAGGCAATAGTTCTGCCGGGTATTGGCCGAGAGTCCCCTTTCGATTTTCAGATAGTGCCGATAGTCTGTGAGTGCCTGGTGCCAGTTCATGGTCTGAAAATACTTAGATTTTTACCTGCTAAAAGCAAGTTGTTTCTCCATCCTATACCTGCGTGTAGGCATTGGGGCGATTTCACGAACAAAGATAGGTATTGCCTGTTGTTTTAGAATTCAGGAACAGGCTCGTATTACAAAGTTTTCTATCTTTGAACTGTAAAACAACTCAAATAACGAGTATTATGAAAATTAAATTGGTAGCGCTATTTACGTTGCTGACGATGGGTGCATTACAAGTTAATGCCCAAGTAATCGAAGGTACAAGTGGTTCGGTCGATTTAGATGGAATACGTTTCGGCCCAAAGTTGGGCTTTCATGTTTCAAGCTTTTCCGGAGATGATTTTGTCAATATAAATACCAAAGCAGGGGGATATATCGGTGGTATCGCCGAAATACCGGCTTTTTTCGACGCTTTCTATTTTCAGCCAGAATTACTTCTATCTTTAAAGGGAGCAGACGTCGGCCCCGGTAACCTGAATTTATACTACCTTCAATTGCCCCTGATGGCCAAATATCATATTACGGACGCCATTGCTGTAGAACTTGGGCCTCAAGTGGGGTTTCTCATAAGCGATAACGGTGATAAAGAACCCCTGAGTAACGTAAACCCCAATGGCGTAGATGTTGGGATGAATATTGGTGGCGGTTACCTTTTGAACGACACCTTCTATTTTCAGCTGCGTTTTGAGGCCGGTCTATCGCGTATTCTTGATAATCGTGATTTAAGAAATCGGGCGGTATCGATTGGCGCGAGCTATTTTTTTTAAGGGCATATACTATTTATCCCGAATATCTCGAATGGCCGCTTAAACAGTGGCCGTTCGTTTTTAAGACCAGACTAAGCACTAAATCGTATTTCATGAAATTACTGATCATTAACGGACCGAACCTGAACCTTTTGGGAAAACGTGAACCCGAGGTTTACGGCAACCAAAGCTTCGAAGCCTATTTTGCCGACCTGCAATTCAAGTTCAAGGAAGTGCAACTTGAATATTTTCAATCGAATATCGAGGGAGAATTGATCGGCAAGATTCAAGAAGTCGGCTTTTCATATGACGGCATTGTGCTGAATGCAGCCGCCTATACGCATACGTCTGTCGGTATTGGCGATGCGGTTAAGGCCGTGGAAAGTCCGGTCGTCGAAGTGCATATCTCCAACACCCATCAGCGGGAGCAGTTTCGCCATGTTTCTTATATCTCGCCCAACGCCAAAGGGGTGATCTTAGGCTTCGGATTACAAAGCTACGAACTGGCTATACGGAGTTTTTTAGGGTAGGCGTGATTTTTTCGATTCGTACGTGGAAATTAATTACCACTGACCTCTACTTTCTTTACCCGGAATAGCAAGAGCATCCCTATTAAAAAAAACAGTCCCAAGAAAATAATGGAATAGCGGATACTACCGGTTACCTGTGCAATGTAGCCGTAGCTGAGCATACCGATGACGATGCCGATTTTTTCGGAGACATCGTAGAAGCTGAAATAGGATGCTGTGTCTATGGCGTCTTCGGGGAGCAGTTTGGAGTAGGTAGACCGCGACAGCGATTGAATGCCGCCCATGACCAGGCCAACAAAGCCGGCGGTGAAGTAAAATTGTAGCGGTGTCGTAACCGTGTAGGCGTATACACAAATACCTATCCAGACAATGTTCAATACGATGAGCGTATTGATATTCCCAAAGCGTGCGGAGCATTTTGAGGTAATGAAGGCGCCCAAGATAGCAACGATCTGTATCAGTAGCACGCTGACAATCAAACCGATGGTAGAATCCGTTTCGCCCCAATCCAGCTCTTCGATGCCAAAATAGGTGGCGATGAGCATGATGGTCTGTACGGCCATACTGTAAACGAAAAAGGCGCCTAAATATCTTTTTAAGGGCGTGTTGGCCTTGATTTTGATCCAGATTTGTTTTAATTCCTTAAAACCATTGAACAAGAGGTTTTTGGTAAGGGTTTCTTTTTTGTTCCCTTTGGGCAGGTGGTAATAGGTGTACTGACTGAAGCCGATCC
>JBATUY010000263.1:0-7567 GCA_049671465.1 Pricia sp. | reverse complement strand
GCGCAGGATAATAGTGGAACGGTTACCGTAACCCCTACCGCTGAAGGCGCCTATTCCTATGATGTTTCGTTCGTAGAGGTTCAAAAGGATACAGTAATCGGTATCGGCGGCACGGCAACCAATACCTATACGGAAGAAGGAGAATACAGCGTCAAGATTATCGCCACATCGCCCAATGAGCTAACAACGGAGCAGACTTTCACTTTTACCGTGCTGCTGAACGCCATTTTAAATTTTGAAAGTGGATTGCTGGTTTCCGAAACCGCTCGGGAAATACAGCTGACCCCTACGGGAGACAATGCTAACTCTTTCGACATAGATTTCGGGGACGGTACAAGTCAAACATTAACGGCCGGCGAAGATGTGAGGTACACGTACGCCGAGGGCGGCGATTACGACATCACGGTTACGGCAAACAACGCAGATACCGCACAGACCGTCGAAAGTACTGACACCGTATCCTTTGCTACAGGTTCGCTTCCCTTAGTATTATCTTTTGACGACATATTGACCGATTACAGCTTTGGTCCCTTTGGTGGGGTTACTACGGAAATTGTCGTAAATCCCTTTCTTACGGGTGAAAACATGGAAGAAAGCAACGTAGCCGCAATCACAAATTCGGGAACCGCTTTCGAAGGGTTTACCTATGAACTACCTTCTGCTATAGATTTTAGCGGTACCGATAAAACTATTTTGGTTAAAGTATATTATGATGGTGAAGATGTTCTTCCGTTGACGTTACAATTTGTAGATGGTCTCAATGGAGAAAGAGGGGTGGAGGTTGCGGCCATGCACACCGGCAGTGGGTGGGAGACGCTCACCTTTGATTTTACAAATGCCTTAAAGGTCTTTCTGCCAGACGACCCTGAAAATTCAGAGCCGATAACGGCTGATGGTCAATATCAAACCTTGGCACTCTTTATCGATGGCCCTGGCACTACGGCTGGTACTTTTTTTCTAGACGATTTCATGCAGATTGAAGGCGAAGTCATCGTTCCTGAGGGGCCTGAATACCAGATTGATTTTGAGGACAACGTTCTTGAAGGATCCTTTGATTTTGGCTCGCCCATCCAAATTGTCGATAACCCGGTCTCCATGGGCATCAATACCTCTTCAAAGGTGTTGGAAGTGCTTCGCGGAGCCGATCCTTTTCAGGGTGCAGGTTTTAGTATTCCGGCTCTTGACCTGACCACTGACGACAAGACGATTACGGTCAAATTGTATTCCGAAACCGCCGTGGCCTTATCGATCGATCTTAAGGAAGGTGTCGACGGAGCAAGATCGGCGGCCGTAATGGCGAGCCATACCGGTACGGGATGGGAAACGCTTACGTTCGATTACGCCAATGCGACCAAAGCTTTTGAAGATGGAGATCCAGAGAATTTCGCGCCATTACCGGCAGACGAAGTCGGAGTGTACACGCAAATGGTTTTTATCGTAGATGCGGATGCCACTGCCGGCGTAGCCACCTATTATTTGGATGATATTACCAAAGGCGCTGCCACCACACCACCACCGGTCGAAGCGGCGTTTGAGGTAAATTTCGAAGACGACGCTCTTACGAGTTCCTTCGATTTCGGTTCGCCCATTCAAATTGTCGACAATCCGGTCTCCATGGGTATCAACACCTCTGCGAAAGTTTTGGAAGTCGCAAGGGGTGCGGATCCCTTTCAAGGTGCGGGCTTTTCGATTCCCAATCTTGATCTGACCACAAATGATAAGACGATTACGGTAAAACTGTATTCCGAAACCGCTGTTCCCCTGTCCATAGACCTGAAAGAGGGTCTAGACGGGGCAAGGTCTGCGGCTCAGAGGGTAGAGCACACCGGTACGGGATGGGAAGTACTTACGTTCGATTATGCCAATGCGACGAAGGCTTTTGAAGATGGAGACCCTGAGAATTTCGCACCGTTACCGGCAGACGAGGTCGGGGTGTATACCCAAATCGTTTTCATTGTAGATCCAGATGCTACTGCGGGCGCTGGCACGTATTATATGGATGATATCATTAAGTTTTAAAGTTGGCCCTATAGCATTTGAAAACTAAGAAAAAATTAGAATTGTTAGTCTAATATAAACCATAAATAAATTTAACTATTATGAAAAAATCAATAGTATTTTGTTTCAGTGTTTTGACCGTTTCATTTTTTTCTTGTGAGAACGACGAATTACCGGCCTCCCCTGAATCTGCTGATATTGAGCAACCGATTGAAAGTGTAGAAGCCAGGGCAGGTACTTGGTCCACTGTTTTTCAGGATGGCTTCAATGCTTCGAGCAATATAAATGACAAATGGACCAGAACGACCGGAAGACCGGATTATAATTCTAGTATCTGTCATTATAAGTCGTGGTTTTCTACCTTGGAAACGCTTGATGGCAAACAGTGTCTAAGACTTCGGGCCCGAAAAATCAATAATTCAGAGTATCGGGCAGGTCACGTTAAATCTAAGTATTCTTACGAGCCAAATAACAATGAGGAATACCGATTAACGGCCAGCATCAAACTATTGGCAAGGGATGGCAATAATTACAAGGGATTTGGACAAACCTACGGGGCCTGGCCGGCATTTTGGACGGTTCAGGAAAACAACTGGCCCACTAAAGGCGAAATAGATATAATGGAAGGGTATTCAAAAGCTCCAAATTCGCCCAAGTTTGCCAGTAACTTATTTTATGGAACAAGTTCAATGGATGATTTACTGGAAAATCGTTTAGCCCATGAATACGGCGTTTCCGAAGGATGGCATACCTATGAAATGCGTTGGAAAAAGAGCAGTACCGGTTACGTAACGGTATACATCTATCTCGACGGGTCTCATATAAAGACATATAATAACAGGTCGGACGACAAACTCAGGCTACAAAATTTCGGCCCTCATAATATTATCCTTAATCTTAACGTAGGGGCGGATAATTCTGATATTTTTGATAACTCGAAAATCAATCTTTTCAGCGATACATCTATGTACGTCGATTATGTCAAGCTTCAAAAAAGGAATATATAATAGTTTTTCACTAGAATATATAGGTTTAAAAAGACTAGGTCTTTTTAAACAAAGTTCAGTTGAGTTTTGAAAAGCCGATAGATGAAAATTTATCGGCTTTTCTATTTTACCGCTTAAATATCCGAACCCAATCCACTTGCATCGAGGCTTCGTCGGCAAATTCGGCGGAATCGGCATCAGGCGGGAAAAACAGACCGCCGACGGCGGTGTTGAGAATAACGTTATGTTTTTTATTGAACAGTTCGGCAATGTAGTTATCGCCGTTGGCGTCATATCGTTTTAACAATTGACCGTCAAAGAATATTTCAAGGCTGTCTGCCCTCCAAATGAGTTCATATTCGTGAAAATCGGCGGTGATATCAACGGCAAGCTCGTATTCGGTAATAGTGTTCTCATCGTTTTGGGTCAGGGGAACCCCAACTTCGGTACCGTAGAATATATTGGTGGCGAAGGTCATCGGCTCGTTGCCCCTAGCCTCTAAAATATCGATTTCGCCATTGGTCGGCCAATCGTCGCCCAAGGTCCAAAATGCGGGCCATATACCGTTTCCGCTAGGCAGCTTGATACGCGCCATAATGCGATAGGCATTCTCGCCCTCATCAGCTGAGGGGCCGAATTGGGTGGTGGTCTCCAATCTTCCGGAAACATATTCAAAGTCTTTTGGCGTAACGTCGAAAGGGTTGGTGTCCCCGGTTACGGCCTCCCTTTTAGCGGTAATGGTCAAAATGCCGTCTTCAACCGTCAATTGCTCGCGTCGATATAGTTGAATTTCGTTGTTGTAGGCGCCGCTTTCCCATACGTTCCATTCCGTTAAACTTTGATCGTCAAAATTTTCTTCGAAGACCATATTCCACTCAGCCTCGGGTTCGGGTTCCGTTTCACGCTCAGTTTCTGGTTCAGTTCCCGGATCTACATCGGGAGTTTCGGATTCGGGGGCGGGAACCCGTATGATTTCTACGTCAGGTGAGGAACAGGATATTAGTAAAAACATCAAAATAAATATTCTCATAGCGCTTATTGTTTTTGGAATTAAAAATTTCTTCGTTTTGCAAAGTTACTGTGATGCCCGTTTAGGAAGCAATACTCATGAAGCATCTTAAATAGATATGATGCATCTACCTGTAGAACTGTCAGAAGCCTTATGATTTAGGGGTGTATTTAATAAATTGAAGAAAGTCTTTGCTTTTCGCCGAGATGAGGTAGGCTTGCCCTTTGACGGTAATCATTCCCAGATCTTTAACGTCTCCATTGGTGAAAAGTCCGCTTTGGTGACCGGGCACGGCCGCGAAATCTCCCTGGCCGTTGCCTCTTAAGAATAGACCATGACCCGCATCGGCCCGTGGCGTTTCGACTTCCGAAGCGTAAAGATTGCCGGCAATGACGACATCTAAAAATCCATCTTTGTCAAAATCCTTGGGGATGATTTGATTGATAGGCGCCATCTGGGCTTCATTGGGCAATTGATGTATACTGAATTTGCCACCTTCGTTTTCGAGGTAAACACTGGCAAAGGATTTTACCTGATAATGAAGTCCTTTTTCCAGCTTTTCGGCATCATACACCTCGGTCAAGGTGGCCGTTGAAAACTCGTTATAGCTCTCGAACTTTTTCTTGATAGCGGGTATCTGTTGTGAGGAACATTCCCGGCCACGTACCGGATAGGTCTTACCCTCGTTATGGTAGCTCAGTACGATATCGTTTTCCCGGTTCCCGTCAAAATCATTAAAATAGATGTCGAAGGTCTCGTTTTCCGTTGCCTTGTATTTATAGTTAAGACCAAGGTTGCCGGCCATGATATCTAGATCACCGTCACCGTCAAAATCTGCCGCGGCAAGGCTGAACCACCAACCTACCGTATCGGCCAACCCCACTTCTGAGGTGGTTTCCTTGAATTGGCCCCTTATATTCTTAAAAGCGCGAACGGGCATCCATTCTCCGGTAACGATCAGATCCGTCCACCCATCTTTATCGTAGTCCATCCATAGGGCACTGGTCACCAAGCCCATTTTTTTGAATTCCGGAGCTACGTTTTCGGTGATATCCTTAAAGGCGGCATTGCCAATGGTGCTTATATTTTCAAGGATATAGCTATCGGCGGGACTTGGATAGTTTTCCGGTACGAGCCGTCCGCCCACAAAAAGATCGAGATCTCCGTCTTTGTCGAAATCATTGGCATAGACACGGCTTCCGCTGGTAAGCATTCTGGGGAGCGCCGTTCTGCTTTTCGCAAAATTACCTGCACCGTCATTGACGTACAGCCGATCTTGTAGCATAGGGGAGAAGAGGTCGAATTCGTTTCCACCGCTGACAATGTATAGGTCATTGTCCCCATCGTTATCGGCGTCGAATATCAGCGAGCCGATATCCTCGAACATGCGGTCTTCCAATAGAATTTTCGTTTTCTGCTGCGTAAATCCGCCCTCCTTGTTTTGAAAATACATACCCCCGGGAAATTGGGATGCCGCCCCCACATAAAAATCTTCCAAACCATCGCCGTTCAGATCCCCTACCGCCAATCCCGGGCCGAATTGGGAGGTTTTATGGGGCAGTAGAATCTCATTCTTAAAATCATCGAAGACATTCTCCTTGTGTTTGTAAATCGCCAAAGTATCCTGTAAAAAACTATCGAAAAGCTTCTCTAGTACAGTAGTTTCGGCTATTTTTTCCGCACTGGAATCATCATAAGCGATAGTAAAGATTTGATTGGCTTTTAAATTGTTCATTTTCTGAACCTTTCCGTTGGGCCATGTCACGGTAAGCTCCTTGATATCAGTGGATTGGCCGGTACCAAAGTGCAGCTGGGGGGCAACGGAGGATTGAAACCCACGGCTCAAGGTAAGTTCCTGCACCTGGGTCACGTCACCGGATTTCAAGGTAACGGTGCTGCCCAGTCCGAAACCGTTCTGGGGGTATCCTTCTAAACGGACCGTAATATGATTGGCGTTCTCCGCGCTGGTATTTTCAAAAATGGAGGCATCTTCGTCGATGTTATTGGTCACGATTTCCAAGTCGCCATCGTTATCGAGATCGGCATAGATGGCACCGTTCGAAAATCCTTCGTGGGTGATGCCCCAGTAATCATTGGCGCGCTCAAAAGTGAGGTCGCCCCTGTTCCTGAAAACATAATTATCGATTTTTTCGGAGGGAATACGCATGCTTTTGACCAACAAACTGTCCTTGGTCTTTTTTTCGCCCTTTAGATTGGCAAAATAATCTTTGTTGTTGATTTCCCTACGGGTGCCGTTGGAGATAAAGATATCCTTTAAACCATCATTGTCGAAATCGGCAAATAGGGGCGCCCAGCTCCAGTCGGTAGAGGAGATGCCTGCCAGCCTAGAAATATCACTGAACTTCGGATTGCCCTCGTGGCTGATTCCGGAATTCATTTGTAAGGTGTTCTGCATAAACTGATACTGAAAGCCGACCTTTTCCATATTCGAAAAAATGGTCGGGTTCATGCTGGCCATATTGGCCTTTGAACGGCGGTTCGAGGCCGCATCCATATCCATCTGAAGAATATCCATAAAGCCATCATTGTTGAAATCGGCGATATCAACGCCCATACCGTAGAACGAGGTATGCTCGGTGGTTTCTTTAATAGCATTTCTAAACGTACCGTCTTGGTTGTTGAGGTACATGCAATCGGGGGATCCAAAATCATTGGAAATATACATATCGGGCCATCCATCTTGATTGAGATCATTGACGGTCACGCTCAAGGCCAATCCGTACAGTTTTACGTTCGCGGCCTCGGTTACTTTAGCAAACGTGTCGCCATCGTTCCGGTACAGGTTATCGGTCTCCACATCGGTCACGCGGTCCATACGCATTTTATAGTTCATGCTGTTATACTGGAACGGGGTAATGGGGTAGTTGGCCACAAAAACATCTAGGTCACCGTCACCGTCATAATCGAAGAAAGAGGCGTCAACGCTATTGCCAATATCATCAAGACCGTAAGCTGCTGCCTTTTCCGTAAAGGTCAGATCTCCGTTGTTGATGTACAACTGATTGTTTTTTACACCCGATTGTCCGGCGACAAGGCAATAGATATCCAGATAGCCGTCGTTGTTGACATCTGCAATAGTGGTTCCGGTATACCAGCGGTCGTCCCCGGAAATTCCGGCGGAAGCCGTAATATCCTCAAAGCTGAGGTCGCCCTTGTTCAGGTATAGCTTGTTCTCCACCATATTTCCTGTAAAGAAAAGGTCGATAAGGCCATCGTTGTTAAAATCACCGGAAGCTACTCCACCGCCCATGTACAGATACGGATAGGTAAAATAGTTCAGCGTATCGTTCTCTTGAAGTACATTGGAGAAGTTGACCCCAGTTTTTTCGGAGGATAGTGTACGGAATATCTTGTCTTGGGTAGCAACTTCTGCTTCGATTTTTGAATCTTGTTTTTCGGTACAGGACCAGAACAAGAGCGTTCCTAGAAGGATGATTATATATTTTGACATCTCTATCTTTTTATAACAACGGTAAAGTTAAGAATTGGGGAGCGATCGACTAAAAAAACGAAAAGGGGACAGAAGTAAACTTCCGCCCCCTTTCGTCACTCA
>JBATUY010000262.1:0-10168 GCA_049671465.1 Pricia sp. | reverse complement strand
GTCATTGTAAAGTGCAACCATGCGGCGTGCAACCCGTCTTCTAAGCTATACTATTCTCCAAAATCGAAATGTATAAAATCCCTTACCAGAAATCTAAACTTAGTTTTTCAAAAAGTCGATCAGCAGTGCCGCACTCCACGAAAAATTACCGCCACCGTAGCCTGTTCTTTTTTCTTCCCCGTTCTCTTTTCTACAGTCAAAATATTCAAAAAAACCATCGCGAGCTATCAATTCAATGGAGTCGTTTTTGATTCGCTCGGCTACCTCATCGAAACCATAATTTTTAAGTCCATAATAGAGCATCCAATTCATATTGATCCAAACCGGGCCTCTCCAATACTTTCGTGGATCATATCTATCGTTCGTGGGATCGAAAGAAGCGCAAAGATATTTATCGTCTCCCCCAAATTTATCCATCATGGTTTTTACCAAAATAGAGGCCTTTTCCGCATCGGGAATATCGGCGAACAAAGGTGAAAACGATGATGAGGATATATGTCGGATGGGCCGTTCATTACAAAGGTCATAGTGTACATAGGCCCCAAGTTCTTTATCAAAAAGTTTTTCGTCGAACTTTGCGACACTCTTTTTCTGCCACAAATTCAACGTAGCGATTTTATCGTCGTTTTCGCCAATACCTTCGTAGAGCTCTATCAAGGCCGCGTTCGATTTGATCAACATGGCGTTGAACAGGGGATCCTGCACCAGAAAGGGGGATAGTTCGGCTATTTTCGTATCGTTATAGTGATGTTCTTTGGCAATGTCAATGATATGCAGATAATGATCGTATTCCCGTTTCGAAGGCCGCTGTGCCGCGTCGACATGGGAAGTATCCTTTCTTTCAAAGGCATATTCCGGTGGGTTCATGGTCTCCCAGATATCGTCCCAAACGGGGGAATTGTCGGTGCCCGATTCCCAATTATGGTAGATGTAGACCAAGCCCTCGTTCTGTGGATCTCGATTGGCGTAGAAATAGCGGTGGTTTTCAAATACTTGGTCAATATGCTCTTTGATAAAGTCTAACATATCTTCTTTATCCTCGGCAATACGATACATATCTTGAAGTACGAATCCGGTGACGGGCGGTTGGGTCATTCCGGTAGATCTGAACTTTTCTGAGGAAAGTGGATGTAGTTCCGATCGATGGAAATCGGCTCCCGGGAAGTATGAATCATTATCCGTGTGAAATATGATATGTGGGATGAAACCATTATCCCATTGCGCATTTAGCAACGTACTTATTTCAGTTTTCGCTTTTTCTATATCGTAGTGTGCAAAGCCAATCGCAATAAAGCCGGAATCCCATTTCCACTGAAAGGGATATAAACCTTTTGCAGGGATGGTAAAGCCGCCTTCCTGAAAATTGGCGTTGAGCACACGCTTGGCGTCATCTAGTAGTGTATTGTTCATAAACAGAGAGGATAAAAAACACATTGGCGGCATGACACCACCAATGTGTTCATGAAAAAAACTAACTCAAACTTATGTTTAAAAATTAAAGGTCGCCGTTAAAAAGAGCCTTCTGGGTAGAATCGGCCTTCACAAAAAACTCAGATTCGGATTGACCGGCCGAACCTGCCCGTGGATTGCCCTCGGTAATCCCGTCACTATCGAACAGATTGAAAACGGACACGCCTAAGCGAACGGACTGATTATCGTCCATTTTGGCAAACGTATATCCGGCCCCCATTCTTGCGATAGTAATGGCGTCCAATTCTATATTATTGGTATCATCGGTAAATTTCTTACCCGTGTAATTAAAACCGAAATTGGCATCAAAGGCGTTATTGTCGTAGTAGAGCCCTAAAGCCCCCAAAAGGTTAGGTTGGCGTGCCAACTCATTCCCTACGTTAGCTTCGGTCGATGTATTGTTTACCAGATCAAAATCGATGTTCTTGGTAATCTCGTGCGCCTGATAGGTGGCGTTACCACGAAGATTTAGATGGTCTGCCAATCTGAAGTCCCCAGTGGCTTCCAGACCAATCGTCCGCGTGTTTTGTTCGGCACGGGTCTCGTCTATCAACAATCCGTCGACGATAGCTTGGCGAATAGAGATACGATCGGTAAGACCTACGTAGTATCCGGCTACGGAACCCGTGAAACTTTCGTTACCAAACTTGGCACCAGCCTCGAATTGGATAATGTTTTCGGGCTCGTACACACTTTCGTCGATTCCCGGTACGGGTGCAAAACCACGAAGCTGGGGAAAGAAATAGCCTTTGGAAAAGTTGGCGTACAGATTGGTCGTTTCGGTCAATTCGTACAGACCTGCTAGGGAAAGCGCCCATGCATTGGCATCTACGGAGGTTCTCAAAAAGGTACCATCGGCAGATTGTACATCGCTAAGTTCCGGAGTAATATCGGCATCGGTGTACACCGTTTCGGAAGCTATCCCTCCCCTAGCGTTCTCTCCATCGGTATATTCCCATCTAAAACCGACGTCAAAACGCCATTTGTCAAAAATCATTTCATCCGTTAGATATAAAGCCACCCTATTCTGCGATAGAAAATTGTTCGCGGTTTGGCCGATACGATTGTAAAGTCCGCCTTGGGAATATATCACATTGTTCCCGTCAGCATCCGTATAATTTAGGTTTACCAGTTTGGGGTCGTTGTTGAACTCGGTCAGCACCCGATATTGGTAGTTAACATCTTCTGCCTCCGTGAGTGCGATAAACGAGCCAAGGGTGATGTTATGGCTTCCCCCACTGGCCGTATTTAATATTTTGGTCAAGTTGATTTCCCCTGAGTAATCGGTCATGGGTCGTAGGCGATCTACATGAAGGTTGTCCAATACGAGATCGGAACCGTTGATTTGTCCCCCGGAACCACTTTGATAATTGGCGGAGTAGCCCAGGTTACCTGGTGCGATATTCGCTACATAATTGTCAAGGGTGATCGGGTTGCCGTTATCACCATTTCCACCGACGTACAGGGCAAAGTTATGCTGGTAATTTGCATATCTGGCTTTGGCCGTTAACCTCAGGTCGTCGCTAAATCGATAATCGAAATCTGCCAAGAGGTATCCTCCCGTAGTCGAAACACCGTCTGCGATGGGACTATTGTACACTCCACCCGGCGTATTGAAAGAAGTATTGGCCAAGGCACCGGTCAATAGTTGTTCTACGGGCTCGCCGTCATTTCCGTTGATGCGTTCCCGGCTTCCACCAGAAAGGGGTATTGGGAGGTAAAACTGGGCCTTATCGTTTATAAACTGGCCATTTAGCGTGAACGAACCTTTGTCGAATTTCTTTTTGATATTTCCTCTAAACTGAACCCCTTTGGTAGGTAGACCTACATCGATCGGGCCTCGGTCGTGCCGTACAAATCCGGTAAAGGCATAGAATGTGTTCGAATCTTCGCCGCCCAATCGACCGCCACTGTAAAAATCCGTTTTTAGCCTTCCTTGATCGGCGACCTCCATATTAATGATATTTCCGGGATTGCTGTCCCCAGTTTTGCTGGTATAGTTAATAATACCAGCCACTGAGCCTGCACCATACAATACGGCCGCCCCACCCCTAACGAATTCCACACCTTTGAATCCGATATCGGGTCGGGCGTAAACATCATGTGCGGAGGAGTTGAGCCCAAAAGAACTGATCAAGGGCATACCGTCATATTGTAAGGGATTAAAAACATATTGTCCGCCCGAGGGAAGACCCCTAACAAAAATATTACTTGCCGTTTCACCACCACCACCTTCTGCGGTAATGCCGGGAACACTCCGTAAGATATCCGCTTGGCTATTGGCGGATAGTTTGGTTATCTCCTTCATTTTGACCGAACTGATAGATAAAGGTGCCTGTTTCTGCGAACGAAAGGTAGCCGAAGCTGTCAATACTACCTCTTCCAACTGTTGCCCACCTTCCTGCAATTCAAAATTTACGGTTTGGGCAGTACCATTTAGGTCTATAGTTTCGTCCATAGTAGTGAAACCAAGGTAGGAAACCCTTAGCACTTGGCTTCCCGTTAGGTCCGTCGTGAAGGTATAGTTCCCATCGAAATCCGATGTCGTACCGGAAGTACTCCCCACGATAAGAATGTTCGCTCCGGGGATGGGCACACCGGCATTGTCCGTTATGGTACCGGAAATATCGGTTTGTGCAAAGGTATTTGCACCTATAAGAAGACCGATTACCGCAAAAATTAAATTTTTCATGATAATGTTATTTTAAGTTACTAGTTGAGTTGAATTTTTGTTAAATCCTTAATCTTTGGATAAAAATATTTGAATATGATATTAGTTTTGCAAAAAAATCAGCAAAAAACTATGCAAACGTTTGCGAAAACGTTTGCAGTTCAACTGATATTATTCTGATTGCGATAGTTTATATTTACCGAGAGAATTTTATCCATGAGCAAAAAAAGAAATACCACCTTAAAAGAGCTGGCCACAAGATTAGGATATTCGATATCCACCGTTTCAAGAGCACTGAACGATCACCCCGATATTAGTTCAGATACAAAGGAAAAAGTGAAAAAGCTGGCGAACCAGCTTCACTATTCGCCCAATCTATTTGCCAAAGGTTTCCGATCGCACTAGACCCATATTCTTGGAGTTATTGTGCCTAATATTTCCCACATGTACACCTCGACAATTTTAAAGGGTATTTTGGAGGAAGCCGAAACTCGAGGGTATCGTGTAATTATTTCCGAATCTAAGAACAGTGAGACCAAACAGATCGAGATGCTACGCACCATGACCCAATTTGGAGTGGATGGAGTGTTGCTATCGCTGGCGAGGAAGACCAATAAAATTGATGAAATTTTGCACATCTTGAACCGGATGCCCATGGTATTGTTCGATAAGGTGTCGGATAAGATTCCGTGCACGCAAATCGTAATTGACGAGGAAGAAGCGGCCTATAACGCAGTCGAGCATCTGATAGAATTAGGAAAGCAGCGTATCGCCATTATAAAGGAAACGGAGAACTCGTACAATTCGGAAAAGAGATTTGCCGGTTACTTGCGCGCCTTGAACCATCACGGTCTTCCCGTACGGGAAAAGATTATTTTGAGCACAGAAGATATTTCGTTGGCGCACGGAAGGCGTTTGACCAATATTCTATTAAGTATGAAGAAACGACCGGACGCTATTTTCGCCATCACTGACAACGCCGCCATTGGGGCAATAAAGGCTTTGAACAAATTTAAGGTCAAGATTCCTGAGGAAATCTCGGTTGTAGGTTTCAGCAATTCCGTCAACTCCACTATTATCAGTCCCGCTTTAACCACCGTTGATCAACCTGGAGATAAAATAGGACGGACCGCCGTGAAATATTTGATCAATGAAATTGTAGACCCTAAAGACGACATTGTCACGAAGACAGTAGAGATAAAAACTAGCCTTATTGTAAGGGATTCTTCATTAAGAGCTTAATACATATATCAGCATTTTAGGTATCAATAGAGAACCAAACCGCGAAGGTTATTTTCTCTTTAGTGTTTCTAATTTTAGAATACGATTAGTCTCTTGCCGCTGCTTTATCCAAACTCTTGCATACGATGAGTCTCGTTAAGGCTCTTAAGGGTTATGTTGAATTCGGGTATGGTAATTGCGAATAATGCAAAATAAATTGGCCCAGTACCAAAAATATGGCCACTATGACGAAGACGATTAAAACCGCTTTTCTATTAATGTTGTTTTTCGCCCTTTCGTCCGCACCCTCGGTCAGCAACAAAAAATAGGCATATTGGAAATCGAATTCATAACGGCGAAAAATCCGGTAAATACCGTTATTGAAATTGTTAAGAGGTTTTCGATTTAATTTTTATCCAACTTTAGTTTAGGTTCGGTCGAGGCCGAAACCGGGTTACTCCCGATTTCACTACTGCCTAGATTAAGATCTTCAACCAACAGTTTTTCTTGTTGCGCCATTTCTTCCCTTGCCCTA
Source organism: Pricia sp. (assembly GCA_049671465.1). GTDB lineage: Bacteria > Bacteroidota > Bacteroidia > Flavobacteriales > Flavobacteriaceae > Pricia. Next base: position 4,271 of record JBATUY010000262.1, on the reverse strand, counting down.
AAAATATACTCTTTTTCATCCTTTGGAGTTCCCGCCAGTCTTTTCAGGCTCTCTACGTCCAATTTTATGAATTTTTTTGCCTGTGTATCGATTGCCTCTTTGTCAAAGCCCATTAAGTTCAATACATCGCCGGCCAGCTTGACCGAGGTGTCCAGCGATTCACGGTATATATGTTCAATGCCCATGTTATGCAATTCGTAGGCATCATAGCGGTTCTTGGCACGGACCATCAATTTTACATTAGGATAGTTCTCCTTTAATTTCTTCATTAAGCCAATGGTCGTATCCGGGTTGTCGATGGCGGAAATCAAATAATCGGCTTCCGCGATTCCTGCGGATTCTAAAAGGTCGATTCGTGTAGCATCTCCATAATACACCTCAAAACCCATTTTTCTTAAAAAATCAACCCGATTTGAATCAAGGTCGAGTATGGTTACCTTTACACCATGGGCCCTGAGAAATCTTCCGACCGTGCTTCCGAAATGACCGAATCCCAATAAGATGACTTTATGGTCTTTTTGAATTTCGTCCATAGGTCTTTTTTCGGATTCTTTCGTTCCGATACCCGGTAAAATAAGCCTTTCGTTCAGTATCCATAGAATCGGGGTAAGTGTCATCGAAAGGGCCGTTACGACCAAAAGGATATCGAGTTGCTCACTACTAAAAATTTTTAATTGAAATGCGAACGAAAGGAGAACGAAGGCAAACTCCCCAATCTGTGCCAAGCCGACCACCAACAGCAATCTTTGATCTATTTTCAGCTTGAAAATCAGTCCTACTAGGTACAGAACTATGGCTTTTAGAACAATCACCCCGACCACAAGTACCCCGATGAGCAGGGGCTTTTCCCCGATAACAACAAAGTTGATAGAGGCGCCTACGGCCATAAAGAAAAGGCCTAGGAGCAAACCCTTGAATGGTTCGAGCGTACTCTCCAATTCGTGTTTGAATTCACTGGTCGCCAAGACCACACCGCCAAGAAAGGCTCCCAAAGCAGGACTTAATCCGACTAATTCCATCAGATAAGAGATGCCCAGTACAATCAACAAGGCCGATGCCACCAAGAGTTCCCTCACGCGGGTTTTAGCGACCATTCTCAACACAGGAACGATTAAGTAGCGACCTGCTACAACGATTACAATCACCGAGAAGGCAATCGCCAAGGCCTGCAATCCCAATGGTAAATTTTCCAATAGGTTTACGTGCGCGGTGTACGCAGCCTCTCCGCCGGTGTCGGCATCCGAAACATTCGATAATAATGGAAGTACCGCCAACATGGCGATGACGATAATATCCTGAAACAACAGTATGGAAAACGAGGAAGTACCGTAGGTCGTATTCATCAAGCCTTTCTCCTTGTTCGTTTGAAGTGTTATCGCTGTAGATGAAAGAGCTACTGCCATTGCGCCAGTCAATGAAACCTTCCAATCGACCCCAAATGCATAAAATACCAAATAGGTCAAAAGCATCGTACCAAAGACTTGGGCCATGCCCATACCCAGCACTATTTTCCGCATTTTCCAAAAGCTCTTGGGCTCTATTTCAAGGCCGATCAGAAAAAGCATCATGACCACGCCAAATTCGGCAAACTCCAATATATCTTCGCCCTCGCGCCCGACAAAACCCAGTAGGTAGGGACCGATAAGCACTCCGGCCAACAAATAGCCTATTACCGAACTCAAGCCGAACCTTTTGGCAATAGGCACGCAAATAACCGCCCCGGCAAGGAAGACAATGGCCTCTAAAAGAAAATTACCGCTCATGCTATTAATTTTTTGGTCTCATATTTCAGCATATCTGGTGATGACCGATTATTAGCTGCCAAGTTCGATGTATTAGACTTTACCATTGAGAATCTAGTTATTCTTTCAAAGCGATCAATGCTTCCGAAATTTTAAGCAAATTCGGTTCGTTGATTTCCGGAAGCGGTGCCAGTGGATATAACTGTTTTCCGGGTCTTGCGATGAATGCACCCCTCCAACCGGCCCACATGGCCCCGGCGACATCCCATCCGTGGGCGGCGATCATCATGCATTCATCGGGCCGTGCGCCCATCTTTCCGGCCGCCCAATCGTATACATCCGTATCTGGTTTGTACTTGCAGATATCTTCTATACTCAATCGCTCTTCAAAAAAATCGGTCAGCCCAGCATACTTGAATTGCGCTTTAACACCTTTGTTCGACCCGTTGGTCAAGGAGACCATTTTGTAACCGGCATTTCGAAGATTTCCCAGAGCCTCCTTTACTTCGGGGTGTGGAGGTAGGGATTGGAGAACGCTTAGGGCATCCTGCGCCTTGTCTTCCGTTAATTGTATATTGTGATTGGCAGCGACCATTCGAAGCGTAGCGGCCCCTATGGTGGCAAAGTCGGCATATTGGCGGCTGGCCGTGGACACCAAAGAATACTGCAACATGGTCGTGAACCATAGGGGCAGCAATTCTTCCCTACCACCTAAGGCCTTGCCGACGCTCTCTTTCATTTTACCCAGATCCAATAAGGATTCGTTGACATCAAAGAATAAAACTTTGGGTCGTTTCGTTGATGCTGTATTTTTAAGACTGCTTTTGGTAGGTTTATTTGATGTCACCATTTGATGCCAATTTTATAGCGTTACTAATTTTTAATATGACTTTCCAATTACTTCGGTCAACACTTCCTTAAATACATCAACAGGTTGTGCGCCTGTTACCGCACCTTTTCTATTGAATACTATAGTCGGTACGGAGTTGACTCCTAAATTTTTCCAGAAATCTTGCTTACTCCGTACCTCATACCGTGCGTCATCATCATCTAATTTTGCCAAAGCTTCTTCGGCATTTAAACCAACATCCACTAAAGCCTGTCTTAAAATATCGCGTTTAGAAACATCTTTGCGTTCGCTAAAAAAAGCAGTGGTCAAACGCATCTTTAATTCGGTCTGCTTTCCAAATGCTTTTGCATACTCTAATAAAATATGGGCTTCAAACGTATTTACCATTCGCATATCATCAAAATAATCGAATGTAAAATCGAGTTCCGCACCTACTTCTGCCATGTGACGTTGAGACTCTTTTTGTTTTTCTAAAGTAGCCCCATATTTTTCTGTAATATGCTCTTGCACATTTTGACCCTCAGGAGGCATATGCGGATTCAATTCAAAAGGTTGCCACTCAATTTCTACTTGGTCTTGAATACCCATTTCTGAAATCGCTTTTTCCAAGCGTTTATAACCGATGGTACACCAAGGGCACACTACATCGGAAACTATATCTATTTTAATTTTATCTGCCATGTTTATTATTTAAAATTAAAGTTATGAATCTATCTGTGGTTTTAAGCCTCCACTTCTTCTTTCGACCATGTAAACTTTTCAAAGGCCTTATCAACAGGAGTGGCAGCTATATGATTCGAATAGTTGCTGATCACTTTTTGTGATAGCCCCAAAATGATTTCCAACAACTGCCTTTTGGTATATCCGGCCGCGAAGAATTTTTCTAGCTCCGCATTCGTCACATGTCCGCGATTACGAGCAATGGACAGTGTTGTTTCATGCAACACCTGTAGTTTTTCGGTGGGCATTGGGCTTCTGTTTCGTAGCGCTTCGGTCAATGCAGGGTCTACCTTCATCATATTGGCAATACCGGTGTGTGCGGGTACGCAATAATGGCATTCATGCTCTACATTAATGGTCTGCCACACTACGGTAAGTTCCTCATTATTGAACGATGAATTTTCAAATAGGCCGTGCAATGTTTGGTAGGCCTCCAGAATTCCCGGGGCCTCGGCCAACATTCCGTGTAAATTGGGAATCATACCATACGCTTTCTTGGATTTTTTCAATAGGGACTTACTGCCTTCCGGTGCCGAATCGATATCGTGAATTTTTAATGTACTCATAGTTTTAAGTTTTAATTATTAATAAATAACTAAACAACCGTTTAGTTTAGGGTTAAAAAAATTTTATATGTTTTTAAATGTCATCTCTATATAGTCTTCAATTTCTTTTTGGCTGTTGACCCGGGAAGCTGCGGCCAGACCATGCTTCGCCAACAGAAGAAAATTGGCCTGTTTTAGTATGGTCTCTTCATCCTTGGTTGTATCCATTTTTAATTTCTCTATGAACAGGCCCTTTAGGTTTTCCATAAATGAATCCATTTGTTCTTTTATAAGCTTGTCCTCATTTTCCGAAAACTCGTTATATGTATTGGTCACCAAACATCCTTTTTGATTTCTTTCGATAAAACCAATAGCGACCGAGTCGTAGAAGAAAGCTTTGATGTCTTCTACGCC
>JBATUY010000261.1:0-9456 GCA_049671465.1 Pricia sp. | reverse complement strand
ATTTATTTTAGTACCAACTTTATAATTAGCTATCTATTTATTTCCCTTGAATACCAGTTATCATTGTACTGGCCGCCTGATACCCAAATGTAATCCGAGAAATGTTTTTAATAGTTGATGAATAGGTGACGGAATAGGGTTTGGTATAATTATAGGGGACAGCCTTTTTAGTTCTTGAACCTATCACTGTTCCATTTGAACGATAGGCGGTTAGCTTGTTATCAACCGCTGCTCCATAGAAATAGACGGTCACTTGTTTTACGGGTGAGTTAAACACGAACTCCAACACAATTGTGTTGCAGCTATTGAGTTTATTTGGCGTAGCTGTACTCAGGTAACTTACTGGCGATCTTGAAGTTCCTCCTTTGGCAAGAATAGCTGGTTCCGCCGTCGCACAATAATTTCCCGAAGGCTTAGCCTTTACTCTCTTTATTCCTTGTTTTTGAAAATCATTGGATTTTACGATTCTTGAGTTACCCATATTGGTAAAATCGGCATTCACTCCCGTTAGTGTAGTACTTGCTACAAAGTTATAGTTAACAGGGACAAAGGTTTCATTTATCAACTTTTTCTGATCCGCATCCCACATTTGGAGCCGGATCTGGTCAACCTTTTTTCCGGGGGATGTTACCGTGAAAAACCCACTTCCAGTCCCCTGTCGGGCTTTTATTATTTTGGCGCCATGGGCCGCATAATTAGGGGTAGTGCTTCCGTTGGTCATTGGTCTGCCCCAAATGAACACCCCATCGGGATCGTTCATACTATATTTAAAATTAAAATTCACCCTTTCCCCAACCTCCAGCGTACGTGGCGATTTTGGACTAACTACGGTAATTTCTACCGAACCCGTATTTATTGGTGTTTCGGGTTCAACCGGAGGAACATCGTGATCATCCGCGACAGGCGACGTAGAATTATTGGTCGTACATTCCACATTAAACAACGCCCTATTCGAAACCATATCTACCGGTGAAAGAATTTTTAGTTGTTGCCATTCCTCATACTTTTTGTTGCCGGACCCATCAAAATCCCAGTTGGTGCTCACCTTTAAACTTTCAGCACTCTCAAATTTTAAGGTATCGATAGGGCCTTGGGTACCATCACTCTTCAACCAAGTATATGCCACCTTGCCCGGGCCATTGGTCTCGATGATTCCCTGAAAATCAAATGGATGTGGGCAATCGCCCTTAAACCTAGCGGGTGAAGCCAGGGAAGCCTTAAGATTTACTATCTTAAAATCTACCGGAGCATCTTCATTTACTGTATCATCTTCTTCTCCCCATGGTCCCAAAAAGAAAAGAAAAATAAGGGCTAAGGCCCCTAAAGCGTAGGGCAGGTATTTTTTCCAAGGAAACGGTGGCTTTGCCACCCCTACAGGTTCTTGCCGTGCAGGAAAAATATCCCGAAGGTTTCGCGCTATACCGCTCCATACGGCGTCCATATCCCCCCGTGAGCGTATAGGCTGAAGATCTTGGGGAAACGCTATGAACTGAGTTTCGTACGGCACATGGTCAACTATAATTTCGGCCATAAGAACTTTGGGTTTCGAGGCCTTTACGCCCAATAATATGGATTCGATGTTTGTCTTTTCGGGTTCGATACCGTTGGTGAGCAAGATAATTACCATATCCTCTTCCTGCAGTTGACTGAAAGAACCTTGGTTTACGGCATCGCTGGCGAGAGTCATGTAAGAATCGATTCTCTTCTCGCCTTTAAGTTCTTCTAAAATTTTCTTGAGACGGCCAAGATGCTGTTCTGCATCGACAGCGTGTACTATCTGGATTGTCTTCGAAGTGTTCATTTTTATGTTGTTTAGTTGTCCTCCTTTAAATATTGATCTTCATTTAGCGGACGATTATCTTCTTGGAGTTATAAAAATTAGTTGGCCAACGGTATTTTGATGTATTTTAGAATACTCTATTCCAGTAAAATCGGGTGATTATCTCCCGAGTGTCCAGTGCCTGCCGGTATTACTTTATAAACCTGTTCCTTTGCGACCGTTTTGAAAATCGGATACGGACTGTACGATTTATTTAAGTGCAATATCCTGTCAATTTTGTCTTTGATATGAAGGTAAATAAAGTACTAGTTCAATATGAAAAAGTTGTGTATGTTGTAAGAATTTTTGTATAGCTTGTAGGTTTTCATCAAACCAAGGATATTTTTACCTGATTTCAACAAACTAGAAATGAACGGATTGTAGACAATATCATTATAGTCTGTCAAAAAGAGACGCCAGAGATAGGTAGAGGATGTAATCTAATGACCGGAACTTGTAAGTAAATCTTTTTCCTTGTGGTAAAATGGATATGATCGACGTGTACCTTCACCTTAAAATCATAATCCCACACATCTTGCTATAAGACATACTTATGTTTCATGGAAGGACCAAAGTTTCCCTTAACATAGTGGTAGCTATCAAAGGCGTTTTGCAATGGAAAAACTTGAGGCACACCTTCTGCCATAAAACCATTTTTTGATTGTTAATACGACTTATGTCTACAGCTGATCCGTTAGAATGATTACGATAAAGAAGGGGCTTAATGTGCAAAAGGCTTCTGAACAAGGGAGAAATAACAGGCTAGCTCCTGCCCGATTCGAAACCAGAAGGTGTCCATGCCCCTTTGTATGCGAATGGGGCCTAAATCTATGGGCAACACCATAAAACATGGGTCAAAGGCCACTTATCTACAAGAATCCCGATTGCATTTAAGAGCGGTCGACAGGATTTCGTTTCCAAAAAAGGATTTCTCAACTGCATCCTTTTTTGGTGACATGTTATTGTAAGAAGCATAATGACCATATCGCCCTCTACAAGCCCGCTGAAAGAGATTGTGCCAATAATAGCACTTGAAATACTACTGTACCCAGTAATACGTTTTTCTGCTTTTAGCCGTTTACTAATTGGACGAAGGTGCCCCAGATGCTGGTCAACGTCGTCGGCATGGATTATTTGGATGATTTTGGGACTGTTCATAATGCCTACATCAATTTATGGAACAATCCTAAACGTTACAAATCGCTTTAACTTTGAATCTCAATTTCTTTCAAGCGAATCCTTGGTAATTAGAATATTCTTAAATACTGTCTTATTAAAATTTACGTTTGGACGCATCTCCAGTACCGTGCTGCCCGTAAATATATGGCCTACATTTAAATTCTTGAATATTTCGTCCCTACCACCGCCTCCGGTAACACTTAATTTGACGGAATAATTTCCTGTCGGTAACTCATGTGTAAAGCTACTACGTGTGTCTACTTTTATCAATTGGGTGCCTCGATGTATCTCCCATCGCATTTGACCGGCATTTTTAGAAGTACTTGTAAAGCGATAAGTATGCGGTGGAGCAAAACCTACACTTGTTCGTCTATAGGTAAAATCCGCAAAAGGACTATTGTCTTTTAATATGGTAACCGTAAGTGTGGTGTCCGTTTTAAAACCCGCTTCATCCGCAACGGCGAGCTTTACCTTGAACTTTCCGGAATCATTGTAATTTCTTTTTCCAGGATTCTCATCTTCCGAGGCAATGGGAGATGTACCGCCTATGAAATTCCAGGTATAATTAGAGGCATTTTCAGAGGTGTTTTTGAAATTAACTTCACAAGGTGCCGTACATCCATTATTCTCGATTTCAAAATTGGCCAACGGAAACCCATGGACATTTAGGGTCTTACTAATCGCATCCGTATTACCGCCATTCTTTGTTAGAAGATTCATGTCATATTTACCAGGCTCCGAGAATACATGAACGGGTTTGGGTTCATCAACAAGCGTTGTATCTTGAAAATTCCATTCTATACTTTTTGCATTCGTCGATTCATCTACTGCCTTGACCTTGCAAGGTATATAGCAGTCTGTGGCCTCATCGACAAAACCGTTCACTGGATCGAGAACCGTATAAGAAAAAGCAGCATGGGGTTTAGCGTTAAATGGGGTATACAATGTGTAAACCAATGCTGCCAAAACCAAGAAACCTATAAGATAGGGCACCCATTTCTTCCATGATGGCGGTGGTGGAGTCGGTTCTTCTTCCTCAACAGCAATCATATCCCGTAGACTGTCCCCTATATTTTTCCATACCCTGTCCATATCCTCGCGGGAACGAATCGGTTTCAGATCTGTAGGAAACGCGATAAATTGCTCTTCGTAGGGGATATTATCTACAATGACCTCGGCAACCCGTATACTGGTATGCCTGTCCCTTAATTTTAAAAGTCGTTCCTCTATCTGCACCTTATTTGAGGTTACCCCATCGGTCAGCAAAATCATTACCATATCATTCGTTCCAATGGTCGCTAAAGTGTCGGAGGTGACCGCATCACTTTCTATAGCTATGTGTTCCGTAATACGCCTTTCATTTTTAAGCGATTCTAAGATATTTTGAAGATTCCCCAAATGCTGGTCACCATCCAGGGCGTGAATAACATGAATTATTTTATCCGTTTTCATTGCTGCCGGTTTATTTGTGTCTGAGTAAACACTTACTATCTACAAGGTATTTAAATTAGTTTCCCGCGATTCCGAAAAATGTATGAATTGTAGTATTTACTGTATAAAATGCTCAGTGTTTTTTATCAATGGTTATAAGAGAAAATTAGTTTAATAAGTCTTATTTTGATGTGTATTTTAGAAGGATAATTATGTATATAATGGTCTAAAATTGATTAAATTAGTAAGAAAATTGGTTCAAATTCCGCTCGCATGAACACGGGGGTTACACGTCCGAAATTATTTGCTCTACTGGTCGGAATCGACCAGTATAAACAGCCCATTACTCCCCTGGGCGGATGCGTCAACGATATCACAAAAATTCAAACGTACTTAGAAAGTGAAAAGAAACATTTTGAACCTCTGATTCGTTCACTTACAGATGGAAAAGCCACCAAGACTAATATAGTTGCCGGCTTTCGGGAACACCTTTCCAAAGCAAAGGAAAAGGACACGGTGCTATTCTATTATTCCGGGCATGGTACACAGGAAGATGCGGACGCCGTTTTTTGGAGCGGGGAGGCCGACAAAAAAATGGAGGCCCTGGTTTGCTACGACAGTGTAAATATGGTTAATGGCACTCCACGAATGAACCTCTTGGCGGACAAAGAACTTCGATTTTTGCTCCACGAAACGGCTCAGAACCGACCGCACATCGTTACTATTTTTGATTGTTGCCATTCGGGCGGAAATACCCGAAATGGAAATTTTGATAAGGATAGTAAAAATTCAGGGGATGCCACTGTCAAACGTAGGCGTCTAAGCATGGCGTTTCCAAAAAGGGACTGGCAAGATTTTATATTTTGCGGTACGATTTCTAGAACCGATATTGAGGAAAAAGGTTTGACCACGATTTTTCCAGAAGGCCAACACCTTCAGATTGCCGCATGCCAAGATGATGAATCGGCTTACGAGGTAAATGGCGAGGGGGTTTTTACAAAAAATCTTATCGAAATATTGCAGCGGTGCCATGGTAATATTTCCTACCACCGCTTGCAGAGTACCATTCAGGGGTATTTAAGGCATCAATTTCAGCAGACCCCGAAAATTTACACAAGTGGAAATCCGGATAAATTGTTTTCCTGTTTTCTAAACAAGGAGCGTAAACAGGCTCCCATAGAAGGTTCAGTTTCTTATAATGCCGATCTAGGGTGGATTTTGGATATGGGTTCTATGCAAGGCATGGTGTCTGGAACCGGACTTAAATTAAAAGAAACACATACGGAAAAGACTTATGATGCCAAAATAGACATCGCCAATGTTACACATTCTACCGTAGTGTTTCTTGGAGATTACAAAACGGCATTTGAAAAAGATGCTATCTTCAAAACAGAAATCACTAGCTTTCTTACCCACGCTCTTCATCTCTTTATTGATATTTCCGCAAAGGGTATTACAACTAAGGCCCGACTTTTAGAAAAGTTGGAAACATTCGAAAATTTGAATATCACAGATGAATTAGTTCAGGCGGACTACTGTCTAACGGTGCAAAAAGATGCGCTAATATTAACTAGTTCTGCCGAAACCGGCATTCCGCTTGTTTCAGGATTGCCGATAAGTGAATTTGGGAAGAACCAGGTAAACCGAATTTTAGGCTATCTAGATCACTTGTCCAGATATACTTTCGTGAAACACCTTACCAACCCAACTTCCTTTTTACTCCGCCCGGATCACATTTCTTTGACGGTCTATTTGGAAGATGATGCCGAAAATCCGGTTCCTATAACGGCCGATGAACTTATGCTCCACTATAAAAAAATAAACTCCGACTGGCGGGGAGCCATACGTATCAAATTGGAAAACAAATCGAATAAAAAATTGTATTGTGCCCTGTGTTACCTCTCCTTTAATTTTGGGGTCTACACAAAAATGCTTCCGACGGGAGTGGTGGGGTTAGAACCTCATGCCGAGATTTGGACTTTTGACGGAGACCCCATAGGTTTTAAGTTAGAACCTGAGGTAGTCGAATTCGGGTACTCCGAGAGCACTTCCTTTTTAAAATTGATGATCAGCACAGAAGATTTCACCCAACAGCTCAACACCCTGCACCTTGAAGACCTTCCCAGCTCTTTAGCGGATAATCCGAAACTTAAAGGGTTTGATCTTGCAAGGCAAACGGAAACGGTACATGACTGGACGACCCGACTGATTCAGGTGAGGATGCCCAATCCGGAAAAGGCAAAGCCGTAAAAGGCGAGTCAGCGCTCAAGGTGAAGTTTATTTCTGATAACCCGTACTTTGTGCTCGTTCCTACCGTTGGGGAAATTGGTTAGATAAGCTTCACAAGCATTTATTTTTTCTTCCTTCGATACGGTGGTACTGGCATTCTTTATCTTGATATTATTAAAGGCTACATTGTCCAATCTGGTCATTTGCTCTTCGGCCTCCGGTACAAATTGACTGTCGGGGTAGGTCTCGATAAAATCTAGAAAATCTTTGTAAACCACGCTTTTCTGAAGTTTTATCCAAGGGCCTAGGTCCGGTCCCGGACCGCGGCCACTTTCCGTCCAGTCCTTGATTTTTTTCTTGGCCAGTTTACTATATTTTCCTTTTGGAAAGTTCGTCAAGTATTGATTAAAGGCCTCGAGGGTATTGCGCTTGAGGGTCTCCTTCCAAAAATCGTTATCGTCTAGTTTGAGATGAAAGAAATAATCGCCTCCCTCATGCCCGGAATTGGACCAAGTTCCATCTACCGGGGTCTGCCTAGATTCGTTCCTAACGTAATCTTTAACAAAGTTGATAAGGCCAGAAGCCCTGTAATATGGGTTGGTATTGCCTCTTAAACCCTTGAGAAGGCCTTCTGCAAAGGGACTGTTTCCTCCCTTTGGTCCATCATAGACCACTTCGGCCCTACCCGAGGTGAAAACCTTTCTGGACCTGTAATTTTCGTCGCGCGGGGCACTTTTTACCTGGGTCAATAAAGTTCCCGAAAAACAGGCATCGATTATAAGAAAAGTATGCCTTGTATCAATAAATCGCAATTTGTGGACGATAGTGGCGGTGTCCAGAAAATCGTCTTCATTTTCGTGTCCGAGTTCTGCATCGAAAGGAATCCAGAAGCCCGATTCCGTTATTTTATCGTAATGGCCATGGCCGGAAAAGTAGAGGATAAGATTGTCTTCAACGGTAATTTTCTGTGTAATTTCACGCAACTTGTTCAAAATATTTTTTCGTGTACCCGCTTCATTCTTTAAAAGGGTGATGTATTCTTCTTGAAACTGATAACGCTCCAGCATTAGTTGAGTGAAGTCCTCAATATCCTTAACGGCACAGTTGAGGTCGTCCCAATGCTTATAGGTATCTATGCCAATAGCGAAAAGGTAATTATTTCCTCTGAAAGCTTTGCTCTTATCGTCAACAGAATCCGTGTCCAGACCTTTGGTGCCTGCTTCTTTTGCTGCCATGTAAATAGTTTCTTACGATATTAAATTACAGCATTTTACCTTCTTTCCCAAATTCTTTGCGAATGGCGTCCACAAAATTCTTTTCTTCAACCTCGACGTTGCCTGCTGCCAGGTGTTCGAGGCAAATCTGGGGATAACTCTATCCGATTTTTTTCCTGATTAACAGTTGCATTTTTGAATCAATATCAATTAGGTTTGCTGTCATCAAAAGCATGGAATTGGTATTATTTGGACTGGTTTTATAGTCAATTATTACCTCCCCGGGCTTTCCATTAGCCAAATGCCTTAGCTGGACATCAGATATAAAAAAAGTTTCCTTTCCAATTTGAAGAGTTCTATCTGATTTAAATTCTTTATTAATGTATTTCTTAATTTCTTTTAGCCCGCCCTTTTTATAGACTTCCGTTAATTGTTCCCTGAGGTGAAATGTATTTTTAAAAATCAATGGCTTCCTATTTCCGTCATCTTTCATATTTTTTTTTTAGAATCAACTTTATACTCAAATATCATTTAGTATTAAAAACCTGCTGTAAGGGTTAAATGTTAATTAGGGTACCTAGTTAGACCATTATCCTGGTCTTGAATCCTGGTAGTCAATGGTTCCGGCAACGTAGGAACCGGATTTAGGTCCGTTAGTTGTTATTTCAGAGCCTATACTTGTACCCCATTTTAAGGGATTTATATAGTCACTACCGCTAAAATTTGCCGATCCAGATACGGTAATCATAGCGACCAAACCGGCGGTAAATGATTGTGCCCGTTCATTTCCTTGTCTTGAGACTCCTCCCTGTAAGGCAGATGCATGCGAATTGCTGGAGCCCTGTGTACTTGAGGTTCCTACCTCGACACCTGCGCTTGGGGCTCCCTCATGTCCACCGATTCCTCCAGAAAGTGACCCGCTGTCGGTTGTAGAGTTACTAGTGCCAGAAGAAACAGTTGTACTTCCACCACCTCCCCGGGTTACCTGCGTCATGGAACCTCCACCTACTTCCCTCACATTGTTAATTCTCCAACTTATGCTTACGTTCCAATCAAAATTTATGCCCTCAGTTTCGGTAAATCCCATACTTAATGGGGTCAAAGTATTGCCGGCTATGGAACTTTCCAGTCTTTGTCCAATTTTTTGGGCCCAATTAACATTTCCAGCCACCCTATTTTCCACCTGATACGCTAAATTGGAGCACGCGAGATAGATATTTTCGAAATCTGGATTAATACCAAGAATCGTTGCTCCGGTCGGTAGGGATCTGAATAACTGTTTTGGGCCCGTTTTTTTTTGAATAGCGGGAAATCGTGTCTTATTTTTAGTGTACGCAACTTCTCCTATGGTCCCTCCCCTAGCGGCTATCTTAGAATGTCTATCCGCTTCATTTTCCAGTTCAATCTGTTCACTGATATTATGTCCTTGCTCTTCGTGCGTAGATTTAACCTTTCCCTCCCTCTGCTGAATTATATGTGAAAGTTCATGGGCCAAAATTTCCTGCCCTTTGGTAGATTGTGGACTGTATTCGCCCGGAGCAAAGTGAACTTCGTTACCTTGAGTAAACGCAAGTGCGTTTAAAT
>JBATUY010000260.1:0-2900 GCA_049671465.1 Pricia sp. | reverse complement strand
TCTTTGTACTGTTTGGCGAAGGCATCGAGCTTTTCATTGATTTTACGGATTTTTTTGATGGATTGGTGCGCCTTATCGACCGTGGCGTTGACCTCGCTTACAAAATCGAATTGCTTTTGCATGTCTTCGACGGATGCTTCGGCGCGTGGGTCGGGCAAAATCTTGAAGGTTTGGCTTTGATCGGTGCCGTTCACGTTTAAGCTTACTTTGTACGTGCCGGGTACAGCTTTGGCGCCATCTAGATTGGCCCACCACAATATCATCCCGTCCAGTTTTTCGGCGCCTTTGCCTCGGGTATCCCAGACGTGGGTGTTGCCGCCTTTTTCGATTTCCAGTTTTTTATCCTTGTCCTTGGTCGAATTGCTGAACGTGCTAAGGGTGTCTCCTTTCCTATTGAGATAGGTCAATTTTACGCTATCCTTTTCGACCAGATTCTTGAGAAAAAAATGGGTGACTACGCCGTTGGGCAGGTTCTGTCCTTCGGTCAAAGAGGGTTTTTCGCTGGTGCCGCCTTTGGTACGTAGGGCATCTTTGGGTTTATATAAAATGTTTTCTGCGGATGTATCGATGGTGTCCGTTTGATGGATGACGGTCAGATCATCGAGCATCCAAAGACTACGTCCCTGGGTTGCGACGATCAGACTATTGTCCTTTATGGTCAAATCGGTGATGGGAACAATGGGAAGGTTCAGTTGAAACGATTCCCATTGGGTGCCATCGTCAAAGGAAATATACATACCCGTTTCGGTACCGGCGTACAACAGACCTTTGCGTTCAGGGTCTTCGCGGACGACACGTGTAAAATGTTCATCATCGATGCCGTTAGTTATCTTTTTCCAGGTCTTTCCATAGTCGGATGTTTTGTAGAGGTACGGCTTAAAATTGCCAAGCTTGTAGCTGGTGGCGGCGACATAACAGGCGCCCTCGTCAAAAGCCGAGGTTTCGATACTGTTGACCATGCTCCATTCGGGCATGTCTTTTGGGGTAACGTTTTCCCAAGTACCGCCACCGTCCTTGGTAAGGTGGATGAGGCCGTCATCGCTGCCGACCCATAACAGGCCTTCTTTCAACGGACTCTCATCGGCCGCGAAAATGGTGCAGTAATATTCTACTCCGGTATTGTCCTGTGTTATGGGGCCGCCGCTGGAAACTAATTTGGTGGAATCGTTGCGCGTAAGGTCTTCGCTCAGCAATTCCCAACTCTGTCCTTCATTGGTGGTCATGTGTACATGATTGGAAAAGGCGTATAGTTTTTTCGGATCGTGCTTGCTGAAAATGATGGGAAAATTCCACTGAAACCGGTATTTCATGCCTTCGGCACCATATCCCATTGGGTTGTCGGGCCATACGTTGATAGCACGCACCGTATTTTTTTCGTGGTTTACCCGGGTCAAAAATCCGCCATAACTGCCGCCGTACACGATGTCGTTGTCGGCGGGGTCAACCGCAATCCAGGCAGATTCGCCCCCGGCGGTAGATTCCCAATCGTCTTCGGTAATGGTGTTGCCATCGCTACGATGGTTTACGCGTAGGGTCGAATTATCCTGTTGGGCCACATAAATGCGGTAGGGTTCGGCATTATCGGTCGTAACCCTATAGTATTGGGCGGTTGGCTGGTTGTGGTAGGTACTCCAGGTTTCCCCGCCGTCGTAGGTCACCTGGGCGCCGCCATCATCGGCGATAATCATCCGTTTTGAATCTTCGGGGGCGACCCAAAGATCATGATGGTCGCCGTGGGGCGCGTTGTACCCGCTAAAGGTCTTTCCCCCATCCGTGGATTTGTGGTACGATACGTTCACGACATACACCACATCAACGTCCTCGGTATCGGCATATACCCGCGTGTAGTACCAAGCGCGCTGTCGCAATGCGCGGTCCTCATTGACCAGCGACCATTTTTGCCCCCCGTCATCACTGCGGTAGAGTCCGCCTTTTTCCTTGTTCTCCACAATTGCGAACACCCGATCGGAATCGATAGGGGAGACGGCCACGCCAATAATGCCCAAGGTGTCTTTCGGGAAGCCCTCGTTCTTTGAAATCTCCGTCCAGTTTTCGCCGCTATCGGTACTTTTCCATAGGGCACTGCCCTCGCCGCCGCTGCTCAGGCTATATGGAGTACGTTCGGCGCGCCACGAAGAGGCGTACATAATCCGCGGATTGGTCGGGTCGAGCACCAGATCGACAAAGCCCGCTTGGTCGTTGACGAACAGTTTCTTCGTCCAAGTTTCGCCCCCGTCGGTACTTTTATAGATGCCCCGGTCTTCGGTGGGCTTATAAATGTTTCCGAGTACGGCGGCGTAAACAATATCAGGATCTTTCGGATGGATGCGGATGCGCGGCACATGCCGGCTGTTTTCTAGGCCCACCGACTTCCACGTTCTTCCCGCGTCCACTGTTTTCCAAATACCGTATCCGGAGGAAACATTGCCCCTCAAGGTCTTTTCGCCACCCCCGACATAAATGACGTTCGGGTCGCTCCGTGCCACTTCAACGGCGCCGATACTTCCCCCGAAATAGCCATCCGAAATATTTTCCCATTCACGGCCGCCGTTCGTAGTTTTCCAGACCCCGCCACCGGTAGCGCCGAAATAATAGAGGTTGGGTTCGCCCGGAACTCCTGTAACCGTTGATGAACGTCCGCCCCGAAACGGCCCCAGTGAACGGTATTCTAAACTGGAGTAAAGTTCTTGCGGCACCTTTGGAGTGGTCGTTTTCGATTTTTTGGATTTTTGGGCCGTAAGGGTGTACGGGATAATAGAAAATATCATGACCAGCAGGCCCATTCTTTGAAGGAGTGATTTCATGGTGTTTTGGATATAGAGGATTTGAACGAAGTCTAAAAATAAGGATTCATTGCGGTATGTTTACGGAACAGGACTTTAAAATTTTTGTAAGGATGT
>JBATUY010000259.1:0-19543 GCA_049671465.1 Pricia sp. | reverse complement strand
CTGTATGGGTTGCGATCGTACAAATATCACATCGTCGTTTCGAGTTCTCAAAAATTTTCGCAACACATGGCGTTCCCATCTTTTCTTATCATGGCGTAGTTTTCGGTTTCTGCCGAACCAAAACTTTTCGATGACGTGTTTCCATCCAAAAAGTTCCTTGGCGATTTTATTGGTGAACACCTCGTCCATTAGAAAATATTCCTCGGCCTGCCATTCCCCGGTCTGGTTGAGGTGGTAGGTATAGAAATCGGAATAGTTGCTGCGTAGGGCTATCAGGCGATTTCGGTATTCGTCCACCGAAAGTTGGGAGAGGTCCGTCCACTCCTTTTGCTTCTTTTCAAGGTATTCGGGCGGATGGATGATATCCAATTTTATCAAGGTCAACTTTTTCATAATCCCTTGAATTTCTTTAGCGTTTCGGCGATGTGGATGATAGTATCGTCTTCGAGTTCGGGAAATAAGGGAAGAGATACGACGCTATCTTGGATCTGGGCAGCCACCGGAAAATCGGATGCGGTATTATTTTGATAATCGTAGCAGGGTTGAAAGGGTAGTGCGTTGGGATAGTGCACCAAGGTTGAAATACCCTGTTCCGATAGATATTCGCGCAAGGCTTCCCTATTCTGCAGTTGAATCACATAGAGGTGATAGACATGTTTTGCATTATCGGGTTTTGTTGGAAGTTGTATGGCATCGATGTTCTTTAAGTGAGAGCTGTACAGGGCGGCTTTTCGAATGCGCTCTTCGGTCCACTGATTTAAGTGCTTCAATTTCACGGAGAGTATGGCGGCCTGCATCCCGTCCATTCTACTATTTCTGCCATCTAGGGCATGGGTATGGCGCTCTTGTTGTCCGTGATTGGTTATGCTTCTGACTGTTTCCGCCAGTTCTTGATCGTTCGTCGCCATCGCCCCGGCATCGCCGTAAGCACCCAGGTTTTTTGTAGGAAAAAAACTGAAGGTGGCCGCATGGCCGAACGTTCCGATTTTTTTGCCATCGATTTCCGCCCCATGGGCTTGGGCACAATCTTCGATAACTTTTAGATTATGCTTTTCCGCCAGTTCCTTGATGACCGTAATATTGGCGGGACATCCATAAAGATGTACGGGAATAATGGCCTTGGTCTTCGCCGTGATTTTCTCGGCGATCAGTCGCTCGTCGATTACATAGGTGTCCGGACGGATATCTACAAAAACAGGCGTTGCCCCGGCAGTGGCCACGGTTTCTGAAGTGGAAATCCACGACATCGCCGGTACCAAGACTTCGTCGCCTTCACCGATGCCCATGGCGGTTAGTAAAATTTCGATGGCATCGGTACCATTACCGCAGGCAATGACCTGTCGTATACCCAAGAATTGGGCGAACTCATCTTCGAAGCTACTAACGGACGGACTTTTTATATATGCAGAGTCCCTGATGGTATCGGCGATGGCCGTATCGATTTCACCTTTTATCGAAAGGTACTGCGCGTGTAAATCTAAAAAGGGAATGTTCATGAAAGTTTCTGTTTAAGTTGAAGCCCGAATTTTTCGGGATTAAATCCTGCTAATTCGACCCGTTTGCCGTCTTTACACAGCACTTGAATTCCGTTTGTGTCGAGTGCCGTTATGGATGCAGCGGACAAGGATTTTTCTTTGGATTTTTCATTCTCAATACAATTGGCGGATAGCACGGGAATATCATGGCCCTCTACCTGCAAGAAAGCCGGGTTCTGTTCGGAACGTAATGCCATAACCTTGCGGAATATAGTGTCTCGATCTTGCCATTCGGATAACCTGCTATCTTCAGGATACCTTCGCGGGGCATACGTGGCGTTGGCATCTTCGTTGGGTAGCGGCTCAATATCCCCTTTTTCGTATGCAACCACAAATTCCCCAAAATGGGCGGCCAGCACATCCATTAATACCGACCGTAATTCTGCAACGGACATGCCCGGTACTGTAGGCACTATTTTTTGCCATAAAATAGCCCCGGAATCGAAGGCTTCGTCCATGCGATGTACGGTCACCCCAAATTTAGGGGCGCCGTTAATCAAGGCCCAATGCATCGGATGTCTGCCCCGGTATTTCGGTAGGGGGGCCAAGTGCACGTTCAATACGTGGTAGTGTTCTAAGAGCACCTTAAACTTAAAGTTACAGAAGCAATTGATCAGCACATCTATCTCGTAATCCGCCAAATATTTAAGTAAGGCATCCTCCTCAAAACCGGAGAAAAAATAGTTGATGTCGATGATTTTTTGGTAAGCCTGCTTTAGTTCTTCGTTTGCCGGTTTTTGAAGACCCACACAGACTGGAAAAACCTCATGCCGGTGCATGGATTTTGCCAAGACCAAAGGACCATCGTTATTTCCTACCAGGGCTATCCTCATGCGAACAACGGATAAATGAGTTGGCTATATCGGCTTAGGGTTTCCGTATCCGGTTTTGCCGAAACGATTTCGTTCGTAAGGGAGCCGAGCCATTGTCCGAGCGCTTCGTTCTTTGAGGCTGTAGCTGTGGCATCTTTTTGATAGTAGACAATATTATGCGCTACACCGCCCATGCTTTCTTTGAAACGCACGAGGCCCTTGTACGAATCCCCCGTACCGCTAAGGCCGAGATCAACTGCTTGAAAACCTTTTTCGCAGGCATGGCGTATGAGTTCGTCGAAGAGCAGATTGTTGGGCCGAAGGTCTAGATGTGCTTCATCGGAGGCGCCAAATTTGTAGTACAGTATGTTTTTATGGGCCAATATGATGCAAGATGCTATTACTTTTTCTTCGACGACCGCCTCTATAAGAAATCCGTTATCCTTCGCTATAAAGGCATCGAAAACATTTTCGAAGAAAACGAAAGGCTGGGGAATGCTGTTAAATTTATTCAACCTTAAATGACAATAGAGCCGATAAAAAGCAGACAGGGCCGTGCTATCTTTTTTAATCGTAACGGAAATCCCGTTCTTTTTTGCCTTTTTGACGTTTCGCTTAAATGAGCTGGACTGCATCCCTTTTACCGCTGAAATATCACGGGTATCGATACGGTGGTAGTATGCAGTGCGGATGGCCTCGCCCCAAAGTTCGTTGTCCACAGTACCGGAATTTCCGATGGTTTTGAAGGTAATGGGGATATTTGGGAATTCGTTTTTTATAGCGGACAAAATCGAGGCGTACTTTTCGGGACTATCGGTGTCAATATCGGTATAATCGGAAAAGGGCAGGCTGACACATTTTTTTCCCATGAGATTGTCTACCAGCACCAAAGGTATATAGATATCACGGTCATCGTCGATGGCGGCGTAGCAGTTGAACCCATAGGTTTTATGGAGTGTCCGGACCCAAGCCGGGGAACAGAACAGGGTTTCCGAACGATTTGCGCAGAAGGTATCTTCCAAAGAAAAATAATCGACTATACGAACCGGGGCCATAGGTTATGCGTTTTGGTATATTTTTTCGATGGCCTTGATGGTTTTCATTCCTTCTTCTCCTTCGACTACGCCCCTTCGGTCTTCTATTATTTGGGATATCAGACTGTGAATCAATTGGTCATGGTTCGAGCTGGAGCCTTGGTAGGTGCCATACTCATTGGGCTTGTCGTCAAATTCTTGATCGGCGGGTAGGGGGTAGGACTGTACATCCCAAAACTCGATCTCGTTCAAGTATTTGCCGCCGATCTTGATTGTGCCCTTTTCGCCGATAATCGTAATGCTGCCTTCGTAATTCCCGTTGTAGACACAAGTGGTCCAGAAAAGGGACCCGATAACGCCGCTCTCGAAGCGCAGGGCCGATACCCCGGCATCTTCGATTTCGATGTCGTGATTGAGCGTGTCCATAATGGTCTTCGATTCCTTGATTTCTCCGAACCACCACACCATAAGATCTAAAAAATGGCTCACTTGTGTGTGCAGGGCCCCTCCTTCGGAATCCTTTTTGCCCCGCCAGGGTGATTGCCGGTAATAGGCCTGGTTGCGGTTCCACATCACATTACATTGTACCATAAAAATCTTGCCCAATCGGTTTTCGTTCAAGGCTTTTTGGGTCAGTTTTATCGGGGTATTATAACGGTTCTGTTTTACCACAAATAGCCTGACGCCTTCTTCCTCGGCCACCCGGATCATTTCTTCACTTTCCGAAACGGAAAGGCCCATGGGTTTTTCGACCAGAATATGTTTGCCCGCTTTCGCCGCTGCGATGCTCATGTTAGCGTGCAAGCCGTGGGGCGTACAGATACAGATGACATCGAAGTCCGCTTCTGCGAGCATTTGTTGAAAATCGGTATAGGTCTTCGCGCCCGATGCGGTTACGGCTTCAATACCAAGTTTTTCAGAATCGGTGTCGCAGACCGCTACCAGCTGGGCATCGGCTTCTGCACTAATGACCGAGACATGGCGCTTACCGATATGACCGCATCCGACGACCGCAAATTTTAAGGTATCCTTTTCCATATTTTTTCTATTTCATGTCATGGCTTTCGCGGTGAGAGCCGTATCTGTCTACTTCGAAGGCATTGAAATCACCTTGGTATCCCTGTTCTTGATGACTTCGAAATCGGTATAGAAACGGTCAAGTCCCTCGGGTTGGGAGTCTCCGGAATCAAAGTAATCATTGCCATAGACCGTAACCGTAAAGGCCCTTTCGACGTGATCTTGTACCAATGCATCACCTCTACCCTCGGCGATGTATAGATCACAGAGGTAATTACCGGCCGATAAGGGCATCCTTTTGATTTCGAAAGTCAATAGCGTTTCCCTATCCAAAGTTACCCGGATATCAAAAAGGGATGTCGAAAGGGTGAAAAGGCGGTTGCCAAGGGCGTCCCTAAAACAGACTGCGGCATAGACGTCGCTCTCCTTGACCTTTCCTGTGGCTTTAATCCTTACATGAATAGAAGCCTGCGAACCGGTTCTGACATTCGTCATTTCTTGCCCGAGATGGTTCTCGATAGTAACTTCCTGAAAGCGGAAATCACCGATGCCCTCCCGATCCTTTCGGGTCGAAAGATTGATATCGGCAACGTCGGCATTGATTTCTTCATAGTGCTGTACCGAGGCATGAATATCGCCCTCAAAATCGATTTCCCCATTTTTCAGCACGATACCCCTGTCGCAGAGTTTGGTTACGGCCCCCATATTATGACTGACGAACAGTACGGTGCGCCCGCTGCCCTGACTGACGGACTTGATTTTTCCGACCGCTTTTTTCTGAAAGGAAGAATCTCCTACGGCCAATACCTCATCGACGATAAGAATTTCCGGTTCAAGATGGGCCGCCACCGCAAAGGCGAGGCGAACAGTCATTCCGGAGGAATAGCGCTTTACCGGCGTATCGATATACCGTTCGACCCCTGAAAAATCTACGATTTCATCTAGTTTAGAGGTGATTTCCGGTTTGGTCATCCCTAGAATGGCCCCGTTGAGGTAGATATTTTCGCGTCCGGTCAGTTCGGCGTGAAAGCCGGTGCCGACTTCGAGAAGACTCGCGGTACGGCCCCGCGCCCTGAACAGGCCTTCGGTTGGGGAAGTTACCCGCGATAAAATTTTGAGCAAGGTCGATTTACCGGCGCCGTTGCTTCCGATAACTCCGACAATCTCGCCTTGGTTCACGTTCATGTGGATATGGCGCAATGCCCATACATATTCGCTTTCGCCCTTCGCCGAGCGGTCATTGACCTCCCCGACCTTGAGGTAGGGATCCTGTTTGCCGCGTACCTGGTACCACCATCGGTTCAGGTCGTGCGAAAGGGTGCCCGTACCGATTACGCCCAAGCGGTATTGCTTGCCCAAGTTCTCGATCTGAAGTGCCAATTCGCTCATACGGTGTCAATAAAGGATTTTTCGGTACGGTTGAAAATAATCATACCTGCAAAAAGGATAACAATGGTAGCTACAAAACTGTACAGTAAGTTACCATAGTCCAAACTACCGGATTTCAAAAGTACATATCGAAAGGTCTCGATGATGGCCGACATGGGATTGGCCAGTATAAAAATTTCGTATTCCGCATATTTTTCGGTCACTTCGGATAATGGATATATCACAGGAGTACCGTACATCAATAATTGAATACCAAAGGTGATCAAAAAGGTAATATCACGATATTTAGTGGTCAAGGAAGAAGCGATCATGCCCAATCCGATGCTCAGACCACCGGCCATTACCACCAATACCGGAAGTAACAGAAGGGTAGCATCCCATTGTAATTGGTAGTCTTGAAACAGATAATATATAAGGATGGAAGCGAAGAGGGCCAGCTGTATCCCAAATTTGACCAAGTTTGAAAGCACCGTTGAGAGCGGCATGATTATCCTCGGAAAATACACTTTTCCGAAGATACTTTTATTGGTCATAAAGGTATCCGAAATAATCTTGAAACATTCCGCGAAGTAATTCCATAAAATTATCCCACTGAGATAGAACAATATTTTGGGCTGCCCATCGGTCGAGATATTGGCTATATTTCCGAAGACCACAACATAGATCATCGTCGTAAATAGCGGCTGAACGATGTACCACAACGGCCCCAGAATGGTCTGCTTGTACCAGGTTACCAAATCCCTATTGAACAACAAGAGCACGAGATCCCTGTACCGCCAAAGTTCTTTCAGTTCGAGATTGAACCAACTACGTTTAGCCGTTACGACGAGTGACCAGTCTGTATTCTGTTTTGTAGGCATACTAAGGTAACGGGGTCTTTAGAATTCTAGTGTCCGAACCATTACATATATAAGATTTCGGAAGCCAAGAACTTTATGAAGGGAGGCACCGAAAATCATGTAAAGGCTCCGATTGGCGAAGCTAAGATAAAATTAATAGTGTCCGGTAAAAAACCGACGAACGTTTTCTTACCGGACATTAGTGGAACCTGTCGATGACCGGATCCCTGTTATTTTACTGAAAATATATTTAAAATAAAATATTTTCCGTCTACTAGATGGCATTACCCATTTACGATAAACGCATGAATGACACCCGGTAGCCACGCCAAAAGTGTTAAGAGTACGCTAATTAAGAAGGTTGTACCCAAGCCATGGTTCATAAAAACGGCCAACGGCGGCAAGAGAATATTGAGAATAATCGTTACTAATGACATATATACTGATTTAAAGGTTATTTGAATATTGACAAACCTACCATTAAATGTATACGGATATATATGGCGAACGATGAAACTTTTAACCCATACGCCACAAGCGACGTTAATTACGATACCATTCGTAAATCTTCTGCACGCCGTCTTTCAGTTTGACGGTGTGGTGCCACCCCAAATTGTTCAATTTACTGACA
This sequence comes from Pricia sp., assembly GCA_049671465.1. GTDB lineage: Bacteria > Bacteroidota > Bacteroidia > Flavobacteriales > Flavobacteriaceae > Pricia. The sequence goes on along the minus strand of JBATUY010000259.1, from coordinate 12,286 downwards.
TCGGTCAGTTTCTTGAGGTTGCCATCGGGCTTATCGGTGTTGAAGAAAAGCTCACCTTTGAAATTACTTAATTCTCATGTAAAGATGCCAGTGAGGCATGTGATTTTTATGAGTACTACAAAATCATTTAAAATTCACGACCGTAATAATGGCCAATGAAATAGCACTCAATACAACAGGTATCCACGACTTTATCAAACTAGATTCCGCAACCTTCGCCTGTGTAGGTTCTACATATATGATATCGTTTGATTTTAAATAATAGTACGGTGAAGCAAAAAGCTCGCTACTGGTCAAATCAATTCTTCTAAGTTTTTTAACTCCGTCTTCTTCCCGTAAAAGGGCTACGTTCTCTTTGTTTCCATAAATTGTGATATCTCCGGCCAGGCCCAATGCCTCGAGCAATGAAATTTTTTCGTTTGGTATGGTCAGTACAGATGGGTTCTTCACTTCTCCGAGTACTGATACCTTGAAATTAAGGTAACGGACATCGACTATGGGATCTATCAGTAATTTTTGCGATTGCAGTTCGTTCGTTATCTTTTCCCTGAGGGCTTTTTTCGTCATACCTGATGCCTTGATTTTACCCAATACCGGAAACCGAATAAAACCGTCTTGGTCAATGAGATAGCCCGATGCCGAAGAACGGGCGCCGGAGAGCGTCGATGATTCCGTAGCCATTGTGTTGGATACATTGAACATTTCCGAGGCTTCTGGATTTACGCTGCTCACCGATATACTGAGCAGATCGTTTTCATGCAAGACAGGTTCTAGACTTTCAGTACTGGTGTTCAGGTACGTCGAATCGGAGGTGCCATAAAAATAGGTCGCGCGCTTCATGTTGGTGCACGATGCACTGAAAATAGCTGAAATTAGCAACGCTGCCACATATGTAATTGCGCTAGTTGTAGTAATCGATTGTTTAAAGAGTCTATTTTTCATCAGTAATGTTGAGATTATAATTGAATGTTTTTAATCAAATCGCCATGGTACTTAATATTTATACATCCAAGAATATGATATTTGAATAATTTCATTAAGTGGATTCCTATTGGTTTTTTTAATAACGGCTGCTTTTCAAAGCTTGTATGCGTAAAATCACAATATCCGTTTTTCGTCTAAATGTTAATAAGCTTTTACCTCTCCTCGAATGGCATTGACCAGCGTAAGGCCTATTATTTTTAAATCTAGTGCCAGCGACCACTTTTCTACGTAAAAGATATCTAGTTTGGTACGGTTAAATATATCTGCTTTTTTGGTAATTTCTCCGCGATAGCCCTTGATTTGCGCTAATCCGGTAATTCCCGGTTTCACGAAGTGCCGAACCAAATACTTGTCAACCGTTATTTCATAATCCCACGTATGCAGCTCCATATGCGGTCTCGGTCCTACGACGCTCATGTCCCCGATAAAAACATTAAAGAACTGAGGTAGTTCATCGATGCTGGTCTTGCGCAAAAAGGCTCCGATACGGGTTATCCGAGAGTCGTTCTTGGTAGCCATTTTAGAGTGTGCCGTGCTATTGGTTCGCATAGACCTGAATTTATAGCACCAAAAAGTCTGACGTTTGAACCCGTGCCGTTTTTGCTTAAAATACAAAGGCCCAGGTGATTCAAACTTCATTACAATCCACAAAATCGGGTTAAGCCATGAGAGCAGGCCTATGATGACCAATAAGGAAAACACCACGTCGAAGGTTCGCTTCGCTAGTCGTCCGTATTCGGTATCCAACGGCACCTTGCGTAAATTCAATACCGGGGTGTTGTCATAGAGCTCAATGGTCATGGCCCGCGAATAAATATCCTTATTATCGGGGATGATTTTGACCTTAATCAGATTGTTATCCGCAAAATTGATCAAGTTCTTTAATTCTTTATGGTTGAATTTCGAGGCCACGCAGTAAACTTCTTCAATATTGTTCTCGAGAATGTATAAAAAGCAATCGATTATTTTACCTAAATAAGAGGGACTATGACTTTCATCGTCGTCAAAATAACCCATGAAGCGATAACCGAGTTCGGGCGTGTCGAAAACATGGCGCATTTTTTTGAGGTTGGTATCCCTTCCGATGACGACCACTTTGACCGAGTTCCCCCCCTTTAAACGATACTGGCGCCTTATCCAAAAGAAGATGACTCGATACCAGGTCAAGCACAGGCAGATGAGCACATAGACAAAGAGTTGAAATTCCAAAGACTCATACACGGTTTGCGTTATACCGAACAGTGCGAAATAGGCCAGGCCATAGATTAGGTATAGCTGGAACATTTTATGAATATTGGTCATAAAACGCTCTTTCCGGCTCTTGGGATAATATTCCAGACCGTAGGTGATCAGTAACCAAGAAATATTATAGTGAAGCACATGAAGTACATCGAAGTAGGTCTCGGGCGTGAGAATGGCCAGAATGCCGTTGACGATACACAGGTGTACCACAACCGATATGGGGATGATCAGGTCTGACCGTTTAATTGACTTCATCACTAGTGTTCAAAAGATATAGCCATTACAGGAGCCTCAGACTGCTTTCTTATACATTTTTTACAAACAAAAACTATAAAATAACCATCTTCAAATTATCGCAACAACGATTTTTCAATCGCTATTTGCGCATCAAACATTAAGCTGTGGGGATTTAGGGGGATTATAGGGAAAGCTGTTAATTTTTACAGAATTCAAATATATACATAAGTGCACGAACGGACAACAGAAATGTTAAACGTTTCGAAAAGGATAGGACGAAAAAGTAAGGCGGACCCAAAATTCACCCCAGCGTGGCCGGCACCGATGACCCTACCGACTTTATCTTAAGATGGATGTTCATTCACGTACCGGTCTGTTTAATCTATCGGCAAACCCTTTAATTCGCGACGGTCAGTACAATGCCATCAAGCGCATCGCTGATCGGTATCTGGCAGCCCAAACGGCTGTATGCGTTGGCATTGTCGTCAAGTTCAAGCGTGTCTTTTTCGATAGCGCTCGCGGCACCTACTTTATACATATCCTCGGGTGTTACGTGCACGTGACAGGTGCCGCAGGAACAAACTCCGCCGCAATCGCCGTCGATGCCGGGAACATTATTATCGACCGCGAGCTCCATGACGGAACCTGAATCGGCCTCGGCGGTTATCGCTTCGTTGTCTTGTGTTATAAATGTAATCTTGGCCATGATTTTGTATAGAATTATAGTTTATTAAATTTCACCTCGATGCGATCATACCCGACCTTTCGCCTGAATTCGCCCCACTCCTCGATATTCTCCTTATATTCTTGAATCTCCATCGACCCAACCTTATTGGCCAGCGTTTGCAAAAGCACTTTTAGGATCTGTCGGGCGTGGGTCGCCCCAAGGCAATTATGATGGCTGAAACCAAAACCTACATGCGGATTCATCTTCCGGTCGATAACAATTTCGTTCGGATTCTCGAAAACCGTCTCGTCACGGTTGGCGGATGCCCAGCACAGCGAAATGCGGCTATCCGCTTTTGCGGCATGCTCGCATACGTGAGTATCTTCGGTGACCACACGGCCCATCTGCGTCAGGGGCGAAAAGTAGCGGATGAATTCTTCCACGGCCTTTCCGATAACCACAGGTTCCTTGCGGAAACGTTCCAATGCTTGGGGATGTTCCGCCAAGTACGCGATGGCATTCGTAACGGCGTTGATTACCGTATCGCGTCCGCCGGCAAAGGTCAGTACCATCACGCCCTTGACTTCTTCCTTGGTCAACTTCCTACCTTCATATTCGGAAGCCAGTAAAACGGAATACAGGTCATCGCCGGGTTTCTCTATGGATTGATCTATCTGCTCGTCGATATAGTCGTACAGAATGTTGGCCTTATCCCCATCTAGTGCTTCGCCCTCGCTGCGAAAGACATGCGTGCCCCAAGAAATCCACCTTTCGGCTTCTGCGTGCGGTGTGTTCAACAACAGGGTCAAGGCCCGCGACTGCAGGGGCAGGGCAAGGTCTTTGACGACCTCTACCGTACCCTTCAGTAGCGCATTCTCAATATTCGCTGAAATCTGAACGGACAATTTCTCTTGATATTCCTGCTGTAAAGGACGTTTGAACCAAGGCTCGACAAGGGCCCGATAAATCCCGTGCGCGGGAGGGTCGACCTCAAAAGGAATTTGCCGTGTGCTGCGGATATTGACTTCCGAAGGCACCACGATACGCCCGGGTATCGCCTCGGAACTGAACTGCTTATAATTATGGGCCGTTTTTCGAACATCCCTATGTCGCAAAAGCATGGTTACGGGATCGTTCTGGTCCTCGATTTCGCTATAGCCCTTCCCTGAGCGGGCATCGCCGAAGGGGTCGGGAAGTGTACTTTTCTTCATATTGTTCCGCTTAAATGGATAGTGTAAAAGTATCGGATGGAATTATTCCGTAAAAATTAATATAAAAAAAGGAGCCTGCGCATCCTTTTGACCAAAAAGCATATTATTCTGTTTATAATATGGCTATTTTTATCCTTTAAGGAATTCGGTTCCAAGGATCTCATCCTCGTAAACAAGGCCGAAAAGTTCAATGTCAGGGAATTTTTATTCTATGCCGTAGAAATGGAATTATTTAGGATTTCGCGTACGTAAGTCCGGTTTTTAAAGGACGCAAATTACCCATAGATTTGTTTGTTGATTTTTAGGATAATTTAGTATTAAATCCAACTTTAAATATGTCTACCCGTTATATGCAGATCGATCCGAGAGACAATATCATTGTCGCCATTGAAGATTTAGAGCCTGGAACACCGGTGCATATCGGTAAAGTCGGCTTTGAAATTAAGGAACGGATCAAAGGCAAGCATAAATTCGCCTTGTATGATATGAGTATTGGGGATAAGCTATACATGTACGGTGTTCTGGTCGGAAAGGCCGTACTGCCCATAGAAAAAGGACAGGCGATCACCGTTGAAAATGTAAAGCATGCCGCTGCCGACTTCAATGCATCCAAGGAACAATACCATTGGGAGGCTCCCGATATTTCCAAATACAAAACAAAAACATTTAAGGGATACCACCGTGCTGACGGAAGTGTCGGAACGGCCAATTATTGGTTGATCGTTCCTATGGTGTTTTGCGAAAACCGCAATCTCGATGTACTGGAGAGTGCCTTGTGCGAAACCCTCGGGTACGATACCAAGAAAGATTTTACCGTTGACACCCAGGCTTTGGTCGATAGGTATAAGGCGGGTGCGTCCCTAGAAGAAATACGGAACACATCGATAATTACCTCAAAAGAGGAGATGGCCAAAAAAAGGCTGTTTCCCAACGTTGACGGTATTCAGTTTTTAAAACACGACGGCGGATGTGGCGGAACACGACAAGATGCCGAGACCCTTTGCAAATTATTGGCGGGCTATATAACGAACGCCAATGTTGCCGGGGCCACGGTGCTCAGTTTGGGATGCCAAAATGCCCAGGTCGAAATGCTACAAAGCGCCATCAAGGAAAAGGATGCCGGTTTCTCGAAACCGCTCTTTATCATCGAACAGCAAAAAACAAAAAGCGAAAGAAATCTTATCGAGCTGGCGGTAAAACGGACCTTTGAAGGTTTAATCGAGGCCAATGAAGTGCAACGCCGCCCCGCTCCTTTAAGCAAACTTGTACTGGGATTGGAGTGTGGGGCTTCCGATGGATTCTCGGGAATTTCCGCTAATCCCGCTTTGGGGTATGCCTCCGATTTGCTGGTGGCCTTGGGGGGAAGTACGGTACTTGCCGAATTTCCGGAACTGAACGGTGTGGAGCAAGAGCTCATCAATCGATGTGAGACCGATGAAAGTGCCATGAAATTCTCGAAGCTGATGACATTATATTCCGCAGCGGCGGTGGCCGTCGGTTCGGGTTTTGAGAACAACCCATCTCCGGGAAACATTAAAGATGGACTGATTACGGACGCGATGAAATCAGCGGGTGCGGCCAAAAAAGGTGGTACTTCGCCCGTTGTCGATGTGCTCGAATACACGGAAAAGGTCGTCAGACCTGGACTGAACCTACTGTGTACGCCCGGCAACGATGTAGAAAGTACAACGGGGCTCGCAGGGTCGGGGTGTAATATCATCGTGTTCACCACGGGTCTGGGCACTCCGACCGGTAATGCTGTGGCCCCGGTGCTAAAGTTATCGAGCAATACCCCACTTTTCGAAAAGATGTCGGACATCATCGATATCGACGCGGGAACCGTGGTGAGCGGAGCGGATACCATACAAAGTATGGGCGAAAAAATATTGGATTATATCATCAAAGTGGCGAGCGGTGAAGTAATCGCAAAAGCGGATATCAAAGGGCAAAACGATTTTATACCTTGGAAGCGGGGCATCTCACTATAAGCGAATAATGAAAGAACTAAACAGACAAACAAAAGATAGAAATGAGACATTGCCCCTAAAAATCATGCAGTTCGGGGGTGGAAATTTCCTCCGCGCCTTTGTCGATTGGATGGTTCAAACGCTGAACGAAGAAACCGATTTCAACGCCGGAGTGGCAATCATCAAACCGACCGAGGGCGGAAACTATCAAACCTTAAAATCTCAAAACGGATTTTTTACTGTGGTGCTCGATGGTATCAAGAACGGAAATCTGATTGCCGAGAGAAAGCTGATAACCTGTGTGCAAGACGTGGTAAATCCGTATTCCGAATGGGATGCCTATCTGAAATTGGCCGAAAACGAAAACCTACGCTTTATAATTTCCAACACCACGGAGGCCGGTATTGCATTTAATTCGCAAGACACGTTCGACGCCGATCCACCCAAAGAGTATCCTGCAAAATTGACCGTATGGCTTTACCATAGGTTCCAATATTTTAAGGGTGACGGTGCAATGGGATGTATTCTACTGCCCTGCGAGTTGATCGAAAATAATGGTGATGTGCTGAAACAAACCATTGTTCGGTATATCGACCACTGGCAACTGGGAGATGAATTTGAGCATTGGGTAACGACCTCCAACCATTTTTGCAGCACTTTGGTCGATCGAATCGTATCGGGCTTTCCAACAGGTAGCGCTGAGAAAATCCAAAAGGAATTGGGGTATACAGACCGACTTTTGGTCGCTGGGGAATATTACCACAGTTGGGTAATACAGGGCCCCGAAAGCGTCGAAAAAGAGCTGCCCTTTGCTGCGACCGACCTCAATGTCGAATTTGTCAAAGACCTAGCGCCCTACCGTGAGATGAAAGTCCGTATTTTAAACGGCGCCCATACCGCAATGGTTCCAATAGGATACCTCGCCGGACTCCGATTGGTCAAGGAGGTCATGGACGACGAAGAAATATCCGGGTTTGTGGAGTCCTTATTGCTAGAAGAAGCCTGCTCGACCTTAGATTTTCCAGAAAGGATAAAACAGCAATTCGTTCGCGATGTTCTTGACCGTTTTCGGAATCCTTCCCTAGAACACAAACTCATAAGTATATCCCTAAATAGCACGTCTAAATTCGTTGCCCGATTGTTGCCTACTTTAAAGGACTATTACCGAGCGCGGTACGAACTTCCGGAGCGCATTGTACTCGCCCTTGCAGCCCTCATCCTCTTTTGTAGAGGAAAATTCGAAGGGCAATCGATCGATATAAAAGACAATGCCGAAACAATCGATGTGTTTTCGGATGCTTGGGCTAGGTTCGATACTCAGGAAATTAACGCCTCCGAATTGGTGCAAGCGGTTCTAAGTCAGACCAGCATTTGGGGAGAAGATTTGACCCAGATTCCTAGTTTATCCAAAAAAGTGGCAAAGTACCTTGATGAGATTCTCGGGAACGGTGTTTATGCTGCGGTGGCATTCATCAAATAATAAGTAATCAGTTTGCGATTAACTACATTTAATGTGAATTTACACAAATAGATTATTGTGATAGGTCAAGCCATTTCAAATTATTTATACGACATTCAAGCTCAGGGTAGGTATACCATTAGTCTCCACGAACAGCCGGAACGTTTTGGCCCAAATGAAAACGCGATTGCCCAGAAATTACACCGTTTAAAAAAGGAGAACAAACTCGCTCAGGTACGGAAGGAGTTTTACGTAATTGTTCCTCCTCAATACTCTCATCAGGGAATATTGCCTACTACTTATTATTTGGATGATATGATGACATTCTTGAAAAGGGAATATTATTTAGGATTGTATTCTGCGGCGGCTTTACATGGAGCCGGACATCAACAGCCCATGCAATCACAAATTATAATTGAAAAGCCTGCTTTGCGGGATATAAAAACCAAGAACCAGTATTTGAATTTCTTTACGAAAAGTTCATGGAACAGTGACTGGTTGGAGAAAAAGAAGACGGATGCCGGATATGTGCAGGTATCCTCCCCCGAATTGACCGCCATAGATTTGGTCTACTACCATAAGCAAATAGGGGGTTTAAATAGAGTAGTTACTGTTTTAGAAGAACTGAGCGAAAATCTTAAAACGTCAAAACTTACAGCTATTGCAAAGAAATCATCTTTTCCGACCATACAACGACTAGGCTACGTATTGGCAAAGTTATCGCAAACAAAACTGGCGGGATAGTCTTTTGAATTCGTTTGCGGCGAGCAAGCTTGACCGAAGCCATAGCTTTGGGCCTAAACTTATCTAAGGAATCTCTTTTTCATAGACACGTGATAAGTAGTTGGATTTATATTTGCTCCCTATGTTAGATATTTTGTCTAAGGTTATTGGATATGCCAGACCAATAATTGCTATATCAATTGCCACGCATATTTCTATAATATATTTCAATTCCATTGATTATTTTTTCATTTTAAACTTCGGTATTAAATGCTGACTCCATCAGTAATACCTCCTTGTTGGAAATTCCTATTTCTTTAGCAATCGACTTCCAGTCCTTAACCACAGCAACTACTTCATTAATAATAGCACCCATTTCATCTTCGCTTAAGCGGAAAAATTTCCCAACACTTTTGGCCAGTTCAAAATCCAAGGCATTATCGTCCATATCGATATTGAGCGCCAGACCGTCCTTCTCGATGGACGGATTCAAGTCATAAGCTGGTGACAGTTCCCAACCTTTTTCGTTGAGGATAAATCCGTGGTTTCTTAGATGGTCGTCGGTGTTCGATATGGCAATATTGAAAACTATCCTGCGCCATAGCTGGTGCAAATTTGCGTCAACATTAGTTCCATAATTCTCGATAACATCAACAATATCCAAGTAACTTGCTGTTTGGGCTTTAAGTGTTTCCTCATTGTTCCGCGTCATCGTCATAGCAGATGCAAAATGAATTCGACCATCTTCATTACGATCAAACCGTTTGGTAAGAAACGTATGGTACTGGCCAGCGATCCTTTCAGTTTTTGATTCTGCCATTTCTATACGGCAGGCAAAGGCCAATTTATATGCGAGAAATTCCCAAGCCGCTTTGTCCACCGTATCAGTTTTTGAAGGGAACTTAGCAATCCATAGGCTTTTATTTTTCCCTAAGATATTTGCTTTTGGTCGCGCACCACCCAAAGATGAGCCTGGTGCTATCAGTACAGCCAACCATTGTCTTGTTTCATCATTTTGGGTATCGTTTTCAAGCTGTTCAACCGCTTTTTGCAAATCGCCAAGAGACGACCAAGGCGGTGTAGGGTTCTGATCATCATCATCCAAGAATGGACCGTCCACATCTGTTTTAAAACGAAGTGCGCCCATTCGACTTTCATCATAGACCCCTAATAAGTAATCGATTTCGTAAAGTGTTTTTGCCTTTTCACCTCGTACCCTTGCATCTTGCGCTTCTCGGCGTTTCATTAGGGTTCTTCCCCAAGTATCTGGCATACTGTCCAAGAATATCCCAAAGTTTTCTTTGTCAGTATGGTACTGAGGTCCTGAATAGAAAGCAATATCTGGGTCTAGGTTTTGGTATAAACCTTTATCCAACCAGTCTTTACTATACTCAAAGCTGAACGCCTTTTTTGCTTTCGCAAAATGTGCCGAAAGAACACCGACCTGAACTGGGCCTTCTAACCCAATCCAATCTGCATAGACATAAATATCAAACTTTCCCTGTGCCATAACCTATAATAAATCTAAGTCTTGTAGTTTACGACCGAATTCATCGTCTTGTGCAATTTTTGAAAAATCATCTTCTAGATTCAATACTTTAAGCACGTTGAAATAAATACCTATAGCCACGGTCGGGTCGCCTTTTTCAATACGGTGCAATGTCGCACGGTGTATTCCAGCACGTTCAGAAACCTGTTCTGTTGTCAGCTTTCTGCGCTTACGAGCTAGCTTTATATTTTCACCGATACCATCAAATATCTTTTGATATTTGGGAAGTATTATCGCTTTCTTTGAATTCATAACGTCGCTTATTAACGACAAATATAGCAATATTGTCGCAAATAAACGACATATAAGAGGTATTGAATAAAAAAGAAGAAGCGCCAGCACGAATACCAACCCTTCTTCAAACAACAAAAGCTAATCGTTGAGTTCCTGAATTTTTTTTTCAAGAACTGCTATTCGTTCTTTCGAACGTGCCTCACGCGTATCTCTCTTTTCAACATATTCTTTTTCAATGCTCGTAATCTTGGATTTGTAATATCCTTGCAGCGCATTGTAGAATGAAATATTCGTCAGGTTATTCACGTGATTGCTTTCGCCAAAATGTACTTGCTTCGTAAGCATTAAGCGTATCAGCTTGTGGAAGGTTTCTTTTTTGAACTTCTTCTTGAAATTCTCAACCATTTCAACTTTGGTAATCTTGGACGTATCGCCCAAGAACTTTGAGAAATACTTTTGTTGGCTCATATAGTCCACGTTGTTTTCAAAGAGCGATATCGAGAATGCCACCATTTCATCTGTAGAAAGTGTCTTTTTAGTATTAGTATTAATGTATTCGGTCTCACGAATCATTTGAACCACTTCCTCGAACTGCTTGTTGTTCTCAATGTGCTTCTTACGGATTTCCCTTTTGTTGATTTTTGCGATTTGTTCTTCAGGCGTACAATCGGCCATTTTTCTGTTGGCCAATGGTGCTGAATAATCAGTCGCATCATCTTTTGATTTCTCAATTATCTTGACAAACACTTCCTTGTTCTGGTATGTCTCAGGATGGAACACAATACCCTTCAAAAATCCATTTTCTTTAGCTGGATTGTACTTTTCTAATTCTTCATTGAAATTCTCTACCGCTTCTTTTAATTCAGCATTCATTTCATCTTCTGAATAGTCATAATGCCGATATTCTTTCTTGATGGCTTCGATTGTCGGTTCAATCGGATTTTCGATGATTTCGACATCATCTAGCAGATAGACCTTCAAGCCATTATTTTCCAATTGCGAGATAATGAGCTGAATGTTTTCGTCATCTGCCCAATACTGTCGAATTTCGGGAATCAACAAGATATTTTCTTTCTTGGATTTTTCAATCAAGTTCAAGAACGACTTGCTTTTCTTTGTCTGAAAACAAGCTGATTTTGTACAGACCATTTTACCCTCGCCGAACAGATTACCTTGATTAGCTACATTGAACGGACATTCTATACAAGACCCAGCTTTCGGTACCAACTTCTTATCTTCAACATCAAAAGATACCTTTTCCAAGTCGTAGGTCTGGTCTTTAATCATCCTGTTTATCTGATGGGCACTAAAATCTTCGCCCATCGTTTCCAACATCATTTGCTGTTCCTCTGTTTCAAAGAGTGCGACACCTACACCTAGTGAAATGGTCATTTCGCCATTACGAACAAAGTGCTTAAAGCCGTCAATCAATCCTGCTAATTTTAACGCTGTCTGATAAAATTATTAGTTCTGCCTAATCGTTTTGCAATTTCTGTTGGCGCAGATTTTTCGCTTAGATAGGCGATCGCTTCAGCTTCTTCGGTAGTTTCCACATTCTGTCTTTGTAGGTTCTCGATGATTTGAACTTCCAATACTTCATTGTTCTCGTAATCTCTTACAATACAAGGAACTGTCTTTTTCTTCGCTATTTTGCTTGTGCGAAATCTTCTCTCACCCATAACAATTATAAAATCCTTTCCAGATTTCCGTACTGTTATCGGTTGCAGTACACCGTGTTCTTTGATGGTTTTAGAAAGTTGTTCTAGATGCTTTTCATCGAACGTTTTTCTTGGCTGTTCAGGGTCTGGCTTAATTTTGCCAATGGCCAGATTAAGGATTTCAAGTCTTACTGACTTTCCATTTACTTTAGAAGCTGTTGCAGCTATTGCCCTGCTTCTTTTCTTTGTGGTACTTGCTTTTGTTGTCATAATACTCAAATTTTTGATTAAACAATATTTGAGCAGAAACCAAACGGAAGATAAAATCTTGGCTCAAAAGGAAACGGAATAAATG
>JBATUY010000258.1:0-2004 GCA_049671465.1 Pricia sp. | reverse complement strand
AGGTTGTACAAGGCCTGGGGGTCATCCTTCCCACGGGTCATAATCATCTTCACCTTTTCCATAGGCTTTATTTCCCGCTTTTCCTTTTCGGAAAGCTCTTTGCCCGATTCCGCTCTTTTGACTTCGGTCCATTCAGGTCTCAAAGAAGTAATGTTCTTGTAGAACTCGTAGGCAATCTCCCTGCTACTACATACCACCATAGCCTTCCCGGCTACCGTGGCCCCTTCATTGACCCGTTTTTCATAGTGCCTGATAAAATCTTCAGCAATCGCCTGCAAGCGATTAGGGTCTCCGAGGATGGCGTTCATATTGGCCGATTGCCTTTTGCTTTCCTGCACCTGGTATTGGTTGGCACCGTCCTCCTCGGCTACCATTCTGTAATACTCCTCGATTTTGTAAAGTTCACTGTTCTTGAGCGCTACTTTGGCCGCCCGCCCTTCATAAACGATACGTACGGTTATTTCATCCTTTACCGATTCGGTCATGGTATATTCATCCACTACCTGTCCGAAGACATCCAGGGTGGCATCGATTGGTGTTCCGGTAAAACCTACGTAGGTGGCGTTGGGGAGGGAGTCATGTAGGTATTTGGCAAAGCCATAGGTTTTTTCGACACCTTTTTCCGTAATCCGTATTTTTTGATCGAGATTGGTCTGGCTACGGTGCGCTTCGTCCGATATACAGATTACGTTCGTCCGTTCCGTAAGCAACTCGGTATCTTCGGTAAATTTGTGTATGGTGGTCAAGAACACGCCGCCACTTTGCCGCCCTTGGATGCGCTCGCGCAAATCGGCCCGGCTCTCAACGCTTATAATAAGATTATCTCCTACATAAGTTTTGGCATTGGTGAACTGTGCGCTCAGCTGGTCGTCCAAATCCGTCCGATCGGTGATCAAAACGATGGTCGGGCTTGCAAAATGCTCGCTTTTCATCAGCAGCCGTGTCAAAAAAAGCATCGTATAGCTCTTACCGCTTCCCGTTGCTCCAAAGTAGGTACCGCCCTTTCCGTCGCCTTCCGGTTTTTGGGCCTTTTTTATGCTATCGTATAACGCCCTGGCCGCGTAGTATTGCGGATAACGACACACGATTTTCTCTTCTTTTTTAGAGCTGTCGGGCAGGAAGATAAAGTTGCGGATAATGTCGCGAACCCTATTGTGGTGCAGCATTCCCTGTATGAGGGTAAACATACTGTCCACACCATCCATCGGCTTGGCCAGTCCTGCAATTCGCCTCCAGGCATAAAAAAACTCATAGGGAGCGAAAAACGAACCTGCCTTGGTATTTACCCCATCGCTTATCACACATAATGCGTTGTATTTAAAGAGTTCAGGAATATCCCTTTGATAACGCACGGTCAACTGGATGTAGGCATCGTGTATGGTGGTATTTTCCTTGATGGTGGTCTTAAACTCAAAAACAACGACCGGAATACCGTTGATGTAAATAATCCCATCCGGAATTCGCTTTTGAGAACCAACGATTTCCATTTGGTTGACAAACCTGTAGGTATTTTGATTGGCCTCGGTATAATCGATCAGGTAGATCCAGATGTCCTTTTGCATTGGGTCTTCCCGCTTGAGGGAAAACCCATCCGAAAGCCAGCGCATAAATGTCTTGTTGCTTTCATAAAGATCGGAGGCCGGCAGCGTTTTAAAGCGAAGGATGATGGAGGCTATCTCCGTAGAGGTGATTCCTTCTTCCCCATACTGTGCTGCCAAAAATTCTCGTAGGTCTTTCTCTATAAGTACCTCATCGTCTTCACGATCAATATCTTGCCCCAGCTGATGGGGATATTCCTCCCGCTCTAGCTCCGAGGTAAAAACCGATTCCAATTGTGCCTCGGTGAATTTCACAGGTTTTTTATTTTAGTTCCCAATGCGGTGAGCTTATATTTTTGTTTGCTGCTTTTTGGTTTATCTGGTATGGTTAAGGCTACAAGTCCATTTTCAATGGCGGGTACCAAGTAATTGATTCTAAAATTTTCCCTATCGGATAGCTGTAGTT
>JBATUY010000257.1:0-15466 GCA_049671465.1 Pricia sp. | reverse complement strand
TTTGTAGAGCGTAGTGCCCATCTCTAGTTTCCGTTCTTTGTCAAATGCCCAAGGCGATAAGAACCGCTTGAGGTCGCTTTCAAGTTTTTTAAGATAGAATCCGGCGTCTACCTGGTCTTTAAAACTTACCGTGGCGTGCACTTGCAATTCATCGTAACGAGGGTTACCGATACTTAGCGAAACATGGGGGGACATCCGTACCGCCAAAAATTCCCGGATACGTTCCAACAAAGCAGCGGAAGCCAAGGGTTTGCGTATCACCTCCGAATTAATCCAACCTACCCTTGGGATGGTAATAATATGGATGGCACCCGGGGTTCTTTTGCCATGCCCGTTCGAATTCGCGTTACAGATTACCTGATAGATATCGGGAAACTGCTGCAATACAAGGTGCTCTACATCCCATGGACTAATCCCCCTATTTTTATGGGCCAGTCGCTCACTGATACGGGTATAAAAATCGGAATCGGATTCTGGTGGCCTTCCCCCGAAGGCAGGGTAGGGCTGTTCTATTTTTTTGATTGCACTTTTCTTCGTGGTAAAGGACGAAATACTACCGGGAGCTAAATTATTTATCCGGTACGCCCGGTGGATATCGTTGGTATTTAGCACGCATAACACAGCATTGGTCCTTACGGTAATAATCCGATCAAAACGTTCGGGATGCGTTTTTGTTTCCAGTTTTAACCAATGAAGGCCGGGCGGCATCCTTTTATCCTTGTCCGTTGCATCGGCCGGTATGTTGAGCGTAACGATACCTGTCTGTTTAAGGCCTTGGGAGGTGTCGGAAAGTAATTGATTTGCAGAGAATTTTTTCCACCCGTCGGTACTCAGATAGCTTAAAAACGGCTCAGGTTTATATTCTACATTTTCCTCTCGTATCTCAAAAAACAGGGAGATTTGCTCCGGTGGCCTTAAGGTAGAAACCCCAAGATATAATTGTCCTCCTGAACTATATCCTGGTGGCAACAGGGAAAATGGTGCTTTTGAATTGGTCAAAGGATGGTATCCGAAAGGTTCTACATAGAAAAATTGCTGTTCCTCATTTGTTTCTTCGCTCAAATTCATCACCTCGCGGGCCTCATAGTTCATATGAATGGATTCTAGCGTAGGGGTATAAGGCGGATTGGGAATGGGTTCGTCTTTTTGCTGAACCTGTGCCATAATGGCCTTGGTGTAAACCGAGGGATAAATAACATGGCCGAACGCACGTTTAGGAGAGCTAAACGTGATTTTGATAAGTCCGTTCCCTGAATCGTAAAGCTCGTTGAAAATTGTAAGATATTTTGCATCGATCTGAAATTCAAGGTTGTCCCCAAAAAGGCTGAATTCCGATTCGTTCCCATTTAAAACTGGAATCCATTCTTTATTTTTTCTAATGGCGATGTTGACCTTAAAATCCTCCTTTCGCTCCACCAGACTATTGGTGTGCCCCAGGTAACCTTCGTAGTACGCTTTTAAATTTTCGGGCAGCCCCTTCCACTCCAATGTAATTGAAGCTCTTGTAATATTTTTCCTGATTAGTTCGAAAACGTGTACATACATGTTTGAACCAACCACCGGGGTAAAACCAAAAGGCTGGAAAGCCTGACCAGTATCCAGAACCCCGTAATCATTATTTACGGTCAAGGTTTGAAGTCGTTGTGCCTTTACAAGAATTTCTATCTCCTTCACCTTTACTTTTTGAAATAGTTCATAAAGGGCATAGTTATATCTTTGTGCCAATACGAACTTCAGATAGGGGGACGATGAAATCGGAGTCGTCTCCGGCATTTCATCCAATTGCGCAAGAGCAGGTTCCATTTTTCCAAGCTCTACCGTAAATAAAAGTTGATTATCTGAAAATGACAGCCCCGATAAAGCCTTGACCAAAACTCCTTCCACTGTCGATAGGTGAACTTCCCACGAACTAAGGTCCCATTGTTTTTGCTTTAATGCGGAATTATCCATTTCGCCAAGCGTAATGCTTACCTCAATGGTCCTGTTGCCCTCCTTGAGCAGCAGAACGGGCGCGCAGATTCCAAAACCTATCTTGGCAGAACGTTTTGATAGTTTTGGATTGCCGAAGGGGTGCCATCCGGTATTGATAGCTTTTGCTTCTTGATTCGCCGCACTTTCAAATTCTTGGTACATCCGCGGCAGATCTTCAAAAACATAAAGCGATTCCCAAGAATTTTTACTATTATATATTCCTTTACATTGTGATATCTGCGCCTTGTTCAGAAATACATCTTTTTGTGCTCTATAGACGATATCTTTTTTATCCGGGCTTTTGCCCGCAAGCAATCCGGTTCCTTTCTCGAGTAAATATTTGTCGTTATTTCTGGCAAGCTCCATAAATAAGTAAACTTTGTCGGCGGCTACTGGAAAGGTCCTTTGCTTAAGAACTTTTTTATAAAAAAATAAAAGATGCTCTCTGTTCAGGGAATTAAACTGCCCTTGAACCAAAGAAAATAAGTTCAAAAAAGAAAAGAACAATGCGAGATGGGGAGGGCACTCTTTAGTGGATAATTCCCTTAAGGATCCGCTTTCAGTTATCTCTTGATATAACAAGCCTTCATCAAATAGGGCCTGCCAATCGTAAGTCCTTCCTTCTTCCTCAAAGATTACGGTTTTTGCGAAAGTTCGGGTATCCTCATAGATATCCTTCAAGGTCCTACCGTCCAGTTTGAAGGAAGATGGATTCAATGCGCTTGGCGCTCGTTCTTTTCTTGAGGTTCCTTGGTTCATTTCTATTTATAAAATCGCTGGGTCGCTTCAAACATATAAAAGGGATAAATAAGATTAGTTCTGGTGTTGGTGGTACGAATGAGGTATTCAATATCAAAACGTATCGACCCGTCCCTTTCTAGCGTATCATTGGCGTTAATGTTGAGAAGTTTTATTCGGGGTTCATGATAAATGATAGCAGTTTCTAAAGTATCCTTAAGAAAAGTGATAACATTCATATCGAACTGTTCATAGACCATCGATTGCAGATCGCAACCGTATTCATGTTGCATTATCCGCTCGCCCAATTGGGTCGAGAAAAGAATTAGCAGGGATTGCTCTATATCTTCTTTCTCCCGTACCATTTTAGCGCCTCTCCTATCCCAAGAAAAATCCGGTGGAAATGCCCATCCTTGACCCAAAAAATCAGTTATATCTTTCATCCGTATTTATTTTATTTATGAACTCTTCTACGTTCGGTGTAAAATAATCGTGTCTATATAAAAGATGACCCCCATCTCATCCTACTTGTACCGTTGGATCGCCAATGGCCGCTGATGCGCCGCAGATGCACACGTCGCCCGTTCGCAGTGCCGGTTTCCCAGCAATCAATACCGAAACACTACCCATCGGAAAAGGGCTAACAGTAGGTTGATGTGCATTAGGCGGCAACGCGCAGGTATGCATATCGGTTGCTACCCCTGCCGGCATACCTCCAATAAGAACGGTCGCTACACCTGGTCCGGTGATGACCCCTCCATGAGTGCTTAAATCTCCTAATCTTGCTGCTGACGGCATAACGCTTTTAATTTATTTGAACTAATGAGCCTTTAAGTACTGCAATCGCACTGGACTTCACATCGGCTCCGGCAGTGCCTTCCGCTTCAAATTTTCCAGAAGCTTTCAAGGCAATATTCACACCCTCTAGATGTAAATCTTTTGCCGCTTTTATGTTGATATCTTTCTTGCTATCGAGCGTAATTCCATCCGATTTCATTTCCAAGAAATTAGAATGTTCATCCGTTATCTTGATGGTCTGGCCAGACTCATCTATCTTAATGATATTTCCAGATGGGGTTGCAATCTCAATAATCTTCTGATCATCATCAAAAGTCATTTTGAGTCCGCTTCTGGTATAAATACCTTTCAGGTGATTGTCATCAGTGGCACTTTCGGGAGCCGGTCTCGCACTGCTATGAACAGCTCCTATAATAAACGCATGGCGCGGATCATCACTTAAAAATCCTACTATCACTTCATCTCCTATTTCCGGATAAAAACAATGCCCATATCCATCTCCTGCATAGGGTCGTACCAATCGCGCCCAGAGGCCTTCCTCCTCATCATCTATTATGGGGATTTTGACCTTCACCCTGAAACTTCCCAAGGGATCCTCTTCCAATTGTGTTACTACCGCTATCTGGCAGCCTTCTACGGAAGGAACCAGCCCATTGGAAGCTCCTTCAGGAACCTTACTTTTTGAGAGAAACCATTCCGGGGATATTCCGAACTGAATATCGACAGTCCAGTTTCCATTCTGCAATTCATGCCGAATACCTGTTGCCAAGGCCTTGCCCACGAAACGGTCCCCGAACCCGGAAAGGGTAATGACCTTGCCCACCTGTACCTCATGGGTGCCTTTGACGCGAACCCGACCGATAATCTTGGCAAGTTCATTTTTTGTGGCCTTGGCATTGCTCCAAGCAGTGAGTTCATCTTCGGTAATATTCCCAGTATGTTGAAAAAGGGAAGACTGTTTACCCCAAACTTCGGCAAGAGCGGCGGAATCTAAATTCCCCAAAGCGTTGGTAAAACTTGGCGTACCCTCTGCCACCAAAATCCCTTGATTGTCGGGAGACCAAGCTTTGCTTTTAACCTTTGGAGTCTGATATTCATTGTTGATACAAGCCTCGAACTCCATTACATTAGAGCCGTACTCGCAATTGAGAACCTCCTCCTGATCTAGATCAGGAGGCCCGATAATAAGTCCGTCCTCGTCTGTAAAAACCAGCAGTCCATTAGTATCCGCCCTTGATACTATATAGTCCCAATTAGTAGATGCATAGTGTGCAACCTGTTCATGGGTATATTCCGGCCAGTCTAAAATCTGAAAGTCGATACTTTCTTCAGAAAGTATCTGCTCTACTATTTGCTTATCACTTTTATTGTAGAAGAAACTATTTTTCTTGTTCAAGGTAAGCTTTACCGATTGATGCTTGCATTCTATTTCGAGCGTAGAAGTGTTGGTATCGGTTACCTTGATACCGTGCCTAACAATGATTCCCTTAAAAACGTTCTGAACGTCGTTTTCGAATCCTATATCAATTTCCAATTCCCTGCCAGGAATAAAAAAATCGGTATTGCTGAGTGAAAAGTCCTGATCGCTTACGTTACCGTCCAACAGTAAAATTTTCGCCCTTGAAATTCGGTTGGCCTCGTGCAGCACCACGATACTTTTGACCTTAAAGTTTCGGGCAAACGCTTCGCCATCGGAACGTAATATGTAATTGGTAACACTTTTCATTTTAAAGTTCTATCTATGGGCGGAAAAACGATCCGGGTATTCGGCTTTAGATTTCGGAAATTCGTAAGTCCATTATACTGCGCAACGTGAGGGTACAGTGAAGCATCCTTGTAAATGTTATACGTCATCAGTGGAAGGGTATCCCCCTCTTTGGAATATCTTATATGGGTCAAGTCTGGAGAGTTGTTCCCCATTTCCGCGCTCCTTCTCTCTTCTTCCAAAACGCACATAAACGTAACGTTGAGCTTCGCCCTTATGGGTACCCCATCGGGTTTAAAGAGAGTATAGTTTATCGTTAACGATTTCAAAGAACCATTGAACGAGAGGGAACCCCAGATGATTTTCAAGAAATTAGGTCGGTGAATCTCACCATCTACCGCATAGACCAATTCCTTGAACTTTTTTACATCATCTTCTACATTCCTGGAATCAGGAACTACCCCCGTACCATCAAAAATAAACTCAAACTGCATTTCCTCTGGAGGTGTTTTTCCATAAGGGGGGTTGTTGCCCTGAGTGCCCTGTTCTTGCTCTTCGTTATATTTTATGCTAATATTGCGACTATAATTAGAGGGGTTTATGGGGACATCCATCTCCATCTCCGGCCCGCTCCTATTTTTGAACTTGTCGTCCTTGTATTGAATAATCTTCAGTTTGACTAATTTCCCCGAACTCATAATCAACGTTCATTTTGAAGGCGTAAAATCTCTAAAACCTCATCTACACATTGGCGGATAAGCCGTTCCCGATTTTTACCGTCGAGTGCACTTTCGGGGGAAGCCTCCGGTGCCGGCGAATTTTCGGAGCCGGAATTTTCATCAACGGTAGCCCGTATAACAAGTTCTTTGACCTGAATTGGCATTCGCTATAGGTTTTGTACGTTAAAATATTGATAGTTAAATTCCATGTTTTCGATAAGCAATTCGCCACTTTCCGCATTTAGCCCAGAAAAAGCCCATTTTACGGGATAAGCATTTATGATGTTCCACGAACAAAGCTCCTGATGTTCCTCGTTTAAAAGAATTACCAGTATATTCTTAGGTTCAAATGTGAGATCTTCTATCGCCTTTCTACACCAGGCCACCAATTTAGAATCTTTAATGATGCCGCGCTTAAGAATCAAGTTATCATAGGAAGTACCTTTAGGAAGTTTATGGACAAATCGGTTTACACCGCCCTCCTCTACATCTTCGGTATTAACCGTGGCGGTCAGTCCCGTTACTTCCTGAAACCTATTATCGGTCTCTTCGGATAGACCTTCAAAAGTCACCTTAAAGTGTAAGCCTACGGGAGGGTAATAATTATCCATTATCTATGGTTAATCCCTCATGTACCAACTCCATTGTTTCGATAGCAATGCTGTTGTCATCTGATTTAAGATCGGTCGATTGAATTTTGAGGGGCCAGGCATTTTTAACTTTCCATGTGACCACCGGTTCATGCTCCTCGTTCAGGAGACTTATAGTAACATCGCGTCGTTCTACTGTTTCCAGTTTAATAGAACTCCACCAGTCGTAGTAGTCGTTGTCCGAATCAAAAGAACCTCGTTTAAGCGTAATGTTGCTGAACTTTGTCAATCCCGGTTGCTTCAATTTGGAGTATTCTTTACTGGAACCGTCCCTGTATTCGATTACTTCGCGTTCAACGTCCAATCCGCTAACCTCGGTAAATCCTATTTTAGACCCGCCCCATTCTACCTGAAAGTGGAACTTTGGTAATGGATATTCGTTTGCCATGATTTCTTGCTATTAATTATTAAACATAAATTGTATATCGTCACTTAAGATTCCTGCATTTTTTGGGAGAACTTAAGAATGATGAATTCGGCAGGTCGTACCACTGCCAAACCTATCTCTACATTCATAATTCCATTGAGGATATCATCCATGGTCATGGTAACTCCTAATCCAACTTTAACGAAAAACGCTTCTTTTGGGGTTGCTCCGGTGAGTGCTCCCTGTCTCCAAAGATTAGAAAGAAAATTCTCGATCATGGTACTTACACGTACCCAAGTATTGGCATCATTGGGCTCAAATACAAATTGTTGCGTGGCCTTTTCAACTGATTCCTCCACAAAATTGTAAAACCTGCGTACGTTGATATAGCGCCACTCATTGTCATTTCCGGCTAGGGTGCGGGCGCCCCATACCATAATTCCCCTTCCGGTAAAAGATCGTATGGCATTGATAGATTTGCCGCCTTCCGTATGTATGTTCAGTTCGCCGTGCTCTTCGTGCGAGATTTTTTTCACCAATCCCGACACAAAATTCAGGCCTACGTTGGCGGGTGATTTCCACACGCCCCTAGTACCGTCAATTGTAGCATAGATACCCGCTATTGCGGCACTGGGTGGCATAACTAAGGTTTGTTCCTTCACCTTTTGGATCATCTTCTGCCGGTCCATGTTGCCGGGTTCTATTTCGGCATTGGTAATACTCTTGGTCTTTTTTCCATCCTTATCCTCCACAGCAATATCCTTGAAGATGATATCCTGATTACTTACCTTTGAATATATCGTTATGTTCGTCTTAAGATTAGGATAGTAGGCAGCTCCGAACATCAAGTTTTCGCTGCCAATGTTATTTCTGAAGTTTTCTATCTCCTTATCGCCATTATCTTCGGGTATATCCATGATCACAAACCGATCCATCAACTTGGCGGCCTGCTGCAGAGCTGTCTTATAAACGTCCATGCAACTCTGAAGTGGCATACTTGCAGCTTCAGGCATGACTATCAACGTAGGCTCGTCTTCTTTAAGAAGTACTTCTAAAGCCTTAAGATAATCTTCTTTTCTGCCCTTGCTATTCTTAGGTTTGGATCCTACGGAAATAATATAACATTTACCCCCGCCGTTGGCGAAATATAATTGCATATGGTAGTAAAGCTCGTTTCTAGAAAAATCTTCGTCGACCGCATTATTTTTCACGTCATAGGTCAGCTTCCAAGAACTGAAGTCACAATAGCGCTCCTCGAAATCCAGAAGCGAATAAATTTTTTGGGCTTTGAACTTGTCATCTTCTTTGTCCGTATACCCTATGAAGGCCGGAACAGCTGTGTCGACCGATGCGACACTGGGCGGAAAATTTGAAATCTCTTCAATGTACACCCCCGGTGTTTTTTTGATAGTAATCATTGTATCAGGTTTATGTTAGAAAATATAAGTCACGTATTCGTATTCATCATTTCTAGTTGCTCAGTACATTGGTAGTCTTAATTAAATGGGTAGTAGTAAAGTGGTTTCTATCTATTAATTTGACCACTCTGGCCTTGTAAATAATAAAGGGAAACTGTTTATTGCCCAGATTGCTCCACAGTTCGAAAACCTCTTGCATAGGAATGTCGTGTAGGTCTAGAATCACCTTAAAGGTTTCTTCGGAATCCGAATCCTCCGAAAGATTGCCTTCAAATACTTTTTCAGCTTGAAAAAATAAGATAGTATCCGAAAGAAGCTGCAACGCTTCTTTATAATTCTTTTTTGTGACCGAGAACAGCAGATACATGTTCAAAAAAATAGCCGGGTTATGCATTTTAGTTTCCGTATCCTTCTTTTTAGAATAGAAAGGACCATTTTTCAGGGTAGGTTCTTCCTCCGTTTTTATTAGGCTAATGATTATCTTATCCTGAAGATCATTTTTTTCGTCATTGATGGTAGCTATATTGTTCAGTTGAACTATTTGGTTGGTACCATTTGTAGTAGTGCCCCATTTATTGAACATAAAAGTGTTTATCTCTTCCGCAATTCTATTTAAAACAGGATATATCATAACGTCAAGTATGATTATAAAGCTTAAGTTTTTACAATACCATTTTTGGACTGGGGGAGAAAACATCCAAATTTGAAAAAGGGGAAACTATACTGTAATGGGCGAGTAAACAAGCATGGAATCTCTGCCAAATCAGCAAGTACGTAATCTAATTATTGGTAACAAGGTAGAAATAATGACTATTTTTATAGATAATGATTGTGTAGTTTGTAGTAATATATGTATAAATGGCATTAGATCGTATATTAATGGTATGCGTATCGAGGGAGGCGTCGTTAGAAAATTATATATTGGGTTCTCAGAGCTTTGAATCTAAGTTATCTACCTACTCTCCCGTTTGAAAATAATTCAACACATTGGAAACAAAACAGGACAAACACCGTAGATTGAGACAGGATGCTTGGAACAACATCACCGATTCTGAAATATTTATTGATAGTTGTTTCGCCCATCTCTATTGCTCAATTGGGCATGTCTGTTTGGTCTATCGTATTCAATTGGAGAGCGCGTATGCTTATTATTTAGAATCATCCTTCGACAACTACCGCCTCGCGGAAAAATACTAGCATCTTGGAAAATATCCACCGGATGGAAATGAGGAATTAATAGCTGAATTGGATAGAATTAATGTTTTACAGCGTAGTAGAGATAAGCAATACAGTAAGTTCTCTTCAACAGATACAGAAAAAAGAAAAGCAATGCGGTATGCATTGAGAAAATACAAAAGGAAATGAAAACTAAATTATTTTCGTTTTTAGGTCCGACAAGCGATCATGTTGCGGAAAGGGCTAAAAAACCTTTATAATCAGCTCTGTTTAATAAACCACTGCTAGACAGAGCCATAGACGCATTAGAATAAACCTAGTCGATTCCGGTACGATAAGTGGCCGCTTTGACACCCCCCGATATCGATAAAGTCAGCATTGCACTTGGCTTGCTTCCACATAGATTCGTTCGCCATACTATCGATGTCGAAATTCCCATCTACTCGATGTGCCACACAGGTTTTAGACGAGCCTTGAGCGACGAGCAAGAAACAAAAGGGCATCCAAAAGATAAGCGATACGTTTCATGAGCATGTGGTCGGTTTAGATCAAGAGATGAAACAATCGTATACCTCAGCACGATATCTCAAAAAAAAAAGATTTAAGTCGAGTAATGTAACCTTGGTCACATTGAGAAAACTTTCTTGTCACTACTTTTGCAGCAAATATTAATTTATGGATGCTATTCTACAGCCTTGGCCTTGGTATGTTTCAGGACCTTTGATCGCCCTTGTCATGGTACTATTGATTTACTTCGGAAAAACGTTCGGCATGTCGTCGAACCTGCGCACGTTTTGTACAATCGGCGGTGCGGGCAAATATTCCGATTTTTTTAGGTTTGATTGGAAGGCCCAGCGCTGGAATTTGGTCGTTGTATTGGGCGCAGTCATCGGGGGGGTTGTCGCAGTGACCCTTCTCTCGGATGGTTCACAAATGGACCTAAATCCGCAAACAGTTTCGGATATTCAGGAATTGGGATTTGAAAACGTGGGCGCTTCTTTACTTCCGGATGAAATTTATGGATGGGACACTGTGCTGACCCTAAAAGGGATGTCCATTCTCATCGTAGCGGGCTTTTTAGTGGGCTTCGGCACCCGCTATGCAGGCGGATGCACCTCAGGTCACGCCATTACGGGATTGAGCAACCTGCAGCTGCCCTCCCTGATCGCCGTCATCGGGTTTTTCGTAGGCGGATTGGTCATGACCCATTTTTTGTTACCGCTGATTTTTCAATAATAATCAGAATTGAAAAATGAAAAGCCCTGTAATTCACCGGTACCCCCAAGTTTCTATAACACAATTATCAGTCCTTTCGTGGTCATAGGTTAAAACGCATAAACAACTATAAATGAAAATTATAAAATTTCTTTTGGTCGGTATTTTTTTTGGTATCGTTCTGGTTAAATCCGAAGCCGTTTCGTGGTTTCGTATTTACGAGATGTTCAAATTTCAGTCCTTTCACATGTACGGCATTATCGGTTCCGCGGTAGGACTGGGAATAATCTCAGTGTGGATCATCAAAAAAACGAAATTGAAAAGTAGCGAAGGGAATACCATACAGCTTCCGCCTAAAAACAAGAGTTTCGCACGCTATATGCTCGGGGGTACTATATTTGGTTTGGGTTGGGCTTTAGCGGGTGCTTGCCCAGGTCCGATGTACATTCTAGTGGGTACAGGGGTGTTCAGTATGTTTATTGTAATAGCAGCAGCTACATTGGGTACTTTTGTGTATGGCTTGCTGCGGGCGAAGTTGCCACATTGAAAGTTAAAATTTTGAACTAAATACCAAGGACATTAAGTATTTGGCCATTTCCAAGCGAAATCGGAAAGCCGCGTCAGGCGATGTAGCAATGCCTTACATCAAACGATTTCCGCACTGAGGCCAGCGCTTAACAAGCCACTGCAACGTGGTTCTAAATCGCTATACTCCCCGGTTTTTACCGTGCACTTGCCGTTGTAATGTACGATAAGAGAACATTGCTCGGCCTGTTCGGGCGTATGATCGCATACATCCATCAAGGTTTCGATGACGTGGTCGAAGGTGTTGACCTCATCGTTGAACAGCACGATTTCGTTCTGTTTGACTACTTCCTCTTCCAATAAAAGTTCTTCCGAAATTTTTTCCCTTGTACTCATAATGGTAACTGTTTCACTAAAATTTTGATACGTTGACATATCTCTAAATTACATATTTTACGGCAACCCAACGGTTCTTTTCAAGATTTTTAACAAAAGTGAGTCCGTTTTCCGTAGATATTTCTGTGATAATCGCCATGTCATCCTGGTAAAAACCACTGACAAAAAGCATTCCGTTTTTATCGAGATTTTTAGCGTAGACCGCTAAATCATTCAATAAAATATTTCGATTGATATTGGCTAGAATAATGTCGTATTTTTTATCGCCCAACAAACTGGAATCTCCCTCATATACGTTTATATGCTCGCAATGGTTTCGCGCCACGTTTTCCTTGGCATTGAGGTAGCACCAATTATCGATATCGATAGCATCGATGTGAGCGGCGCCTTTCATCGCGGCGAGTATAGCGAGTACACCGGTACCGCTGCCCATATCCAAAACGGATTTCCCCTTGAAATCGTGATTTAGGATGAATGCTAACATCATATGCGTAGTCTCGTGATGGCCCGTGCCGAAGCTCATTTTGGGTTCGATCACAATATCGTAATCCACATCGATTTCTTCATGAAAGGGAGCACGAACTGCACAACGATTATCGATTTGAATAGGATGAAAATTACGTTCCCAAGTCTCGTTCCAGTTTTCTTGTGCCATCTCCTGCACAGTATATGTGATTTGAAATTGGCTGCTTTTGAAAATTTCGATGGATGCTAAAATGCTGTCTCGCCATTCCGTCTTTTGAATGTAGGCGAGAATACCTTCGTCATTCTCCACGAAACTTTCAAACCCCGCTTCGCCCAGCTCGGCGATCAAAATATCGGATGCGGGCTGCAAGGGCTGAATATTAAAGGTATATTCTATATACGTCGGCAAATCTTAAGACTAATTTATTCGATGAATTCAAAATACTGGCACAAAAAATAGGAGCCCACCGGAGGGCAGGCTCAATACTCGTAACAGTTCTCTGTTAAATTGCTTTAATGATAGCTACAAAGTCGTCTGCCACCAAAGAGGCCCCGCCGATAAGACCACCATCTACATCAGGTTTTGAGAATATCTCTTTTGCGTTAGCCGGCTTTACACTTCCGCCATACAGTATCGAAACGTTGTTGGCTACGCCCGTATCATAGGCCTCTGCAATTGTTTTTCTGATAAAGGCATGCATTTCCTGCGCCTGCTCGGGAGTTGCGGTTTCGCCGGTACCTATCGCCCAAACGGGTTCGTACGCCAGCACGATACTCGTAAATGCCGATGCTTCAAGAGAAAATAGTGCGTTCTTCAATTGTTGTTCTACGACCTTGAAATGGTTCTCCGCTTTGCGGTCTTCCATCTTTTCCCCGAAACAGAATACGACACGCATATTCTTGTACAAAGCGGTTACCACTTTTTTGTTGAGGATCTCATCGGTCTCCCCGAAATAAGCCCGCCGTTCGGAATGGCCGATAATGACCGTATCGACCTCAATATCCAACAGCATATCGGGGGAAATCTCACCGGTGTACGCACCGTTTTCGGCAAAATGCATATTCTGTGCAATTACCTCGATTGTGGAAGATTCCAATTGTTTTACCGCCGATGGCAAGCTGATAAAGGTCGGCGCGACCATGACCTCCGCTTGGGTATCGGGTAGTTTTGCGGCCAACTCCGTTAGCAATGCTTCGGTTTCCGCTAGTGTCTTGTTCATTTTCCAGTTACCTGCTACTATCTTACTTCTCATGTTCTTAAATGTTTATATAGTTCTCTTATCTATTTGCGATTTGTTCAGAAAGCTCGTGCCGAACTCCGATCTACCTTTCAAAAAAATAGGGCGACAACCGGTTAAATTCTCGGTGCCCTACTCTAACTGCAGGGCACCTAAATCATTATAATGTACCTTCTGTTGTATCGTTCCCGTCTCCAGTACCAAGACACCGGGATTGGATCGTACAATAGTTTTCAAAGTCGTTTCATCCGTAAAATAAAACTTAAAATTCAACTGATGTTTTTTAACTAGCGCTGCCGTCTGTTGCTCGTTCGAGGCGGACATTCCAATAACCTTATATCCTTTTTTCAGGGCGGCATCGGTCACCTTTCGCACCTCGGAATATAGGTCTTCATTGGTCTTGTCCAAATCATAGGCGATGACCATCACCAGCTTAGGTTCTTGTAATAGCGAAGCGGCCCTATCTTCACCGTTCTGTTCAATGGTAAAATCATGAACGGGCGGCTCATACCCCTTTTGCACCTCGGTAGTCTCGACATCTATAAACTCACCATCGACCGATGGATAATCGCCTTGGGTCACGATAATCTTATCCTCACCGTCGACCTTGAATCGCCATGCATAATCGTAAATCGGTTTTGCGGCATCTTCGGGAACGGTCATACCTTCTTCGATATTGGCTCCGATTTTATAGGGCCTAAAGTCGATAACGGGCAAATGGTTGAGTACATAGTAACAGTATACGACGCAAAATAAGACCGATATCAGGGTGATGACCCGAATCGTATTGGAACGAAAGAGCGGTTTAATGTATCTACTCCCCATAAATAGGATGATAATTAAGACCAACAGAACGATATCCTTTGTAAAAGACTCCCAAGGGGTAAGCTTTAAAGCATCCCCAAAGCAGCCGCAATCGGTTACTTTGTTGAAGTAGGCGGAATAAAAAGTCAAAAATGTAAACCCCACAATCATAATCAGCAGGCTCCACACCGTGAATCTGACCCGAAAACCCAATAAAAGGATGACCCCCAACAGCACCTCAAAAATGACTACGGCAATGGAAATTGCAAGGGCGTAGGGCACTAAAAAGGGAAGGTCAAGTACGCCTTGGCTAAAATATTCCTCTAACTTGAAAGAAAATCCGACCGGGTCGTTGAGCTTGATCAGGCCGCTGATGATGAATAATACCCCGACCAAAATTCTACTCAGATGTACGAGATATTTCATTTTTCACTGTTTAAATGAATCATGGCAAAGATCGCGTAATTCACTATATCTTGATAATTGGCGTCGACCCCTTCACTGACCGAGGTCAGCCCCTTGTTATCCTCGATCTGCTTTACGCGCAACAGTTTCTGCAAGATAAGATCGGTCAACGAACTGACCCGCATCTCGCGCCATGCCTCACCGTAATCGTGATTCTTGTTTTGCATCAGCGTTTTTGTCGATGCGGCGTGTCGATCATAAAGTTGAACGGCCTCTTGGGTCGACAGATCGGGCTGTTCGGCAACGCCTTTTTCCAATTGAATAAGGGCCATGATGCTATAATTGATAATGCCGATAAATTCCGAAAGTTCGTCTTCATCGACCTTTCGCACCTCGTTTTGTTGTAGACTACGAATGCGCTGGGCCTTGATAAAAATTTGGTCGGTCAACGATGGGAGCCTCAGAATGCGCCATGCACTGCCGTAATCGCCCATCTTTTTTTCGAAGAGCTCCCGACATATTTGCAGCACGGCGTCGTATTGCTCCGAAGTATGTTGCATATTTGGCTTTGGATTGCTTAAATTTCGTCCGTTTTTGCGAACCGCCCAAAGTTCGTGTTTTAATATTTGTTAATCAAATCTTGTCAGAATCATTTATGACCCTCAATTGTAAAGGCCACCTCATCGATCTTACCCATTCAAAAGTGATGGGCGTTCTGAACCTTACCCCCGATTCGTTTTATGACGGTGGAAGGTATTCGGACGAAAAGTCCATCTTGTCCCAAGTGGAAAGAATGTTGAACGAGGGCGCTACCTTTATAGACGTGGGCGCTTACAGTTCCCGACCCGGGGCGGATGATGTTTCTGAGGATGAAGA
>JBATUY010000256.1:0-14184 GCA_049671465.1 Pricia sp. | reverse complement strand
ATGGGGCCGCCAGGGCAAGATTATCGGAGTCGTGAAGGATTTTCATTTTAGGTCTTTGCAACAGAATATCCCGCCTCTTACGGTGCGTATCGAGCCGAACAATACGGATCTTCTAGCGGTAAAGGTATCCCCGGAAAACATACCCCAAACCATAGCCTCCATTGAGGATAAATGGCAAACCATACTTCCCGACCAACCTTTCGATTATTATTTCTTGGACGAGTTTTTTGATAGGCAGTACCGTACGGAGGAACGCTTTGGTAATCTCTTTCTAAATTTTGCGGCCCTGGCCATCCTGATAAGTTGTTTAGGATTACTGGGTCTTGCCGCATACAGCACTTTGCAGCGTAAACGTGAAATAGGCATCCGTAAAGTGTTGGGGTCATCCGTAGCCGGGGTCGTCAACCTATTGTCAAAGGAATTTTTAAAGCTGGTGGGTATCGCCTTTTTGATTGCCTCTCCGATAGCATGGTTCGCCATGCACTACTGGCTGGAAGATTTCGCCTACAGAATAGATATCCAATGGTGGATGTTCGCCTTGGCCGGAGGTTCGGCATTATTGATTGCCATCTTGACCGTGAGTTTCCATGCGGTGAAAGCGTCGTTGGCCAACCCTGTAAAAAGTCTGCGAACGGAATGAGATAATTACTTCTAAAACGGGAACCATGTTCAAAAATTATCTGAAAATCGCCTGGAGAAATTTTAAAAAGGGCAAACTGTATTCCTTTATCAATTTGTCGGGTTTGACCATTGGGATGACCTCTTTTATTCTGATAGCGCTCTTTGTACAATACGAACTCAGTTATGATAAACAGCATGAAAATGTGGAAGATATCTACAGGGTCATCAGCAAACAACCGGGCAATGAGTATAAGGGCACCGATTTGTTTTCCGGTACGCCTTTGCCCTTAGGTCCGGCCATGGTTAGTGATTTTCCGGAAGTTAAGGCTAAAACACGCATTGACATGCGTACAAATCTTTTAAACAAGGGTGAAGAGGTTTTTAACGAGAAAGGCATTTTTGCCGATAAAGGTTTTTTTGATGTTTTTACCATTGAGCTGATTTCGGGAGAGGGAAAATCCGCTTTGGAAGAACCTTCGAACGTTCTACTTACCGAAAGCCTGTCCAAAAAGTTTTTTGGAAACGAATCCCCCATAAATCAGACCATAACTTTTGAACGCAGTACCGAATTTACGATCAAAGGGGTCATTGCCGATCCTCCAAAAAACCAACATTTCAATTACGCCTATATTGCCTCCCTTAGTGACGCTCCTTACTATTTGGAAAATAGTAAGGCCTGGGGAAATAATGTGGCCGTCACCTATGTCAAATTGGCCGAAGGAACCGATTTCAAGGCATTGGAAGTTAAACTGTCGGTGTATCGAAAGAACGCGGAAGAGGAATATGAAAAGTATGGATTGGAAGCACCCATTTATCAACTTCAGCCCCTAAAGGATATTCATTTATATTCAAAGGTCAATTTTGAACTGGAGCCCAATGGAGATATGAACTATGTATATCTCTACAGTTTAATCGCTTTGGTCATCTTGTTATTGGCATCCATAAATTATATGAATCTGACCACGGTACGGTCGGCACAAAGGGCCAAGGAAATCGGTATGACCAAAGTTTTAGGAGCCAACAGGCGACAACTTATATCCCAATTCTTAGGCGAATCATTCCTTTTTACAGTTTGTAGTTTTTTGCTCGCCTTGGTTTTGGCCTTTTTGCTTTTACCTGAATTCGGGCAATTACTGGATAAGGACATTCCGTTTGACATCGTAGGTAATAAATGGCTGCTAATTGGAATGTTCGGCATAGCCATTTTAGTAGGAAGTCTTTCTGGTCTTTATCCTGCAGTTTTCCTTTCCGGTGTTTCGCCGGTCAAAGCTTTTAAAGGCAACTTCCTAAAAAATGCAGGGAAAAGTGCCTGGCTCAGAAACGGTTTGGTCGTGGGGCAATTTACCGCGGCAATTGTTCTGGCCATAGGTAGTTTGGTCATATACCAACAACTTCAATTTACGCAAAACAAAAACCTGGGTTATGATAAAGAACACATTGTTCACGTACCCTATTCCACCAATGAAATTACCCAGAAGGAAGATGTAATCAGAAATGAACTACTTAAAAACCCTAAGATTAATAAGGTTTCCATAAGTACTCAAATACCGCTCGAATTTGATAATCAGGGATATATTAATAATTGGGAAGGCAATACCGCCAAGCAAAAACTTCAAATTTATAGAACCTTCGTCGACTATGATTTCATAGATGTCTTGGGTATGGAAATCGTTGAGGGAAGGGCATTTTCCGAAGATTTTGCTACAGATGAAAAGGAAGGCTATATCATCAATGAGGCAGCGGTGAAGTCCTTAGGCTGGAAAAAACCGATAGGAAAAAAATTTGATGACGGACACATAGTAGGCGTTGTAAAAGACTTTCATATCCAAAAATTCGACCTTGCCATCGAACCGCTTTACATGCGAATTAGGCCGGAATGGACCAAGACTTTTGGGGAGGTAATCATGACTGTCAACACCGATAATTTTGAAGAAACAAAAAGGCACATCATATCAGTACTTAATGAGGCAGCCCCTTTGGTGCCTTTCGATGTTCAATTTTTAGACGATACATATGCCCATCTCTACGACAGCGAAATAAGACTGGGCAGTGCCTTTAACATTTTCACCATAATGGCACTTTTCATTGCAAGTATGGGGATGTTCGGTTTGGTATCCCATCGTGTTCTGCAGCGTACCAAGGAGATAGGTATACGAAAGGTATTAGGTGCTTCCACAGTGGCCATAGTGTCGCTCATTTCCAAAGATTTTTTAAAGTTGGTCGGCATTTCATTGCTTGTCGCTTGTCCTCTGGCCTATTATTTTATGGACGACTGGCTTCAAGGTTTTGCTTACCGAATAGCTATCAACTGGTGGGTGTTCGCTTTGGTGGGCCTCATGTCATTAGTAATCGCTATGATTACCATCAGTTTTCAAAGTATTAAATCGGCCCTTGCCAATCCAGTGAAAAGTTTGCGTACAGAATGAAGTAGAAAAATCATCAATCCATCAAAAACGAGAACCATGTTCACAAACTATTTAAAAATCGCCTGGCGAAACATCCTAAAAAACAAGACCTTTTCGGTGCTGAACATCGTTGGTCTGGCAACGGGGCTCCTATGTAGCCTGCTCATCTATCTCTGGATAGCCGATGAAATTGCGGTGGATAACTACCACGAAAACACAGACCGATTGTATACGGTGTATCAAAAGCAGATTTTCGAAGGCAGGGTAGATGCAGGTTACCATACCCCGGCGGTATTGTACAGGGAGCTGGAGCTTAAAGTACCGGAAATAGAAAAAGTGTCTCCAATGAGCTGGGAGGGTACCAAAACCTTTTCCCTTGAAGATAAAGTCTTTAAGGAAAAGGGGTTTTATGTAGGAGAGGACTATTTCGATATGTTTTCCTTTGAGTTCTTAGAGGGCAGCTTAAGCTCGGCAATGGATTCCCCCGACGATATCGCCATTTCAGAGGAGATGGCTAAAATGTTCTTTGGAAGTGTCGAAAATGCAATAGGTAAGTCCCTTGCCTACGAAAACAGCAGACAGTTAAAAGTATCCGCAGTATTCAAGGATGCGACTTCGTCCACTTCCTACAAGAGCGATTTTTTTATACACTGGGATATTTTCCTAGAGGAGAACGGCTGGGCATCCGACATTACCAACAGCGGTAACGCAACTTTTATTATGCTTTCCGAAAAAGCAAGCCCGGATGCGGTCAGTGCCAAGCTCAGGGATTTTATGGCTCCATACCTAACGGGGGAAGACAGTAAGACAAAAATGGAATTGGCTTTGCAGCCTTTTGGGGAAAGTTACCTCCACAATAATTTCGAGAACGGGGTTATTTCCGGTGGACGGATCGAGAACGTCCATATTTTCGGGTTTATCGCCTTTTTTGTGTTGTTGATTGCCTGTATCAACTTTATGAACCTGGTCTCCGCCGGCTCTCTGAAAAGGGCAAAGGAAGTCGGGGTGCGGAAATCCTTGGGCGCAAAGAAAGGGAGCTTGATTTCCCAGTTTTTAGGGGAAGCTTTATTGCTGTCATTGATAAGCACGGTTTTTTCATTAATCTTGATTGTGCTGGTGCTTCCGGTCTTTAACGAGCTGGCGGGCAAAGACCTCAGTCTTTTTAACCTCTCGCCGCTTTCTTGGCTCGGAATTTTGGGCATCGCCCTATTTACCGGATTTGTCTCCGGAAGCTACCCCGCATTCGTGCTTTCCTCTTTCAAGGCCATCGACATCTTTAAGAACAATAGGAACGCCAATACCAGTTCACAGTGGATTCGGAAAGGCTTGGTCGTTTTTCAGTTTGCGTTGACCATCGTCTTGATTTCGGGGATGATCATAACCTCTCGACAGATCAATTTCATACAGAACCAGAATCTTGGTTTTGACAAGCACAATGTTTTGATTTTTCCCTTTCAAGGAGATTCGGTCCGCACATTTTCAGGTTTGAAGGAGAGGGCTTTGAATATACCGGGAGTCGAGTCGATGACGATTTCCACCAATATTCCCATGGGTTTTTCAAATGGGTTTACCGATGTCCAATGGCCCGGTAAGGCCCAAAATGATCCAACTGTCTTCATGACAATGGCCGTAGGTTCCGACTTCGTGCGAACCTGGGGTACCAAGATGCTCTTGGGTGACGATTTTTCGGATAATAGTGTTGCGGACAATTCGGGCTATATCCTAAATGAAACGGCCCTTAAAATTATGGGTATCGAAAATCCGATCGGGAAACCGATTACTTTTTGGGACGAGGAAGCCCCCATTGTAGGGGTAATGAAAGATTTTCCTATCAATTCGGTAAAGACCGTTATTCCCCCATTGATTATCAGAAATGGCGAGCACGAAAATAGAGGTGCCGCTCTTGCGAGAATCCGTCCCGAAAATGTAATTCAAACTGTAGAGGCCCTTGAAGGGCTATATGCGGAAATCCTTCCAGAAGTACCGTTCGAATATCAGTTTTCCGCTGCCCGCTATGACCAAATGTACCGAAGCGAAACGATATTCTTTAAGCTCTCCCAATACTTTTCCCTAATCGCAATTTTCATTTCCTGCCTCGGCCTCTTCGGATTGGTTCTATTTACGGCGCAGCAAAAGGTAAAGGAAATCGGTATCCGAAAAGTACTCGGGGCGTCGGTAAGCCGGGTTACCGGTCTGTTGGTAAAGGATTTTTTAAAGTTGGTCACTATCGGTATTGCCATGGGATGCCCCATCGCTTGGTACTTTATGGACAAATGGTTGACCAATTACGAATACCGAATCGATATGCCTTGGTGGGCCTTCGGGGTGGCAGGGGTCACCGTTATTGCCATAGCCCTATTTACCGTAAGTTTTAAATCGATAAAAGCGGCCATGACAAACCCCGTGGAGAGTTTACGCTCTGAATAAAGGAACCTAGGCACTGGAGGTTTTCAAAACTTTTGGTGTCTTGCAAAAAACAAAAATATGTTCAAAAACTATTTAAAAATCGCGTGGCGGAACCTGCTCAAAAGAAAGGTGTTCACGACGATCAATATACTGGGGCTGGCCCTCGGTTTTGGCAGTAGCATCTTGATTTATCTTTTTTTGAGCCATCATCTATCCTTTGATGATTTTCATGATAATTCAGGTCGGATATATCGGATGAACACAGAGATACAACGAGACGATATTGGATACAGGGCAAGTGTACCTCCTGGGTTTGCCAAGGTTTTTCGAGAGGAGTACGATTATGCCGATAAAGTGGCCAAAATCGTATGGAGGGACGGTGTTGTACTTGATGCCAAGAAGAACGGGAACGAGACCAAGTTCAAGGAAGACATTGCCTATGCCGAAGAAGATTTCTTTCGGATTTTTAATTTCCCATTGGTTAATGGAAGCAATGCTATTTCCCTTTCGGCACCGAATACGGCCGTATTGACCGAAAAAAAAGCGCAAGCCCTATTCGGAAAAACGGATGTGGTCGGTGAGACATTTGTATTGGAAAACGATAAGACCATCGAGATTACGGGCGTTTTAAAGGAATGGCCTAAGACTTCGTTTTTAGATACAGAGATTTTTATATCTTTTGAAAACCTAGTCGATAACTTTGAGTTTGGGGCTAGCGAGAGCTGGGGAGGCACTACGGGAAATCTGCAATGTTTCGCTCTTTTGAAACCCAATCAGGACATAGCCCATATCGAAAGTGTGCTGACAGAACTTCCGAAAAAGCATCGGCCCGACAGTAAAAGTCGACATATTTACAAGCTACAACCGCTGTCTGATATCCATTTTAATCCTGATTACACAGGCTTGAACCCTACTTTTCTAATCATATTTGGCATTATCGGATTGTTTTTAATCGTTATTGCCTGTATCAATTTCATCAATATATCGACCGCCCAAGCTTTTTATCGCTCCAAGGAAATCGGTATCCGAAAGGTATTGGGGAGTTTTAAGCAACATCTGTTCTGGCAGTTTATTATGGAGACCTTCCTGATCAGTTTATTTGCCGTGCTTTTAGGTGTGCTGGCCGCACTACTTTTCCTCCCTTCTTTTAATGCACTTTTTGAACTGCAATTATCCCCGAAAGGTCTGCTCAGCGTTCAGTTTTTTGGATTCTTGTCGCTACTTCTGGGTCTGGTCGCCTTTTTATCGGGAAGTTATCCCGGTCTATTGATGTCGCGTATCGTTCCTGTACTAGCATTAAAGGGAAAACTGAAGCATAGCGATACCGGCGGTACCTCGACAAGAAAAGTACTTGTAGTCGCCCAATTCGCAATATCGATAACCCTTATCGTGGCGACTTTGGTCATTTCGAAACAAATCGACTATGCGATGAATACCGATTTGGGTTTTGATAAGGAGTCCATTGTCATGTTGGAAATTCCCGCAGACATTGAACCTATCCAATTTGAGAGCCTGAAAGAACGTTTGGACATAATTGCCGGTGTACAGAATGTCTCGGGCTGTCTGAGCAGTCCCGGGGGTGCAAATAATGACTGGGGCACCAGTGTTAAGTTTCATAATAGACCCGAGGAGGAAGAATTCAGCATTCAGGCAAAAATTGGGGATGAAGATTACCTGAGCACTTTCGACATCCCCTTGGTGGCAGGCAGAAATTTTTTCAAAAGTGATTCCGTATCCGAGATGCTCGTGAACGAAAAATTTGCGGAAAAATTGGGTCTGGCCTCTTCCGAAGAACTGTTGGGCAAGAAGATACAAGTTAACGGGGGCGAGACGAAGGCAACCATAGTCGGGGTGGTGAAAAACTTTCATGATAGCAGTTTTTCCGAAGAAATAAGTCCCATTTTTATTGCTGCTAAAATGAACTGGTACGGAGAAATTGCCGTGAAGATCAACCACCTGAATACCAAGGCCACTTTAGAAAAGATCGATACGGAATGGTCACGTACTTTTTCCGACTATGTTTTCGATTATCGCTTTTTAGATGATCGGGTGGCCGAGCTGTACGAAACCGAGCAAAGGTACCTTTCCCTTTCCAAAGTGTTTTCCGGACTGGCCATCTTCATAGGCTGCCTAGGGCTTTACGGACTTATTTTATTCTTTGTAGGTCAGCGTACCAAGGAAATCGGTATCCGAAAAGTATTGGGTAGCAACACAGGAAACATCCTGGCCCTGTTCTCGGTAGATTTTCTGAAACTCATTTTAATCGCAGGTGCCTTGGCTACTCCCATAACTTGGTATTTTATGGAACAATGGCTGCAAGGCTACACCTATAGAACGGAAGTACATTGGTGGTATTTTTTGATTGCCGTAGCTGTTGTAATGATCGTTACACTTATTACAATAAGCTACCAGACCATAAAAGTGGCGTTGGCAAGCCCTGTTAAAAGCTTAAGGTCGGAATAGCTAGATAGAGAGCCTGAGGAAATAGAAAGGCTTTAATTGATTAAACTATGATTAATTTTCGCTTTGATGTAAAAAGTTTAAATTAGTCCTAATCGAACAAATTGATATACTTTTGAAAAGAAGATATTTTCTCTTTACTTTACCTCTTTACTCCCTTCAATAGCAAAGCAAACTATACTTCTATCGTGTCCATATTTTAGACACTTCCTGTACATTTATTTTACACATCGGAACTAAGCTTTCGCTCAATTGTTGTGTAAAATATTGATTAATAGTTGATTATAATTTTGGCATACAAATAGTTATGTTTATGTTATACTAAATAAGAAGAATACTACATATGAAAACAACACTAGTCATCCTATTCGCCATTGTGACCATCCAAACTGGCTACGCCCAAACAAAACCTGTAGCGGTCGATGCCTTTGACAAGGTCATCATAAGTCCACATATTCAGGTCGTTTTCCAGCAAGGCGATTCAGAAACTGTTGACATTGAAAGCAGTACGGTATCCGAAGATAAAGTCAATATAGAGGTAAACGGTAAGACGCTTCGTATCTATCTTGACGGTGCCAAGGAGGTGACCAAAAACGAGAAAACCAACAAGAATGGATACAAACAAACGAAATCTATCTATAACGGAACGGTTCTTAAGGCGACCGTGACCTATAAAAATCTGGAAGAGCTCTCCCTACGCGGCGAAGAAAAAATAGTTTGTAAAAGTCCGTTACAAGGTGACAAGTTCAACCTTACCATTTACGGGGCATCCCAAGTATATCTCAATAAAGTCGACTTAGGCTATTTGAAGACCATCATTTACGGCGAGAGTTATCTCGAGCTTAAAGAAGGCAGCTTGGGCCGCCACAAAATAACGGCCTACGGCGAGACCAAGGTCAACACGCTGGGTGTGGAAAGCGAATCGGCAAAAATTGTTGCGTACGGGGAAGGCAGTTATCGCTTGAAAGTTAACGATGACCTAAAGGTTACGGCGTATGGCGAAGCTACCGTGGCCTATGAAGGCAGCCCCAAGGTCAATAAGGGGATTATCATCGGCGAGGCGACGATTCGGAAAATATAGAAATTCAAATAGCTGCTGGGCGGAAGAGAAAATCTTAATCGGAAGCTTAGCTTGTAATACAGACAGGCTTTCGACAAAATTCAACCGATTCTAGATGAGATTTATCCTCCGCCTTTTGACTATCACGAAGATAAACCGAAGAGCGGTAGTGACAAATGATCTGTGAGTTTTGCCCCTCTTTTACGGCGAACCTTTTGGTAAGTCTCAAAGTTAGGCTGATTTAAATTCGATAAGGGCCAAAAATCTTGGCGAGTAATGCATTAAAATAAGATTCATGTTCAAAAACCACTTAAAAATCGCTTGGCGGAGTATCCGAAAAGACAAACTCTTTACGGCCATTAAAATCGGTGGTTTTGCGGTGGGAATCGCCGCCTGTTTGCTCATAGCCCTATTTATCAGAAATGAGGTCAGCTATGATGAGCACTACACTAACAAAGACCAGATATATCGGGTCGTACTGCAAGGGATGATGGATGGGGAGCTGGTCAAAAGCACCCATTTTCAATTACCGTTTGCCGAGGCGCTACAGACCGATTACCCCGAAATCATAAAGGCGGGCAAGGTAAATACCATTGAAATCTTCGGTGCCGGTAAGCGGGGGATGCGCTTGAACGGAAAAACGCAGAATACCTTTGAAGACGGATTTATCATCGCCGACCAAGAGGCTTTCGAAATTTTGGAAGTCCATTTGGAGCAGGGCAATGCAGAATCTGCGCTCACCGGTCCGCAAAGTATCGTCATATCCGAATCCAAGGCAGCTAAATATTTTCAGAACGGCAATGCCTTGGGGGAAACAATCATTTTAGATAATGATACTTCGAAACCTTACAAGGTTACGGGGGTGATGAAGGATGTTCCCAAAAACTCGCATCTAAACTTTGATTTTATACTTCCTGTAGCCGATGATAATGGCAGCTGGACTAACACGAACTACTTCACTTACGTTTTGGTTGACCCGAATGCCGACGTCGCTCAGTTGGAGCAAAAAATGAAATCCATCATCGATAAATACGTAATTCCGGCGCAGCTGGAGCGTGGTCGCGCTCCTGATTTCATCGAGGTTCTGAAGACCATTGAATATAAGTTACAGCCGGTAACCGATATCCATTTGCGGTCGGACATTGAGATGAGGGACGGATTGCAGCACGGCGATATTAGATTCGTTTGGCTTTTTGCCGCCATCGCAGGGTTTGTTTTGATTTTGGCCGTCATCAATTTTATCAATCTCTCTACGGCGAAGTCCGCCAATAGGGCGAAAGAGGTCGGACTGCGAAAGACCGTAGGTGCTTTCAAGCGAGATCTTGTGGTACAGTTTCTGACCGAAGCTGTCGTTTTCAGTCTTATTTCTTTTGTATTGGGCATTCTCTTGGCTTGGGCGTTGCTTCCTGCTTTTAATACCATTGCGGCCAAAACTATAACTATGCCTTGGGCCGCTTGGTGGTTCTTACCGTTGCTTCTGGTTTCTGCCTTGGCAGTAGGGGTGGTGGCCGGACTATATCCCGCGTTTTATTTATCCGCTTTTAGGCCCGTGAACGTTTTGAAGGGCAGTCTCAGTTTGGGCGGTAAAAGCGGAAAACTCCGAAGTGGTCTGGTCATTTTTCAATTCACTACTTCGGTCGTTTTGATCATCGGCACCCTGATTATCTACAAACAGATGGATTACATCCTCAAAAAAGAATTGGGATATGACAAAGAGCAAGTGGTGGTGTTGGAAGGTACCGGTGTTTTAGGAGACCGCTCCGCCTCTTTTAAAGATCAGCTCTTGCGGTTGCCCCAAGTGAAAGATGTTACCGTCAGCAATTATCTGCCCATAGCTGGTGGCAATAGAAATGGAAATACGTTCAGAACGGTGGACGAAGGCAACGAGGGCAGGGGTCTGCCCGCCCAGATTTGGAGGGTCGATTACGATTATATAAAGACCTTGGGAATTACGGTTAAGAAAGGACGCGATTTCTCAAAGGATTTTGCTTCGGATTCCATCAATTCCATCATCATCAATACGAAAATGGCCGAAAACCTCGGTTTGACCGACCCGCTCGGAAAGGAAATCGACAACAATGGCCAAATCTGGACCGTAATCGGCGTGGTCGAAGATTTTCACTTTGCCTCGTTAAAGGAGGATATTTCATCTCTTTCCCTAGTGATAGGAAAAGACCTCGGATCGATATCCGTAAAACTTGAAAAAGGAAATAGCAACGAGGCTTTGGCGGCCATTACATCCATCTGGAACAAAAACGTGCCGAACCAATCGATCAACTATGGTTTTCTCGATCAGGAGTTCACCCAAATGCATGCCGATGTACAGCGCATGGGCAGTATTTTCAACAGCTTTGCCCTGTTCGCCATTTTTGTCGCCTGTTTGGGCCTCTTCGCCCTTTCCGCCTTTATGGTCGAACAGCGGAAGAAGGAAATCAGCATCCGATTGGTATTGGGTGCCCCGTTCAAGAGCATCTACCAATTGCTGACCCTTGATTTTATGAAATTGATCTTGATTTCCATCGCCTTTGCCGTACCCATTGGCTGGTATGCAATGGGTAGATGGTTAGAAGATTTCGCGTATCGCATCGACATCGGCTGGGAAATATTCTTGGCCGCGGGCGGTATCGCCTTGGGTATTGCTATCCTTACCATTAGCTATCAATCGGTGGGGGCGGCGCTGATCAGGCCGCTGAAAAGTTTGCGGTCGGAATAAAAAAGCATCCAAAGAAATACGACTCAAGAAATACATCCGAGGAAAAATATTGAAGGAAAAAAGCATCCTAAGAAAATACATCCTAAAATGATATTTGAAGAAATATAGCTAAAGAAAAAGCGTCCAGAGAAACTGAATCCAGAGAAACTGAATCCAGAGAAAAGCATCCAGAGTAAAAACATCCGTAGAAAAACATCAAATCAAAAAACGAGAATCATGTTCAAAAACCATCTAAAAATCGCTTGGCGCAGCCTAAAAAAACAACCTTTCCTTACTTTTCTGAATACGTTCGGACTAGCTATCGGAATGGCGGGCGGCTTGTTGATCGCGCTATACATTCATGATGAACTGAGTTTTGATAAAATGTTCACCGATGCCGATAGAATCTATCGTATCGACACCGACATCAAGTTCGGTGGTATGGAAACAAAGGCCGCTGAGTCCGCAGCTCCAATGGCCGGGGCATTGGAGAGGGATTTTTCGGAAGTAGAGAACACCGTTAGGTTCCGAACGCGGGGGAGCATGCTGATTCGAAAATCGGGAACGGAGACCAATACCAAGGAACTGCAGGTGACCTTTGCCGACTCTACCTTGTTTAAAATGTTCGATATCGACCTACTCGTCGGCGATGTCAATACTGCCCTGACCGAGCCCAATACATTGGTGCTTACGAAATCGGCGGCGGAACGGTATTTCGGTACCGGCAATGCGTTAGGTCAAAGCGTGTTGCTGAACAATACCGATACCTATACCGTGACCGGAGTGATGGATGACCTTCCGAAAAATTCCTTTTTAAGGGACTATACCGTTTTTATGGCCATGGCGGGTAACGTCGGCTCTCGGGAAGAAAACTGGGGCGGTATGAACTATTTTACTTTCGTTAAACTGATTCCCAATGCCGATGGAGATGTCTTTGAAACGAAATTGGCCGGCATACTCGAACGGTACATGCTACCTTGGGCACAGAAGTATTTTCCTGGGATGACCGCAGAAACCTTTGCCGCATCCGGTGACTATATCCGGTATTACGCGATGCCTTTTACCGACATTCACCTCTATTCGGAGCGCAATACAGAGATTAGTCCCAATAGTAGTATCCAA
Organism: Pricia sp.; assembly: GCA_049671465.1. Lineage (GTDB taxonomy): Bacteria > Bacteroidota > Bacteroidia > Flavobacteriales > Flavobacteriaceae > Pricia. Next base: position 1,418 of record JBATUY010000256.1, on the reverse strand, counting down.
AACGTATACATTCTTTTGTTTATCGGGATATTCTTGATGGTACTGGCAAGTGTAAACTTTATGAACCTGTCTACCGCCCACTCCCTGAAAAGGGCGAAGGAGGTCGGCATCCGGAAGACTTTGGGTTCCAACAAAACCGATTTGGTACGGCAATTTTTGACGGAATCAGGGTTGATTTCCTTCCTTTCGTTGCTATTGGCCGTGTTTATAGCCGTTTTGGCGCTTCCCTTTTTCAACGAACTATCCGGAAAATCGGTCGACATTCCGTTTGCGAGTCCTATATTTTGGATGATTCTGATTGCTGCGACCGGTGTACTGGGCATAGCATCGGGAAGCTATCCGGCATTTTTTATGTCCCGCTTCATGCCGGTCAAAACCTTGAAAGGTGGCGGTCAGACCAAAGTAGGCGGGGGACGCGTCCGGAACACCTTAGTAGTTTTCCAATTTGCGATTTCTGTGTTTTTGATTGTGGCTACCTTGGTCGTTTTTCAACAATTACAATTTATTCAGGGCAAAGATCTCGGGTATGCCAAAGACCAAATCCTTTTGATCAACGACACTTATGCCGTGGGCAATCAGACCCAAACCTTTAAAAACGAGGTCAAAAAACTGAGCGGGGTTCAAAACGCGACCCTAAGCGGTTTTCTACCAACGCCCTCTTATAGAAGCGACACCTCTTTTTTCGAGGCAGGGGCGACGGGGCAAGAAGACGCCATTCAAATGCAGGAATGGTCCGTCGATGAAGATTATTTGGCGACCCTTGACATGCAGCTTGTCGCCGGAAGAAATTTTGACAAGAAGTTGGTCACCGATTCCCTGTCCGCGATTATCAACGAGGCCACCTTATCCGTTATGGGTGTCACCGCAAATGAAGCATTGGGAAAGCGCATTACGGAAGATGCCGATTTGGAGGAAGGTGAAAAAGTATTCTACACCATCATAGGTGTCGTAAAAAACTTCCACTACCAAACCCTGCGGAAAAATATCGGCGCCCTGGGCCTTTTTATGCAACCCTCATCAGGAAGTTTGGCCGTAAAGCTCAAAGCGGGAAATTTCGCGAACACCATCGCAGACATCGAAGGCATCTGGAACGAAATCGCCCCCGGTCAACCCTTCAACTATTCCTTTATGGACGATTCTTTTAACAGTACTTACGAAGCCGAACAGCGCTTGGGAAGCATTTTCATCCTTTTTACCATCCTATCCATAGTTATCGCCTGTTTGGGCCTCTTCGGTCTGGCCGCTTTCAACGCGCAAAAACGCACCAAGGAAATCGGCGTACGCAAGGTTTTGGGCGCCAGTGTCGGTCAAATCACTTTCCGACTGACCACCGATTTTCTCAAGCTGGTCGCCGTAGCCATTTTTATCGCACTGCCCATTGGCTGGTACATCATGAACAAATGGCTCCAAGATTTCTC
>JBATUY010000255.1:0-4148 GCA_049671465.1 Pricia sp. | reverse complement strand
TATTTTAATTTGAGAATCTTTTTCCATAGGCTCAATATATGGAAATATTTGAACTAGCGAATCGTAAAACTTTTCTGGGCAGAAAACTCAATTTAGAAACTATAATTTTTAGTTATAGGTTAAACATTAATTAATACTCACAGGGTTATCCTTGTATATTTTTAAATACATTGGATGATCTGGACCTATTTATTAATATATATATTTCTCCTTCCATTAATGACTTGCTACACCTCAATACAATGATATAAAGACTTTACGAATTTGCCTTTCCGAAATATTGTAAGAACACCTTTTTCTCTTAATCGTATAAATTATTTAGTACCTAATGCTATCAATTTAAAAGAATTCTTATCTTTGCACCAGACGAATACAAGTTGAGCTATCAATCATTAGCAAATAGGTCACAAATCGTTAACATAGAAGAAGATATTTGGCAGATATGCCACGGCGACTGGGCTCGCTGAACAAGGTTCGAGTCCCGTCCAGACCGCAAGTAAGTAAAAAAGCTTCCGATTTCTCGGGAGCTTTTTTATTTTAGAGATGCTCAGATTGCAAACTGTCCGTAGCTCCATTTTAATTATCTCTACGGCTGTTATGTATAATAAGAATCATTTCATTGCTGATTTAGAAAATACGACAATTAATATATACAGTGTCTGTCGAGAAGTAATATTCTCGCATATTTGGGATTCAAACAAGAATAAGTGCGCAGAAGGTTATTTGGGATTAATTTTTATGAGTACGGATGACCATGTTATTTCAATGAAATCAATTAAGGGACCCTACAGGGGTATCAAATAAAATATGCCTTATCCCTTTTTCGAGACCCGATAATTCTGCCAGACCTTTCATGCGCCCCAAAAGAGGATATCCCGGATTGGCTTCTCTTTTAAAATCATCCAAAATTTTGTGGCCATGGTCGGGTCTAATTGGCAAATTAAAGTCATTGCGGCCCGTTTTTTTTCTATGCACTTGCTCCTCGATAATTACTTTCATCAAACCGGGAAGGTTCACGCTTTCATCCAAGTGCTCCGTTTCGAAAAAGTCTCCGCTTTCTAACACTTTGGTGCTGCGCAAGTGAACAAAGTGAATTCGGTCCGCAAATTTTTTATAAATCGAGGGTAAATCGTTTTCCTTTTTGGCTCCAAGAGATCCAGAACAGAACGTGATACCGTTGTTCAAGGACGGACAGGTTTTTGATAGCCAGGTAAAATCGTCTTCAGAACTCATGATTCTTGGAAGCCCTAAGAGTGGAAACGGTGGATCGTCAGGATGTACGGCCAATTTTACGTTGCTTTCTTCAGCGATGGGGATTATTTCGTTCAAAAAATAGGAAAAATTTTCCCGTAGCTTATCCCTGTCGATATTGTCGTAACTCGCTAGCAGATGATTGAATTTTGTCAGGTAGTTTTCTTCATCTCCGCCCAAACTCCCGTCTATGAAGGATTGCGTTTTTACAATAATATTATGCGAGATTTGATTTTTATCCTCCCTAGTTAAAGTCGCGTAATACTTTTTTGCTTTTTCCCGTATAGTAGATGAATAACTACTAGCCGCATTGGGTCGTTTTAAGATATGTATGTCAAAGGCTGCAAAATGAACAAGGCTAAAGTACATGGCCTCTGCTCCGTTATCCAATTTGTAATGGAGGTCGGTTCGAGCCCAATCGAGAACAGGCATAAAATTGTAACAAATGGTCTTAATGCCGCATTCACCTAGGTTTCGGACACTTTTTTTATAATTTGAAATGTGCAAGTCCCTCAAAGGTGATGCCCTTTTTATATCCTCGGTTACCGGTAAACTTTCTACCACTTCCCAAGTCAGCCCGTGACTTTCTATATTCTTTTGGGTCTTGAGAATTTCATCGACCGGCCACACCTCTCCGTTCTTGATATGATGCAAAGCGGTGACAACACCTGTAGCTCCGGCTTGGCGAATCTCATTTAAGGAAATAGTATCTTGCTTTCCAAACCATCTTAGTGTTTTTATCAGTTCCATGTATTTTTTTTAATATGGTATAGAGAAGGTGAAGCGTTTTTACCCAGTTTGAAGTGCCAAACCTTCTGCAAAAATGTTTAGCGACCCGAATTGGTTTCCTGATGCAGGTCCGAATCTCTAACGGCAATGGTATTAAACGCATCTAAAGGAGCTAAATCCACCTTCGACCGGTATAATCGTAGCTATGATAAAACTTGCGGCATCTGAACATAAAAAGTGCACAATACCGTTCAATGCACCAGTGTCCCCGAAACGGCCCTTTTGGGGTTCGCGCGATTACTTTTTTACTTCGCTTTGTATAGGATACGTCCTCATTAATTAAAACGCGTCTATTCTAATCTCCAATAAAAAAGCCCGGGACAACTGCGTTGACCCTGACTTTTTCGTCGAATTTCGTTCCCAACTCCATAGACGACCATTTGGTGAAGATATCAATCCCGCCCTTTGCGACCGAGTAACCGGGTGCCCTGGTGATTGCGGAAAGTATCGCCATCGACGATACATTGATAATACTACCGCTACCTTGATCCGCCATAGCTTCGCCAAATACTATGCACCTAGTTGTATTCCACTACTGCCTGTCATAAGCATGCTATGCCAATCAAAAAGCATCGTCTCAGTAAGCGGAGCCTTAAAATGTTTGCGTAGGGCTAGTATTAACTCCGTTACACCTTCCGCTCTTTTATATTTAGATGCGGGAAGTGCAGGGTTTACCGCCAAATTTCGGCATTGCCAAATACAGAGTGAGCGTTAAAACCTTTACTAACTCTTAATTTTTCATTTAGTTTTTTTGGAAGTGTTTTGGGCGCCATTACTTGTTTCGTCACCATCGTCTTTCCCTTCGGATTTTGAAACATCTGCCTTCAGCGTTTCCGAGTTGTCTTTTTCAACGGTGGTTGCTCTTGCCGATTCATTGCGTTTGCTTTCTAAAATATCCTTGTCAAAATGAACTCCGTCGGAATGCATGTCGGCAGGTTTTGATTCTTTCTTCTTATTGTCCATATTTCTTTTTTTATAAACATACGGTTCATTTGTTTTTTTTACGAATCCTATATGCTAAAAATTTAGCCTAATGGCTAGATGTCTTCGCCGAATGATGTACTCAAAGCTCTAAACTCCATTTTTTAAATGACCCCCTATGGCCATCAGTTCTTTCCACTGTGTTGTAAATCTAGGGCTGCGATGCTCTTTAATCAAGGCCCATTGGTTTTCACGATTGCCCACGGTAGCCAATTTGATTTTATTTTTTCCGAACCTACTATTTAAATCATCCATAATTCGGGTTATGGTATCACTTTCGCTTTTGTGGGGCTTTGCAAAAAGATCGGTCTGAATTTCGTGGCGTTTGACAATTTGTAGCAAATTGACGCCCACTTTTTTATATCGGAATCCGGGCCGGTAAATCTTTTTCAATCCTTGTAGGGCCTCTTTGGTCAATTTGATGGTGCTATCCGTAGGTGCGTCCAGGGCAATCTTAATTTTATTCCTGTATTGTTTATCTATAGCGCTGTGCTGATTCGTCTCAAGCGATACTTCGATAAGCGAAGCGGCACTTTTCTGTTGCCTTAGCAAATCGGCGACTTCCGAAATATAATAACTGCAAGCCTCTTCAATCAAGCTGTATTCGGTCAATTTAAAACCAAATGATTTGGCAGTGCCAATGCCTTTTTTAGGCTCAGGCTCGGTCACTAGTTCTAGACAGGGCGTACCGTTCAGCTCGCGCCAGAGCCGTTCTCCGATGACGGTCATTTCTTTTCTTACCCAGGTTACCGGCATATTGGCAAAATCAAGGGCAGTCTTTATTTGAATACGCTCAAGGCGCTGTGCATGTTTTTTACCGACGCCCCAGATATCTTTTACCTTAGTTTGTTGCAACAGATAGGCGCGCTTTGCTTCGGAGTCGACTACGTATACATTATCGTTTGATTTCTGTTTTTTCGCGAATTTATTGGCCAATTGTGATAGTGACTTCGTTTTGGCGATGCCGACCCCCACGGGTATTCCGGTATTCTTATGTACGGTATTTTTGATGCTGTGTGCCAGGTTTGAAAGTTCGTTCTTGCCGTACATCGACAGGTCTACAAAACTTTCATCGATACTATACTCTTCGACTAATGGGGAGAACATACCCAAGGTATCCATTACCC
>JBATUY010000254.1:0-2117 GCA_049671465.1 Pricia sp. | reverse complement strand
GTTGACGGGGATAACTGGAAGGATGTGATCCTATTGGATCAAAAAGGCAGCAGTGTACTTATTTTTAAAGGTAGCGAGGAGGGCATATCGGAAGAACCATACAGTTCCTTGTCGGTAGGACAACAACCTTATGGTATGGATGTCGGAGACCTTAATCAGGATAAAAAAGCGGATATTGTGGTCAGCAGTGCGGTGGACAACGAAATTTGGGTAATGTTGAGTGAATGTAAATGAAATTTCCCGTCAATAAAAAATATACGAATCTCTCCTCGCCTGACATTGGGTGTACTATAAAATGGCCATTTTTCGGCACAGCGAGGATTAGCATTTTTAAAATCAATTACAGTACCATTTACCGTTCTTTTTAATAGTTCCGTTAATTCACCTTTTGCGGGACCAAAATCTTTAACAGATAAATTTGAGTTCCGTCTTTGAATCTTGCGCCCTGTCGGGCGCTTTTCTGTGGATAGGGGGAAAGAAGACAAAAGTGAATTTAAGGGAGGACAGCGCAAAAAAGTTTTCTTATGCGGCAAATCAGGCGTCTTTTATGGTCAATTTTAGAATGTTTTGAGCTAGCACAGGGAACGTATTAGGTTTAATTTTAACAAAAAGAACACCATCTATATGGAAAGAATACTAGTAGCGGGTGCCCATGGTACTACCGGAAAGAAAATAATACATATTTTAAAAGCGGATAAGGACTTCGAGCCGATTGCCATGGTGAGAAATAGGGAACAAGTCGAATTTTTCGACAACCAAGACGTAAAATCAGTTATGGCCGACCTTGAAGATGACCTTTCCGAAGCCGTAAAGAATATTGACAAGATAATTTTTGCGGCAGGATCTGGTGGTAAAAAAGTGGTTGAGGTAGACCAAGAGGGTGCCAAGCGGCTGATCGATGCCGGTAAGAAAGTAGACATCAAGAAGTTTATCATGTTGAGTTCCATAGGGGCGGGGCATCCCGAAAAGGCAGATCGGTTGAAAGAATACCTAAAGGCAAAGCATAATGCGGATGAATATTTAAAAAGTAGTGGACTCGGCTATACCATTGTACGACCGGGGACTCTGAACAATGATAACGGGACCGGAAAAATTAAACTGGCCAAAGAGTTGGAATCACGCGGGGAAATCCCTCGGGAAGATGTGGCCCAAACCTTGGTTTTGTCTGTGCATGGGAACACCGCGCACAACACCATATTCGAGATGATCTCCGGCGAGACGCCGGTCGAAGAAGCTTTGGAAGGTTTGTAGTAGGACAAAAGTGTAATTTGTAATAATATTGAATTGGATTTTCACACGTAGGTCGGTCTCCTCCCGACCGGCAGTTCCACCTATCAAATCAGTCTTATCGGGTCATTTTTTTCGATACAGTTTTGATAACCTCAATGCCTGACATATTCGAGACCCATATGAACAGTAACCAAAACATTAAGGAACATGTCTCGAGGGTCATTGATCTCTCCGACAAAGAAATGGAAGAGTTCCAAAGTATCCTTTCTCCGACAGAAGTTTTAAAAAAGCAGTTCTTAATCCGACCTGGCGATAGGGTAGGGTCGGAATACTACGTGGTAAAAGGCTGTTTAAAAGCCTATTATTTGGATGCCGTCGGGGAAAAACACATTATACAATTTGCAATCGAGGATTGGTGGATCAGTGATTTCGAGGCTTTTTTCGGTAACCAACCTGCGAAACTCTATGTCGAGGCCATTGAAGACTCCTTATTATTAGGAATACAGGCAGAGGTTTTGGAAACGCTCTACCGTCGCATCCCGAAATTCGAACGTTTTTTTAGGATAAAGACCACTCGTACCTTTGTGGCCCTGCGCAGGCGCATTTTATCCTCCCTCGAAAAAAATGCCACCGAACGCTATGTTGATTTTTGTATTAACTACCCCGGTATCGTCGATCGTGTTACCAACTATCATATTGCGAACTACTTGGGAATCAAGCCTGAAAGCCTGAGTCGGATCCGCAGGAACCTGGGGGTGGTTTCTTAACACTTTTTAACCTAGTTACCTAACCTACCTCAATCGTATTGGGACTAAGAATCCTTAAATTCTTTGGGTAACATAAAAACAAAGAACCCATGAAAAATTTAGGATTACTCGCCACATTAA
>JBATUY010000253.1:0-10682 GCA_049671465.1 Pricia sp. | reverse complement strand
AGCTTAGACCGTTTAGCTTGGACACCGGAGACGGGAAGCGTAGAATCCAACTTTAACAGGTACGTACGATCTATTACAAAAGCTACGCTTTTAATAGGTAATTTAGAGGAAGCCCCTATAGAGAAAGGGGATTTTGAAAATAGGATCATTGCCGAAGCCCGGGCCTTACGCGCTTTTTATGCGTTCAATTTGTTGGACCTTTATGGCCCTGTACCAATTATTGTGGACTTCGAGGAAGCCAAGGCCATTAATTCAGAAACACAGCCTGAAAGGCCAACCGAAGCGTGGATAGTCGATTTTATAGCTACGGAACTGAACGCCGTTATTCCTAGTCTTCCGGAATCTTATGATAGTCAAGACTATGGTAGGGTCACCAAAGGTGCTGCGCTTACCATGTTGATGAAATTGCAATTGCAACAAAAAGATTGGCAAGGTGTATTGGACTCCAGTGATGAAATTATGAGTCTTGGATATCAACTAATGCCGACGTATACCAGTATTTTCGATATCGAAAATGAAGGAGCCAGCAACACGGAAACTATTTTCGTGGTTCCAAAACTTGCCCAGGATGGCGGTCTTGCGTATTCCTGGTTTGCCGCCTGCTTGCCCCAGACCCCCGAATACAAGAGTCCGACGGGAATTAAATACAGTATATGGGGAGGCCTTAAAACCCCATGGCCATTTTATGATAAGTTCGAGGAAGGGGTAGATCTTAGGTTATCGCGTTTGATTCGATATTATGAAGATATCGATGGTAATATGGTCGACTTTAGGGAAGTACAGAATAACAAAGCTGTAGGGGCGGCACCTAAAAAATACGGAGACGATCCCGAACATAACGGTTACAGGCAAGGAAACGACGTTATTATCTACAGGTACGCCGACGTTCTACTGGCCCGTGCAGAGGCCATCAATGAGATTTCCGGCCCGACTGCCGAAGCGATGGATTTGGTAGACCAAATTCGGGCAAGAGCAGGGGTTTCCGAAACATCTAGGAGTCTTACCCAAAGCTCTTTCAGGGATTTTATTCTTGACGAGCGCGGTAGGGAGCTCTGGTGTGAAGGCCATAGAAGACAAGATCTGATCCGACATGGGAAATTTATCTCCACGGCCGAGGCGGAGGGCTTCAATCCGGCAGGTGACCATTTGAGGCTATACCCCATTCCCCAAAGTGCCCGCAATGAAAATCCGGAAATCGGTCAGAATCCTGGTTACTAAAGCGTTAACTTGATCAAAAACCTTGCTTCCCTACAATCATTTTCGAATTTTTAGATTTCAGTATCACCGGTCGAACAATCATTCAAAAGAATTTTCTTTTGAATGATTCCGGAAATTTTTCAACTAAATATAACGTATATCGAACCTAATAGAGCTTTCAAGGGTCACATTTCTAGTTGCACCAAGATGAAGATAATGTCAATAAAAACAGTATGGACTCTAAGTTTAATACTCAATCTTACCATAGTCAGTACTGTTTTCTCGCAAAATAGCCGGCAGGGAAAATTAAAATCAGACAAAGGCGGTTGGATAGCTACCATCAACAAAAAAGGAGCGATTACCAATTTGGAAATGGCCTTTAATGGAGAAACCGTTCGGATTCCTTGGAGAAACGATGAACAAAGTGGACCGGCCTGGGAGGGAATTGACTTGACCAGGGTAGCCGGTGAAAACTTACGTTATGAGGGAAGCAAAAACGATATACTTTACAACTTGGAGTATAAAGACGTTGATGGTATACTTACCCTTGTCGCGGGTTTGAAAAATAAGGGTTCGAAGTCGTTTGCTGCCGAGCCCTCAATAGGTATTCGATTAGGCATCGACCATGAAATGAAAGACCCCGAAGCTTATTTCGATAAGTTCTTCCCTACCTTGTTACGCTGTGAAAAGACGCATTTTTGGGGCTATTTTCAAAATCCCAATGGGCAAATTCTTACCATCAGTTCCTCCGATCCGGTAGCATCCAGAGAAATTGGATATATAGGCATGACACATCGAATCGCAACAAGCACATTACATCCGATGCATGTACTTCCGCTACCCGAACGTCATCCCCAAGAATTGGTCGAATTAGCTGCTGGAGAAGAACGTAGTTGGTCGATAAAGATTGAGCCGGCCAACAGTTTAGATGATGTGCTGCCAAAGATAGCCGCTAATACGAACGCCCCGACAATAGGTCTAGATCGCACCACTGCCGCACCAGGCGAAACTCTGGAAATGGCAGTATACTTTGATACGAAACCAATACCCGAAATTTCAGTCCGAAGTCCCTCCGGAGAAATGATGGAGTTGCCAAAACCTGATGTAAGCGATAATAAACTACTTTATACTATAAACGCTCCCGAAGATATCGGCAACTATACCCTTCAGGCCACTTCCAATGGAAAACGGACCGAAGCCATCTTTCATGTACGTAAACCTTGGGGCTGGTATCTTGAGCAGGCAAGGTCGGAAGCATTGCGTATGCAGATCAAGCCCATGATGCACCGCGAAGGTTGGTTAAGCTTTTTTAGCGCATATTGGGCCCATACCTATTTCCCCGACGAGGAAAAATTGGCGGAGACCGAAAAAATATTCGATAATTTCTACACCCTTATGGTCGATTCTACCAAGACCGATTTCTTTCACGACCAACCGACTTGGCACACGCGCCCTCAAAATACGTCTTGGATGGTAGGTATGATGACGGCCCGTTATGCCGCCACACAAAAAATAGAAGACCTTGAGGAAGCCGCCAAATGGGGCGAACTTATGATCAATAAATTTCAGAAACCCAATGGCGCCTTTGAAGGGTACACCGCACTGACCCTTGGCGGTAAATTTCTGCGGGAACTAGCCTTTTATGAGCGTCCTTTGGCTGAAAGGGAGCCTAAATGGAAGAAACGTTACGAGCGTCATATGCGTTCAGCCGATAGGGCATCCCAAAATCTGCTGGTCGTTAAGGATATGGGCGATACCGAGGGAGAATCTACCTATGAAGATACTCAATCAGGGAGTGCCTGGTCATTACTGGCTTTACATGCGCTTAACTCCGATGACGAAACGATGCGCAACGACTTTCTTGAGGCGAGCCTAAAAGTCCAAAAACGGCACGAATGCCTTACCCAGGCGATTATACCCGATGCTCGTATGCGCAACGGAAGTCTGCGATTTTGGGAGGCGCAGTACGATATATTGACTCTTCCGAATATGATGAACTCACCCCATGGCTGGACGATGAGAAGCCAGTTCGGAGCATTCTATCTGTATTTGCTGACAGGTGAAGAGCCTTATCTCAATATCATGAATAATGCCATGGGAGCCTGTGCCCAAGCTATAGACGAAAAAACCGGGACCTTGCGCTGGGCGTTTGTTCCTGATCCCTATATCGATTCCGAGCTATTTGTTCACGACCCCGAAAATCCCGGACAGGGCAAACGTGTACCAAAGGTTGTCGGGGAGCAATGGATGTCCATGATCAGCGATTGGTGGCGCGTGCCCGAGGGAGAGGTCGCCAAACTGAACTGGAGGCGTGATGGGTATCATGGGTTCAGCCAAGGCTGGAGCTGCGATAACGACGTACACGAGCATTTTAGGGTAATGGCGGAACAGTTCGTGCCGAATGCCTTTGTGCTGCAACGTGAGGATGGTAGCTTACGTACGATGAACTGCGAAGTGGAACAGAAGGAAAATATACTGCTCATCAAATTGCCTGAAGATGTTGTTTCTAGGGTACATCTAAACCTAAAGAAGCCATATAAAATTAGAATTCCCTTTGCGTCAGAGACCGTTGAGCAAAACGTAGAAAAAGGGATGCGTTGGGTCGGCCCAGGGGGTAAGCCTGAACTGTTGAGATAAAAATAGTAGTGAATTGTTTTTGGCGGATTTTTGAATTCATGGCCATTTTCCTTGCTGTAGTTTACCAAAGTCCGTGATTAGGGCGTCCGCTCCGAATCAAAATAGGGCAGCGTTTTCGAATTAGAATAGGGACCGCTGCTCAGACTTAGGATAAGCGTTCCGAATCAAACTTAATTTCATTAATGGAATTGATATTTTGATAGATTTAAAACTAAAGTGAAATTATCCATGTATAACCAATTTTTCTCCATTTTATGCCGTCCTTATAATCGATACATTGCAATGATAGTGCTATAATATTTTGAACCAGTCCAGCCCTCAGATTCGTCTCGACCTTGTTGGGCGAAACAAACAAGAAATGACCGAAACCAATTTCAATTTCAAATACCTCCTTTTCTTGGCCCTGGTCTCCGCCATGGGCGGCTTCCTATTTGGATACGACTGGGTGGTCATCGGCGGCGCCAAACCTTTTTATGAACTGTTCTTCGGCATCACCAATCAAGCCACCGTACAGGGATGGGCAGTGAGCAGTGCCCTGGTCGGCTGTATTTTCGGGGCGGTACTGTCCGGGGCGATTGCCGACAGATTGGGTAGAAAAATCCCGCTAATTATGGCAGCGGCCTTCTTTACGCTGTCCGCTTTTGGTACGGGGTACACAGATGGCTTTACGCCGTTTATCGTGTATCGTTTAATTGGCGGTCTGGGCATCGGACTGGCTTCGACGCTTTCTCCCATGTACATTGCTGAAATCGCCCCGGCAAAATATCGTGGGCAATTCGTAGCCATCAACCAGTTGACCATCGTCGTCGGAATCTTGGCAGCGCAGATTGCGAACTACGCTATCGCCGAGCCGATTCCCGCAGGAATGACCCCACAGGAAATCGGCGCGTCTTGGAACGGCCAAATGGGATGGCGCTGGATGTTCTGGGCAGAATTGATCCCCGCGGGCCTATTTTTTATTCTCATGTTCGTCGTGCCCAAAAGTCCCAGATTTCTGGCGAAGGTCGATGATGATGTGCGGGCAAAGGCCGTACTGGAAAAAATTGGCGGTCGGGCATATGCTGAAGCAGAAGTCAAGAATATGAAGGTGACTCTAGAAAAAGACCAAGGCCGAAAAATATCCCTCTCAGAGCTGAAAAGTGTCAAAGTGCTTCCCATTCTGATTGTCGGTATCGTTTTAGCCATCTTTCAACAGTGGTGCGGTATCAACATCATCTTTAATTATGCTGACGAAATCTTTACGGCAGCCGGATATTCCGTGGGCGATATGCTGTTCAACATCATCATCACGGGCAGTGTCAACCTGATTTTCACCTTTGTCGCCATGCGCACGGTCGACAGTTGGGGCCGTAGAAAACTGATGCTCTTCGGTTCCATCGGATTGGCGGCTGTCTACGCCATTCTCGGAGGTGCTTATTATTTTGAGTTTACGGGCTGGCCGGTACTGGTCTTGGTCATTACGGCCATTGCCATTTATGCGATGTCGCTGGCGCCGATTACCTGGGTGGTATTGTCCGAAATTTTCCCGAACCGGCTGCGCGGTCTGGCCATGTCCATCGCTACCTTATCCCTTTGGATCGCTTCTTTCGTACTTACGTTTACGTTTCCGATTTTGAACGACGCTCTCGGTGCCTCCGGTACATTTTGGGTCTATAGTGGGATATGTGTTTTGGGATATCTTTTTATCCAAAGAAAATTACCGGAAACCAAGGGAAAAAGCCTCGAAGAGATTGAAATGGAACTGACCAACGATAAAAAATAAAAGGATGGTAAGTAGCGCAGTTTACCATCCTATTGAATAAACGGAAATGACCGGACTTGCTTAAAATAACAGCATGAAAAATATAAAAAAAGCATACCTGAAAAACGGAGTCATCCTAGGGTTTCTTTGTTTGATTATGGGACAGCTGCGCGCACAACACATTGCTGATGGGTCATCCTATTTAGATACTTTAAAAACCGAGCTCCGAAAACAGTGGCCCGACAATCGGATGATCAACTTGGTCTTTCACGGCCATTCGGTACCTACCGGATATTTGACCAAAGGGGTGACCGACCGGCTGCACGCCTATCCGTTTCTGACCTTGAAAAAGGTGAACGACCATTATCCCTATTCCGTAGTGAACGCTATCACCACTTCGATCGGTGGGGAACAAGCGGAACAGGGGGCCGAACGCTTTAAAGATGAAGTACTTAACCACAGACCCGACCTATTGTTCATCGATTATGCCCTGAACGATCGCAGTATCGGATTGAAAAGGGCAAAGGTGGCCTGGGAAAAGATGATTGTAGAAGCATTGGAATACGGAACCAAATTGATATTGATGACGCCTACGCCAGACCTCAGGGAGGATATTTCCTCGAAGGACACTGAATTGGCGAAACATAGCGAACAGATTCGGCATTTGGCCCAGAAGTACGGCGTGGGCCTAGTAGATAGCTACGCCCTTTTTCGGAAACTATCGGAAACAGAACCCCTCAAGGGATTTATGGCACAGAACAACCATGTGAGCCAAAAGGGGCACCAACTTGTTGCCGATGCTATTTATGAGGCGTACCTCGCGTGGAATAACCCAGAAGATGAAGATCAGCAGAACAAAAAGAATTAATAATAGCGTTATGAGAATTTTAAAAACTAAATATATTGGTTTCCCGGTCATGGTACTGTCGGTCATACTGCTGTTTTCGTGCGGAACGGAGCGAACCCAAGAAATCGACCTCTCAGGCCTTTGGCAATTTCAAATCGATTCGCTGGATCAGGGCGTGGCTGAAAAATGGTACGCTCAAGATCTGTCCGACACAATTTCGCTGCCGGGTTCCATGGCCGAATACGGAAAAGGCGATGATATCTCGTTGAATACGAACTGGACGGGCAGTATGTGGAACGATAGTCTCTGGTACACCAGCCCGAAATACGAAAAGTACCGACAACCGGGCAATATCAAGATTTCCTTTTGGCTGAGTCCCAATAAGGTCTATACCGGTCCGGCCTGGTATCAAAAGAAGGTTGATATACCCGAAGATTGGGCAGGGCAAAGCATCCAATTACATTTGGAACGCGCCCATTGGGAAACGACACTTTGGATAGACGGTGAGAAAGTCGGCATGAAAAACACGTTGGGAACGCCACATGATTATAATCTGGCAGAAAACCTTTCGCCTGGCGAACATACCCTGACCTTGCGTGTCGACAACCGGATCAAAGATATCGATCCCGGGGTAGACGCCCACAGCGTTTCCGACAATACCCAGACAAACTGGAACGGTGTTGTCGGCGACATTAAGCTCAAGGCAGTGCCACCGGTCTATATTGAGACCGTGCAGCTTTATCCCGATCTAGGCCAGATGCGGGTTATCGCCAAAGGAGCGGTCCGAAATATCACGGGCCGACCGCAAAGTGCCAAGCTCAGCTTGATGGCCAAAACCTCAGGGGATGGTGAAAATCTGCAAAACGTGGTCAAAGAACTGGAAATCGATTCCGTCGGAAACTTCGAAGTCGCCTATTTTATGGGAGAAAATCCACTGCTGTGGGACGAGTTCGATCCCAATCTCTACACGATGCAGCTGCGGTTGGAATGGGAAGGTGGCACCCATGAGAAGGAAGTCGTTTTCGGTATGCACGATTTTAAGGCCAACGGAAAGCAATTTGAAGTCAACGGCCGGCCTGTATTTCTGAGGGGTACCCTAGAATGTGCCATTTTTCCGTTGACCGGATATCCCCCGACCGATGTCGATGAATGGAAACGCATCCTAAAAACTATCCAAGACCATGGCCTGAACCACATGCGGTTTCACTCTTGGTGTCCGCCCGAGGCCGCATTTCAAGCTGCCGATGAACTGGGCGTATATCTTCAAGTCGAAGCATCCGCTTGGGCGAGCATCGGTGACGGTGCACCCATCGACCAATTTATCTACAAAGAAGCCGAGGATATCATCGCCGAGTACGGCAACCATCCTTCCTTTGTGATGATGGCCTACGGTAACGAACCTTCGGGAGACAATCATAAGGAATACCTGACCCAATTTGTCGACCATATGAAAGTTTTCGATAACCGAAGGGTCTATACCAGTGGCGCCGGATGGCCCTATCTCGATACTATGGATTTTTATGACCACTCCGGCCCCCGCATTCAGCAATGGAACCAAAACCTGAAAAGTGTCATCAACGCTGAACCGCCGCAGACGGAATTCGATTATGCGGAGTTGATCGCGAAAACGCCTATGCCCTACGTCAGTCACGAGATGGGCCAGTGGTGCGTGTATCCCAATTTTAAGGAAATGTCGAAATATACCGGCGTCACTAGCCCAAAAAACTTCGAGATTTTCAAGGAGACTTTAGAAGAAAACCACATGGGCGAGTTGGCGGACAGCCTACTTTTGGCCTCGGGCAAATTACAGACCCTCTGTTACAAGGCCGACATCGAGGCCGCGTTGCGCACCAAGGATATGGCCGGTTTTCAGCTTTTGGATTTACATGATTTCCCTGGGCAAGGTACCGCACTGATCGGTGTGCTCGATGCCTTTTGGGATGAAAAAGGATACGTAACTCCCGAAGAATACCGCGCATTCTGCAGTGAGACCGTACCCTTGGCCCGAATGCAAAAAAGGATATTCTTGAATACGGATACCTTTAAGGCCTCCGTTGAGGTCGCCCACTTCGGGAAAGAGCCCTTGAGCGGCGTAGCTCCAAGATGGAAACTAGCCGATACGGACGGGGGAATTTTCGCCCAAGGTAACCTGTCCGAAAAAGACATTCCCATAGGCAACGGCAACCAGCTGGGCGAAATCTCGGTCGATTTGAAAAAAGCCGAAGAAGCCCAAAAGCTTACCCTGAGCGTTCAGGTAGGGGAGAACAAAAATTCATGGGACATATGGGTGTATCCTGCTGAAAAAAGTCCTCGAGATACATCCTCGACCGACCAAGAAATACGGGTCGTAAATAAACTGGACAACCGTACTATGGCCTTCCTCACCAACGGCGGTAAGGTCTTGCTGAACATCACCAAAGGCGATATCGCCCCTGAAATGGGCGGGGACATCGGGGTCGGTTTCTCCAATATTTTCTGGAACACTTCTTGGACGAACGGCCAAAAACCGCACACTTTGGGCATTCTCTGTAATCCCGAACATCCAGCATTGGCCGATTTCCCCACGGAATACCATTCGAACTGGCAATGGTGGGATGCCATGTCGCATTCGAACGCCATCGTACTCGACGATTTTACACCGGATTTGAAACCGGTGATACGTATCGTAGACGACTGGTTCGAGAACCGTAGAACGGCCCTGATTTTTGAGGCCAAGGTCGGAAAGGGAAAACTACTTTTTTCAGGAGTAGATTTGCACACCGACCTCGACAAACGCCTAGAAGCGCAACAACTATTGTATAGCTTGAAGAACTATGTAGCCAGTGATGCGTTCGACCCCAAGGTAGCGCTAGATGTGGACCAGATTCAAAGTCTATTCGATAAATCGTAACCCGGTTTGATGTCGAGTGAAGGAATCATCTAAAAAAAGATAAAAAATAATGTTCGAAATATGGATTGACAAACGGGAACCCTCGAAAACCAAAAGATATTGGTCGCTACTGTTTTCTTTACTGAGCCTGATCAGTTGTGTTTCGGCCTTAGGTCAACAAACTCCACCTGAACATACCTATAGTATCAATATCGACATCCCCGAAAAGGAAATTGTTTCGGAATTGGATTTAGGCGGTACGAATAACCAAGGGGAAAGTATTTCCGTGAACAATTATTATCTGTCCGAAAACGGAAAGCCCATCATTCCGATTACGGGGGAATTCCATTTTTCGCGGTATCCGGAGGTCTATTGGGAAGAGGCCATTCAAAAAATGAAAGCGGGCGGCATCAACATGATCGCGACCTACGTGTTTTGGATCATGCACGAAGAAACGGAAGGCGAGTTCAATTTTGAAGGGAACAAAAACGTTCGCAAATTTGTCGAACTATGCGCACAATACGATATGCCGGTCATCATCCGTATCGGGCCTTTTGGGCATGGGGAGGTGCGGAACGGAGCTTTTCCCGATTGGCTTTTGGCAAAACCTCTGACAGTACGTTCCAATGACCCTGAGTATCTTTTCTATGTCGAACGCCTGTACAACACCATCGGGGAACAGCTGGAGGGACTATTTTTCAAAGAGGGCGGCCCGATAATCGCAACGCAGATCGAAAACGAATATCAAGCGTCCGCCGCGCCATGGGGGTTGACCTATCCCGGGCAACCCTATGACTACACCGCCGCGGAGCGTGACAAGTCCGTTACCCAAAAAGGAGTGGCCGTTTCCACCCAAGAAAATCCCTATGCGGATCTGGGCAACGACCACATGAAAATCTTAAAATCCCTAGCGCAAAAGGCGGGTATCGAAACTCCGCTGTACACCGCAACAGGGTGGGGGAATGCGGCAATCATTCCCAATGAATCTTTGCCAGTTACCGCGGCCTACGCCTACCCTACATGGACCCAGAAGAGGAAACTATCTCCTTTCTATCTATATAAAGACCTCCATAAAAATCCCGATTACGCCCCCGTACGTTACGATTCGGAGAGCTATCCCGCCTTTGCCGCTGAACTTGGGGGAGGCATTATGGCAACCTATGATCGGCGGCCGATAGTACTCCCAAAAAGTGTCGATGCCCTGATCAACCGATGTCTGGGCAGCGGGGCGAACGGCATCGGCTATTATATGTACCATGGGGGCTCGACCCCTAAGGGTAAGGGAGGCTTTCTAAGTGACGAGGCCGTTGGCGCCACCAAAATATCCTATGATTTTCAAGCCCCCATCGGAGAATTCGGGCAGACCAAAGAATCGTATCACCGTTTGAAGC